>CALXCT010000155.1 GCA_944386865.1 uncultured Oscillospiraceae bacterium | reverse complement strand
AAGGAGGCCAGCAGCTGCTGGGGCACCAGCCCCTTGTCCTTGCCCCAGCTCACGTAGGCGTCATACCAGTTGGGGGTGCCTCTGGTGTCGATGGGATCGCCGGAGAACTGGCTGAGCACCGCCAGGAACTGGCCGTAGGTCATGTCGGCGGTGGGCTCAAAGGTGCCGTCGGGGTTGCCGGCGAACAGCTTTTTTTCATACACGGTGTTGACGAAGTGATAGTACCAGTCCCCCTCCTTCACGTCGGTGAAGGGGTCGGCCTTGGGCTGCTCAGGGTTGGCCGCCTCCGTGCCGGCCCGGAGGTAGACGGTCTTCACTTCATCGTCGAAGAAACCCACCACGACCTCAAGCAGCGGGGTGTACCCGGTCTCGCTGGGGTCGCCGAACCACAGGGAGGTGTTGTCAGTGGTGAAGGTCTCATAGGCAAGGGCCTCCACCACGGTGTAGCCGCCCTCCGCCTTCTGGTAGCCGGTGGCGGTGGCGAAGTAGTTGTCGCCCGAGGGGCTCTTCACGGAGGCGGCGCTGCCGGGCTTCACGGTGATCAGGTCCACCTCCCGGCTCACCGGCTGATAGCTGTCCTCACTGCCCTCCACGAACTCATAGAAGGTCAGCGTCTCCCGGGAGGTGTAGGCGGCGTCGAAGGAAAACTGGGCAAACTGGGTGCTGAGCTGATAACTGCCGTAGCTGCCGGCGGCCAGGGCCGGGACGCACAGCAGGCTCGCGGCCAGTGCGGCCGTGAGCAGGGCAGCCAGAGTCTTTTTCATCATCCTCATCCTTTCGGAGTGGTGTCATGTGCCGCAGCGGGATCAGCCTGCGGTCAACCCTATTGTATCGCGTTGCGCTGGGAAACTCAAGGAAAAACAGGAAAGATCCGGCCCCCGCGTGAAGCGGGGGCCGGACCGTGGCCTCGGTTTATTTCATCAGGCTGCACACCAGCTCGGAGTACTCCACCGGGTCCTCCAGGGGCAGGTTGGCGATGAGCAGGGCCTGGCCGTAGAGCACCTTGGCGTACTTGGCGGCCAGCTCCTTGTCGCCGCCGTCCAGGGCGGCCTTCAGGGCGGCGAAGGCGGGGGCGTCTGCGTTGAGCTCCAGCACCCGGCGGCTCTGCACGTTGTCGGTGCCCTCGATGCGGTTGAGGTACTTCTCCATCTCCAGGGAGACGGGCCCGTCGGTGGTCATGCACACGGTGCCCGACTTGAGGATCTTGGAGATGCGGGCGTCCACGATCTTGTCCCCCAGGGTCTCCTTCACGAAGTCCAGCAGGGGCTTGTTCTCCTCGGCCTGCTGCTCGCTGTGCGCCTTCTCCTCGTCGGTCTGGGGCAGGGCGTCCTGGTCGCTGACCGACTTGAACTTCTTGCCGTCCAGCTCGCCCAGAGTCTGGGCGATGAACTCGTCCACCTCGTCGGTGAAGTAGAGGATCTCGTACCCCTTGTCCAGGATACGCTCGGCCTGGGGCAGCCGGGCGATCTGATCCACGTGCTCGCCCTGGGCGTAGTAGACGAAGGGCTGGTCGTCCTTCATGCGGCCCTTGTACTCCTCCAGGGTGGTGTCTTCCCCGTCCGCAGAGGAGTGGAACAGCAGCAGGTCCTGCAGCAGCTCCTTGTGGCGGCCGTAGTCGTTGACCACGCCGTACTTCAGCTGCATGCCGAACTCCTTCCAGAACGCGCGGTACTTCTCCCGGTCGCTCTTGAGCATCTTCAGCAGCTCCGCCTTGATCTTCTTCTCCAGGTTGGAGGCGATGACCCGCAGCTGGCTGGTGTGCTGGAGCACCTCACGGCTGATGTTCAGCGAGAAGTCCTGGCTGTCCACCACGCCGCGCACGAAGCGGAAGTGGTCGGGCAGCAGGTCGGCGCACTTGTCCATGATGAGCACGCCGGAGGAGTAGAGCTGCAGGCCCTTCTGGAACTCCCGGGTGTAGAAGTCGAAGGGGGCCTTGGCGGGGAGATAGAGCAGGGCCTTGTACTCCACCGCGCCCTCGGCGCTGGTGTGGATGACGGCCAGGGGGTCCTGCCAGTCGAAGAACTTCTCCTTGTAGAAGGTGTTGTAGTCCTCCGGCTTCACCTTGGACTTCTGACGCTGCCAGATGGGCACCATGGAGTTGACGGTCTGCCACTCCTTGACCATCTCCCACTCGGGCTTGTAGTCCTCCCCCGCGTCCTCGGGCCTGGGCTTCTCCCGGTAGTCCTCCAGCTCCATGCGGATGGGGTAGCGGATGTAGTCGGAGTATTTCTTCACCAGCTCCTCCAGCCGGTGGGGCTCCAGATACTTGGAGTAGTTCTCCTCCTCGCTGTCCTGCTTGAGCTTCATGATGATGTCGGTGCCCACCGTCTCCTTCTCGCAGGGGGTGACGGTGTAGCCGTCTGCGCCGGAGGACTGCCAGCGCCAGGCCTCGTCGCTGCCGTAGGCCCTGGAGAGGACGGTCACCTCGTCGGCCACCATGAAGGCGGAGTAGAAGCCCACGCCGAACTGGCCGATGATGTCCACCTTGGAGGCGGCCTTGT
>CALXCT010000154.1 GCA_944386865.1 uncultured Oscillospiraceae bacterium | reverse complement strand
CGGCACGGGTGATGTATTGCAAAGAAAAGCGGGCCGTCGCATGACGGGCCCGCTTTCTTTGTGCGCTACCATTCACCCCACCTATGCCAGATCGGCGATCAGTGCGTCCACGGCCTCGGGCGTGGTGGTAAACGCCGTCACCAGGCGGATGGGAACCTGCTCTGGGTCCTCGGGTACCCCCCAACGGCGGAAAACATAGCGGGTCTCGAGAAATTCCACGAGCGCTTTGGGCAACACGGGAAAGACCTGGTTGGTCGCCGAGGGCGCCAACAGCGGATATCCCGCCGCCAAAATGCCGTCCTGTAGCCGCCTGGCCATGGCATTGGCGTGCGCGCCCAGCTGCGTATACAGCCCATCGGTAAACAGCGCCTCAAACTGCGCGCCCAGCAGGCGCCCCTTGGCCAGCAGGCCGCCGCGCTGCTTGCGCAGGTAGTCAAATCCCCGACACAGCGCCGGATCGGTAAATACCAGCGCTTCGCCAAACAGCGCGCCGTTTTTGGTGCCACCAATGTAAAACGCATCGCACACCCGCGCCAAAAACGGCAGCGAGACGTCGGGTTGTGCCGCCAGCGCACAGCCCAGCCGCGCGCCGTCCAGATACAGCAGCAGGCCCGCCTCGCGGCACAGCGCGTGCAGTGCGCTTAGCTCCGATCGAGTGTATACCGTGCCCCACTCTGTGGGTTGCGAGAGGTACACCAGCTTTGGTTGCGTGGCGTGGATGGGCATCTGTGCCGCCAATACTGCGCGAATGGAATCCGGTGTCAATTTGCCGTCTACGTCTTTGGCGATCAAGAGCTGGTGGCCCGTCGCCTCGATGGCGCCCGTCTCGTGCGTGTGGATGTGCCCCTCCTGTGCGCAGATCACGCTCTGGTGCGGGCGAAGCAGCTGTGCAATGGCCAAGAGATTGGTCTGTGTGCCGCCCATAGTGAAGAAGATCTCGCAGTGCTCGCATTGCATCTGGCTGCGCAGCAGCGCTTTGGCACGCGCACAAAACGCGTCTTCCCCGTAGCCCGGTGTAGAGAGCGCATTGCTATCGATCAGCGCTTTGAGCACGCGCGGATGCGCGCCCTCGGCATAGTCACATTCAAACCACTGCATTTACATTCGCCATCCTTTGCAGATTTTTTCCATTATACGAAGCGGCAAGGGAAAAAGTAAAGTCGGTTTTTTCTACCATTTCGCTTGACATGTACCGCGATGTGATCTATAATCGCCCACAACAAGGGATGCGGCCGGTGCCGCACCTGTATCGCTGAAGCTTGCATGACAAAGGCGTTGGCAATGATTTGCCAGCGCCTTTTTTGTTTGCAGGCAGATGGGCAACAGGAGGAAGCAGACGATGGAAGAGCAAATGATGGCAAGCGTGGATGCATATGTGGAGGCACACCGGGAGGCGTTTCTCTCGCTGTTTATGGAGGCGATCCGGGCCAAAACCGTCAATCCGCCTGGCGACGAAGACCGGCTGGGCAGGTGGCTGTTGCACGTGGCGCAACAGGCCGGTGCACAGGTGGAACTGCAACGGGTGGAGACAGGGCGGTGTAACGCCCTCGCGCGCTTTGTCTTTGGCAGGGGCGGGCGCAAATTGCTCTTCAACGCGCACATGGACGTGGTACCGCCCGGCGACCTCGAAAACTGGCACAGCGATCCGTTTGAGCCGGTGGAGCGCGATGGACGCGTCTACGGGCGCGGCACGGCGGACGACAAGGGCGGGCGCTTTGTGCCGCGCAGGCGCGTTCAGACGCAGTGAACGGGAGAACCGAAGGGCCCTGTTGCCGCACATACAGGGTGCTATTTCAATTCATACAATGAAAGATCGTCATTTTTCAAACGATTGAAATTTTGCTTTTCTGGATGCTATACTGAGGTAAATTGGTAAAACCCGGGAGGAAAATCATTGAACGAACAACTTGCACAAAGTCGAAAGCTCTACGGCGTGGTCTGCGCCAACGTTACGCCCATGACACGGACGGGAGAGTTGGATGAAGCTTCGCTGCGCAATCTGGTGCGCTATCTGGCGGATTGCGGTATGCACGGCATCTACCCCAACGGCACCACCGGCGAAGGCATGCTGCTCAGCGCCGAAGAGCGCGATGCGCAGGCGCAGTGGGTGGTCGAGGAAAACGCCAAGCGCATGGTGGTATACGTACAGTGCGGCAGTATGTCTACCCAACAGACCATTGCGCGCATCCGCGCGGCCAAGCGCATCGGCGCTGACGGCGCCGGCGTGATGACCCCGGTCTTTTTCACCATGGACAACGTCGCACTGATGAACTACTACGACGAGGTGTTGCCGGCCGAACCGGATTACCCCATCTACGCGTACAACATCACCAAAAACGCCAAATCGGATCTGGTGCCGTCGGTATTTGGCCCGCTGATGGACCGGCATGAGAACTTTATGGGCATGAAGTATACGGGCGACGATGTGACGCGCTTTCTGGAGTACATGTGCTGTTCGCAGCGCAGCCCGCAGATGCTCATCGGCAACGACCAATTGTTCCTGACGGCGCTGCACGCCGGCGCGGTGGGCACCGTATCGGGCGGCGGATATGTATACCCCAAACTGATGTTGGGCATCTATGAGAGCTTTTGCCGTGGCGAATACGAGCGGGCGCGCGAGCTCTCGTTCCACACGCTTGCGCTCAAAAAATTGACGGCCGGCGTGCCCACGATTCCATCCATCAAGGCCATGCTCAAAATGAAGGGAGTCATCGCCTGCGACGCATGCCGCAAGCCGGTGCGTGCGCTGACCAGCGAAGAGTACCAAAAGCTGGAAAAGGCGCTGACATACTATCAAAAGACGTTTGAATAGACGCATCAAGCCCGGGCGGCTCAGAGAAGCCGCCCGGGCTTTTTTGTGGACGAAAATCAGCCTGTACGGCCGCCCGCCGCGCGCTGCAGTTGGCGCAGGGGGAGGCGGCAATGTTTTTTCACAGCGGGGCGAGGCTCCAACGGCGTCGGCATGTTGCGATACCGTCCATCAACCCCAAGCCGATACCTTCACGCGTGTGCGCGCAGAAAATCCTCGACCTGTGCCGCATCGCGCAGCCCTGTTGTGGTGCCGACCGATTGCACGCTGATGGCGCCGGTGGCACAGGCATACTGGACGCAGGCCGATAGCTCCAGCCCCTGTAGCGATGCGTACAGGAACCCGCCCACAAAGTTGTCGCCCGCCCCGGTCGTATCGACGGCGTGGACGGCAAAGGCGGGCACATGCACCGCCTGTACCCCGTCGTTGACATAGCATCCGTCTGCCCCGTGCTTGACGATGACCACGCCGGGGCACACCGTTGCGA
>CALXCT010000153.1 GCA_944386865.1 uncultured Oscillospiraceae bacterium | reverse complement strand
CATGGCCAGCGCCGTCACGATCGCCAAAACTCTTTTCATATTCATTCTCCTTTCAATGAAAGTATGTGGTTTTATTAAACCGGCTCTGCCACGCCGTGTTTAACCGCTGGGTTTGGAGACAAGCACTGTGATGGTGCCCGCCCGGGTCTCCGTTCCGGGGAGGATCACATCCGGGGACAGCGTCCCCGCCACGCTGAGGGAGAAGGTCGCGCTGCCCTGTGCGGCCAGGGTGCCGGAGAGTGTCTTGCTCCGGGCCGTCTCCACCAGGTCATACCCCGTGCCGCCGCTGAGGGTGCTCAGGGGGAGCAGGGCCTCGTAGCCGCTCCCATAGGTCAGGGTCACCGAAACGGCCAGCGCGTTCGACCCCTGGGAGGTGTTGGTGACGGTGATGTCCTGCCCCTCCGGGGCCGTGGACACCAGCCACACGCCCTCGGCCAGCCCCTCGTACGTCAGCGTCTCCGGGTTCCAGATGAAGTCGGGAGCGGTATAGGTGAGGGCGAGGGAGTCCGGGGCCTGGATGGTGACGCCGTACTGGGAGATGTTGCGCACCGTCACCACAAGGTCGCCGTCGGCGACCACGCCGGTCACCTGTCCGGAGAAAACATCCTCGTTGTGAATGCTCCCCACGCCGCCATAGGGGGCGTAGAGGATCACCGGCTTGCTCAGACCGGAATAGCCGGCCGGGGCGTCAGTCTCGGTGAGCCGGTAGTACCCGGCGGGGAGATTCTCGAACCAGAGTTCCCCGTTCTCCCCGCTGGTCAGGGTCCGCACGGCGAAGGAGCTGTCCGGAATATAAGCGCCGTTCTCATCCCTGCGCAGGGTATAGGTATATCCGCCGGACCCGTCGGCAGTCACATTGGCCAGCAGCCGCTCCAGGGTGAAGGCGGCTCCCGCGAGAGGCGCGGGGTCCGTCCGGTCCGCGTCGGTCTTGACCACGCCGAAGGTGGTCACGTCCGGGTCCCACACGGCGTAAAGGGTGATGGGTCTGGTCACCGGCTCGGTGAACCGGTAGCGGTACTGCTCGAAGGCCTCCAGGTCGATGCGTTTCTCCTCCGTTGCGAACGACCAGTTGTCGGGGTCCTCCGTGGTCCAGCCCACAAAGGAGTGGGCGATCCCCTCCGCCGTCACCAGGGTGGGGTCCTGGGGCTGGGGCGCGGTCTGTCCCTGGGCGGCGTAAGCGTACCAGCTGCCGTCCGCCGCCTGGTAAAAGCCCTCGCCGCTGGCCGTCCACGTGCCTCCGCGGAGGTCGAAGGTGACGATGAGCTTTTGCTCCCACTGGGCGTAGAGGGTCACGTCCTCGTACATCCCTTCCTGCTGATACCAGGACGCGGCGGAAAGCGTCTCCGTCGTGTATCCCGTCCCGCTGCCGTCGGCGGCGGTGTTCCAGCCGGTGAACGCATAGGCCAGGCGCTGGGGATCGGTGATCGGGACGTCGGCCCTGTTGGGGTAGGTGACGGACTGGGCGTAGCTCCCGGTTCCAGGGGTCAGGAAGCTGTCCGCGTCCGGCCATTCCGCCGGGAAGGCGGCGCTGCCGTTGAGATCATAGGTCAGGGTATAGGTGCCGTTTTTCAGGTAGACGTCGATGGCGTTGACCGTCTGCCCCTCCTGGGTGGAGGTGGTGTTGCGCAGGAGGATATAGGGCGGGGTGGTGAGCTGTTCGTCCAGCACATGGCCGTGCATCTTCGCCTCCAGCGCAGCCAGCTGGTCCGGCTCTCCCTCCAGGTACTGCCCGTAGTTCTCCACCAGGTCCCGGGCGTAGATCACCTTGCCCACGGCGTCCTTGGCGCTCAGGTTGAAGGTATACTCCTCCGTCTGGTCATAGCTGCCGTTCGGCAGGGCGAAGTGGTAGGTCACGCTGAAGTCCACCTGATAGGTGTTGGACACATAGTAGATGTACAGGTGGTTCTGGTCCGCGTCGGCCGAGAGGGTGAAGCTGTGGTTCCAGCTGTCCCGGGGGGTGTAGCCGCTGATGACGAGCGCCGCCTCGCTGATTGTGGTGGACTTCTTGAGGGAGGCGGACCCCAATGTCACGATCCTGTCCGCCGTCAGGCGAGCCACGTCGTCCGGCGGGGGTTCCCGCCCGTAATCCGTGCCGGTGTCCCGGACGTAGTGGACGGTGTAGGTGACGGTTCCCTCGACCTTGTCGTAGATAAAATCGAACACCGTCACGCTTTCGCCGCCCGCCGTGGCGGGCGCCTCCACCATCCTGGTGATGGAGCCGGTCTGGGACAGGTATCCGCTGACCGGCTGAGCCTCCTCGGTGACCGAGGAGGACACCGCCACGCCGGTGACGGTCTTGTCGGCCAGCAGGCGGTAGTAGGTCGTGTCGTCGATCTCCACCGTGCCCAGGTCCATCCCCGGGTCCTCGGTGGTGAGATACCGCACGGTGTACTGGCCGGTATACTCCATCTTCCACTGGGCGGTGAGGGTCAGGTCGCCGGTCACCAGCTGAGAGTCGTCAAAGAGGTACTGCTGCTCGCTGCCGTCCGCCGCCGTGTAGCTCCAGTAGTCGAAGGCCAGGCTGTGGCTGCTCTGCGCCCCCTTCCGCTCCGTCACGATCTGGCTGGCCCGGGTGCCGCCCGGGATGCCGGAGACCACATAGGTGTTGGTCACCTCCCCGGTGTCGGGGTCTGTGGTGGAGCTGGTGGTGCAGGAATAGCCCAGCTGTCGGAACTGATCCAGGGAGTCCGGATACAGCGTGCCGCCGGGGACGATGAGGGTCATGGTGAAGGTGGGGGCCTCCCAGGCCGCATAGATGTTGACGCTGGAGCTGGGGGCAAAGGTCTCCCAATTCACCTTGAAGCGGTCGTTGTCGGTGGCGTCGGCGGTGAGGTTGGAGGTGTACCAGCCGAGGAAGGTGTACTCGTTGCCGTAGGAGGAGACGTAAGGTTCCGGAGTATAGTTGGCCGCGTCCACCCCGCCGATCTGGTCCGCCACCGGCACGCCGTCGATATAGTGGAAGAGGACCGTCTTGATCCCGGCCTCCGTTCCGGCGGTCAGATTGGCGTTGTTCTCATTATAGGTCAGCGTGTAGTCGTCATAGGTATAGAAGAAGTAGACGTTTGAGCCGCTATAGCAGCCGTACTGATAGGTCACATTGGAAAAGGCGGGGGCGTTCTGCCGATTAGCTTCCGCCGTGGTACGCACTACAGCAGAATCAAATTCATAAAAGGATTTGCCGGTGACCCCCGTCTTTCCCTCCGCGCCCTGGGAAAGGACCTGAGGATAGTAATAGCTGTTATCATAGGTGCCGTCAAACGCCACCGTTGTATCAGCAGTCACCCCTGGCACATATTCGAACATAAAATGGTGGGTCATCTGGCTATTGCTCGTACTCCAGTAGGCAACCAGATGGTGTGCGACAGAGGGGTTTTCCGGTTCAATGATCAATTCCGCCGACATGGTGGGATAGACGCCGATGATATTCTTGTTGTCATGTGTCTTATAGTACTGGCTGGTTGCATGGGTCGCCCAGGTAAACAGATTATAAATGCCAGCGGTGCTTTCACTGGTATCCGGCCATCTGTCTGAGATGTAGGCCCCATATTTTGCTGTGATCGAATAGCAGTAGGAATTGCTGATGGGAAACTTTTCCCCGTTCATCATCACAAAAGAATCGGTGACTGTAATCCACAGATGGCCGCTCTGCCAGTCGCTCGGATCATTTTGGGCTGTGGAGTTGGTAGAATAGGACACTTGGTGCCATCCCAGCCGGTTGGTTTGCCCCAAGTGAAACACCAGGGTATATTCATTGCGGGTATA
>CALXCT010000152.1 GCA_944386865.1 uncultured Oscillospiraceae bacterium | reverse complement strand
TCTACATCGCCAACATCGTCAAGTGCCGCCCGCCCCAGAACCGGGACCCCCTGAACACCGAGCAGGACGCCTGCATCGGATATCTCCGGAACCAGGTGTCCCTGCTGCGGCCCAAGATCATCGTCTGCCTGGGCCGCATCGCCGCCATGAAGCTCATCAAGGAGGACTTCAAGATCACCCGGGAGCACGGCCAGTGGTTCCGAAAGGGCGGCATTTGGATGACCGCCCTGTACCACCCCGCCGCCCTGCTGCGGGACCCCCGGCGCAAGCCGGAGACCTTCGACGATCTCAAGGCCATCCAGGTCAAGATCCGGGAGGTCTGCGACCACACCTATTGAGGCAGGGACCGGAAACAGAGGAAAGCCCTCCCCCGGCGCGAACGCGCCGGGGGAGGGCTGCTGCTTTTTCAGGGGAGCAGCGCCTCCCGGATGGTGCTGACGGCCGCCGGGGTGAGGGCGAACTCGCTGGAGAGGGAGAGGTAAACGATGGTGTCCCCCTTCCGAAGGAGATAGACGGGCTGGGGCTCACCGTCCCACAGGCGCTGATAGGCCTCGTCCGCGCCCCAGGGAGCGGCATCGGCGGAGACGAACCGGCCCAATTCCCGGAAGGAGAGAGAGGCGGAGTGCTCCTCCATGGCCAGCTCCAGGATCTTGGGGGTGAGGGAGGGCAGATGGACGGCCATCACCTCATAGGACAGCTCCGGGACGTCGGAGAAGGCGTGGCGCTGTTCTCCCACCGCCAGGGACAGCAGGGGGGAGGCGTACCGCTCCAGCTCATAGGACCACCGGCCGCCCTCGCTCTCCCCCAGGTCCTCCAGGGTGAGGGGCAGCGGGTCCTGCCGGAGATAGTCCACCTGCTCCCCGTCCCGCCAGCGGGTGACCCGCTCCCCGGTCCCGGCGCTGAAGGCGCCCTGCTCCCCCATCTGGAACAGCTGGGGGATGGCCAGCAGGAGGATGAGAACGGCCAACAGCAGGGAAACGCCCCCCATGATGAGCCGGTTGGTCCCGCCGTCCAGCCCCAGCCGCCGGAAGAGCTGCTGCAGCGCCAGGAACAGGGGCAGCACCAGCAGGATCAGCAGGATGGTGAGCAGGAAGGGCCAGCCCACCCCGGGATCGCGGAAGAGAAAAGCGAGGATGAGAAGGAGCACCGCGGGAGTCAGCACGCTGTCCACCCTGCGGAGGAAGCGGTGGCGGACCGGAGGGAGCGGCTCCCCCTGTCCTGCGGCCCTCCGGGCTTTCCGATACCAGAGCAGGTAGAGGGCGGGCTCCGCCAGGAAGCTGAGCAGCAGCAGGGGGGTCAGCGCCAGGATCAGCATCAGCAGGGGGGAGGCCAGCAGCAGCGGCGACGGCTGGGAGATCATCCGGAGGAAGGTGGAAAGGGTGCGCAGGGAGAGGTAGCCTGCGATGGCCGCCGTGGTGAGCATGGCCCCCTTCATCACCCGATGGATGGCGTCCAGCTGCACCTGGGGATCGGTCTCGATGGGCACCGGGTCGGGGTAGGGGTTGGAGAACAGGAGCATCTGCCGCCACTGAGCGGCCAGGGTCCAGTCCTCTTGGGCACAGTAGTCCACCAGCTCCTGGGCCCCCTCCCCGGCCCTGGGGGCCAGCAGCTCTGCCTGGGGACAGTAGACGGCCTCGTAGTGCAGCGCCTGGGCCGGAGCGCGGCGGTAGCGCCAGAGCAGGCCCACGTCATCCAGCTGCCAGCCCCGGGCGGCCATGCGCTCCAGCCGGCGGCAGACCCTCGCCCCGTCGCAGTAGGACAGCAGGTTCAGCCGGTATTTATGCCGTCTCATGGCGCGCCTCCTCTCCATGCACCTCCGCCCGGTAGTCCTCCGTCAGGGCGAGCAGGCGGCGGTACTCCCCCTCCAGCGCCCTCATCCCCTCCGGGGTGATGAGATAGCTGCGTCGGCGGCCCTCCACCTTCGTCTCCCGGATCAGACCGGCGGAGACAAAGCTCTCCAGCAGGGTGTACAGCGTGCCCGGCCCCACCGCCACCCGGCCCCCGGTCAGCTGCCGTACCCGCTCGGAGATGTCCGCCCCGCAGCGCTCCTGCCTCAGACAGAGCAGCACGTAGAACATCTGCTCCGTCAGCGTCTGGAATTTTGCCCTCGCCATTCCGTCCGCCTCCTTTCAGCTCCATGATAATATCGAATATCGATGATGTCAAGAATAATATCGATATTCGATGAAAGAGGGAAGATTTTTGGCAAAATACTAAAAAAAGAAAAAGCTTGCCCTGCCTGCTTGACAAAACTGCACAAAGAGTGTATTATCATGATGCTATCAAAATGATATCACAAAACTGGAGAAGCAGAGAAGGAGGAGACCGTGATGAGCGAGGAGAAAACTGTACAGACCGGCGGCCAGGACGAGGGCAAGAAGCTGGTGTATGAGGAGAAGGTGCTGGGCCATTCCGGGCGTGGCATGGTGATGCTGTTTGTGACCATCCTGCTGTTTCTGGCGGTGATCCCACTGGTGGTGGGAGGGGTCTATCTCATATCCTCTCCCGCGTATCCCTCTCCCTTTGAGACCTATTTTCGGGGTACGGGGACCGCCACGGCACTGGGCATCGCCTTGATCGTGCTGGGCTTTGCGTGCATCGTGCTGGGCATCTTCAGCTCCATGGGCCTGAAGGTGATGAAGCCCAACGAGGCGCTGGTGCTCACCCTGTTCGGCAAGTACATCGGCACGTTGAAGGGGGAGGGCTTCTACTACGTCAACCCCTTCTGCTCGGCCGTCAATCCCGCCGCCAAGAC
>CALXCT010000151.1 GCA_944386865.1 uncultured Oscillospiraceae bacterium | reverse complement strand
CCACGAGGTCGGAGTAGGAAACGGCCAGATGCACCTGCTGCTGGATAGCAAACAGGACGGCGGCCTCCAGGCGGTTGTGCTTGATAGAGTGCATCGTGCAGGCTTTTTTGGACATATTCTTGTAGGTAGAACAGGCGTAATATACGTTCCCATTTTTGTTTGAACTTCGTGTCAGAGCCCGGCCACAGTCTGCACATTTGAGAAATCCGCTGAACACATGGACTTCACGCCCCTGGGGGGATGTGCGCGTGTCCCGTTTCAAAAGCGACTGCACCATGTCAAAGGTTTTCCGGTCTATGATGGCCTCATGGGTGTTGGGAACGACCACCCACTCCTCCTCCGGTACCGCCTCTATCTCGTGTACCTTGTAACTTTTCACCCGGTAGCGGCCCTGAACCAGATCGCCTGCATAGACCGGACTGGTCAGAATCACATGGATCATACGGCTCGTCCACATTGTACGACCCGACCCCTTTTTCCCCACAGGCAACCCCTTGCTCTGCTTATACACAGACGGGCTTGGTATGCCGTGTTCATTCAGATAGATACCGATAGCCCGCATGGAAGTTCCCTTCAGCAGTAGCGAATAGATGAGCTTTACCACCGGGGCGACCTCGGGATCGACCACCAGCTTGTGCTTGTCCTCCGGGGCTTTTACATAGCCGTAAGGGGCAAAGGAGCCAATGTACTGGCCATCTCTCCGCTTATAATCGAATACCTGACGAATCTTTTTGGAAGTTTGATAACAGTAGTTGTCATTGATAACGTTTGTGATGGGTACCTTAATATCGCTCACACTATCCGGGCGTTTATAACTGTCCACATCATCCCCAAGACTGATAAACCGAACATTGAGCTGCACAAAGAGGTTGTCGATCAGGCTCCCGGCGTCGCTGTAATTCCGGGCAAACCGGGACAGGTCTTTCACGATTACGCAGTTGATTTTGCCGCTCATCACGTCGGACAGGAGCCGCTGGAAATCCTCGCGGTCAGCGTCCGTGCCGGTATGCCCGTCATCAACATAGAACTCAATGCTCTCAAATTCCTCGATGTACTGTTCGTAGAACGCCATTAGCAGGCCGCGCTGGTTGACAACGCTGTTGCTATCGTCCCGGCCCTGCTTGATTTTTTTCAAATCCTCTTTGGAAAGCCGGATATACGCGCCCACTCGCCAGCGG
Organism: uncultured Oscillospiraceae bacterium; assembly: GCA_944386865.1. Classification (GTDB taxonomy): domain Bacteria; phylum Bacillota; class Clostridia; order Oscillospirales; family Oscillospiraceae; genus CALXCT01. Next base: position 2,387 of record CALXCT010000151.1, on the reverse strand, counting down.
CGGCACACGTTATAGGAGATGAGGGGGAGCTGTTGTCCCCGGTTTTTGGTTCGTGCCATTGTTCCTCCTTCCCTATCACATTACACCTATATTATACCTCTGTTCCGGGGCACCATCAAGGATGCCTCCGCCTTGGGATAAAGCGTCCCAGCGCCGGAACAGACTGCGGTGCAAAGGTTTCACAGGCCGCTTTTCTGCCGTACCAGCAGGTCGGCCAGTTTGTCCTGGAGCGAGGGGCCGTCCTCGGAAAACTCTATCTTGACCCCCACGCCGCCCACGCAAAAGCAATAGGGATTGACGGCCCTGGCGAGGAACCGGGCCAGCCGTTCTTCCATTGGGAGCTTGCTGTCAAAGGCCATGCCGCTCACGTCGGCCAGCTTATCCGCCTCCACAGCTCCAATGTTGACGCCCCGCATTTCCTCCAATTCCTGTGCTGTCAGCCGCACGGTCAAGACCTCCTCAATATGTAATATGTTTCCGGTGGGGAAACGAAAGCGGGCGGCAGATTGCCGCCCGCTTTCCTTGCTCCACCTTTGGGACAAAGTGTCTCAGAGCTAATAGCTGCTGTGTTCATAATGGGCTTGGGCCTCCTGGGGAGTAGTGAAGTCGAACACCTCATGCAGCTCGGCCATCACCCGTGAAATCTCAGTGGGTCGGTAGCCGCACCGTTCCAGGGCCAGGATCGTATAGCCCCGGCAGGCCCCTCGCCCCAGGGCTGGGAGAGCAGGGCCGCCAGTTCCTCCTCAAAGTTCATGGGGTTCCACCTCTCGGCTATGACGCTGCCGTTCCTCGTCAACCACAATCACGGGGACGTTTTGCAGTTCCTCCAGGAGCACACCCTTGTTAAGCCGATCCCGGTCATAGAGCAGGAGCACGTCGGCCTTTCCTTCTCGTATGCTGCGCAGAGCAGCTTGCAGTCCAGGCCGCTCCATTGTGGAACCGAGATAGCCAACATCTACACAGGTTACGATGAGTTCGATCCCGGCGTTTTCCGCATAGTCGGTTAGCAGGGCTAGCCTGCCGCGCATAGCGTCCTTGGCAAATGATGAAGTGGTAGAGGATCGTTCATACAAAACAGCTTTCAAGTTGTCTGCCTCCTTTGCGTTATTTAGGGATGGGAGCGCCGCGCTTTATGTATGACCTGCCAACAGACAGCAATTCCCGGCGCGGCGCTCCCGCACAGGCGCGGTGAAACATGGGGACAGCGGCCAACTTGTCCGCCTGCGGATAGTGGCCGTGAACCGGCCCCAGTTCACTCGCGGCGCTGGTGTTCCTCGCTCGTTCCCCGTGGAGAGAAGTCACCGCGCACCCGCCGCCCGGCTCCCCGCGTTATCCCAAGTCCTCCCGCCGTATCTGTGCAGAGGGGCAATAAATACCCCTCTATATACCAAGGGAAGAAAAAGAGTCAATTCGGGGGGCTTGATGAAAAAAATTTAGAAAATCTTTCTCATGCGCTCAAGGCCACGGCGAATAGATTCCCGGACGGAGCTTTCGTCCAGCCCTTCCGCCGCTGCAATTTCCGTTATGGTCTGCCCCAGCAGGAAGTGGGAGTCGATGCGCCGCCCCTGGGCCGGGGGCAGATGGTTGAGGGCGCAGCACAGCCGCTGGATGGTCACGGCACGGGCCAAGAACTCCTCCGGGGACGGCTCGAACTCGCAGATGGAATGTTCAATGCCGTCATCCGCGTCCAGGGAGTAGTTGGATTTATTGCGTTTCATCCGTCGCCAGTGGTTGATCTCATAGTCCTTGTCCGCCCGTAGTTCCTCGGCCACCTCGTCGCTGACCTCGATGTACTCGTCCACTTTATACCAGTAAAAATACTTCCGCAGATTGATGGTTGTCATGTGTAATTCCTCCGTTCAGATTTTTGGTGGGGGATTGCGTTCTGAACGGAGCCCTGGCGGGGATCGACAGCCTGGACAAAAAACTGATTTTTTCCTGTGGAAAACGCTAATTTTTCCAAAAATGGACAGGCAGTGCCTATCCTTTGGAAATACAGGGCAAAAAAATCGACAGTTCTCTCCGGCGTTTGCTAAGATTTGATAGCAAACGCCGGAGAAAACTGTCGAAGAAAAATGGGGTGCGGACAGTTCATCGACTGTCCGCACCCCAAACCCAGGCGGCGGTATATCATTGCTCCATTTCCCCCTTCCGGGGGATGGTTCAAAAGGGACGTTTTTCTCTCACTGACGGCCTCCTTTTGCCGCCGGGTCTCATGTCTTCCCCTTGGGACACTTTGTCCCATAGCATGGAGTTTAGGCCATGTAGCGATAGAGGAAGGTCACGATCTGCCCGCGGGTGCAATCGTTGCTCGGGCTGAAGGTGGTGGCGCTGGTGCCGCTGGTAACGCCCTCGCCGGCGGCCCAGGCCACGGCGTCAGCGTAGTA
>CALXCT010000150.1 GCA_944386865.1 uncultured Oscillospiraceae bacterium | reverse complement strand
GGAGACCGGCGTCAACGGCCTGCTCTTCCCCAGCAAGGACAGCCGGGCCCTGGCCAAATGCATGGCCCGGCTCATGGACCACTCCAACGAGGTGCGCCGCATGGGGCAGCGGGCCAAGGAGATCTTTACCGCTAAATTCACCGGCCAAGTGTTCGCCCGAAATATCGAGGGCGTCTATCTGGATGTACTGAAAGGAGAACTCCATGGAAGAACGTAAAGAGCCATTTCGCCTGCGGCTGAACCTGTGTGACGGCATCGTGCTCATCGTGGGCCTGGCCGTAGGCGCGTTCCTGCTCTGGAACGCCCTCAAGCCCGCCGCCGCCACCATCACCGAGCCGGCCGCCACCTCCACCGTGCGCTACACCATCCGCTTCCAGAAGATGATGGAGGGCACCAGCGCCCTGGTCCAGCCGGGAGACGCCCTGGTGGACACCATCAAAAACTACGACCTGGGCACCGTGGTGTCGGTGGAGACCGTCCCCGCCCAGACCCAGATCCTGGACCACGACAGCCGGCAGTATGTCCTGGCCGACGTGCCCGGCTACGAGGACGCCCTGGTGACGGGGGAGTCCCCCTGCACCACCGGCAGCGACACCCTGCTGCTGGACGGGGGCTACACCCTGCAGGTGGGCACCACCGCCTATGTCCGCGGAGCGGGCTATATGGGCAGCGGCCCCATCGTGGCCATTGAACGGGAGGGACAGGCATGAAATTCATCGATCGCAACGGCCGCGTCTTCGGCAAGATCAGCGTCATCGACCTGCTGGTGGTGGCCGTCGTCCTGGTGATGGCCCTGGCGCTGTACGTCAAGACCAACCACAACGAGATCACCTCCACCACCACCTCCAACGTCCCCATCACCTACCAGCTGCTGGTGCGGGGGGTGCGCACCTATGTGGCCGACGCCGTCCAGGTGGGGGACAGCGTCTATGACCCCGACCGCAGCAGCGGCGGCTCCCTGGGCAAGATCGTCGATGTGGAGGTGCAGCCCGGCGCCAAGCTGGCCGAATTCAACGACGGCACGGTGGACACCGTCCCCGTGGAGGACGGGGTGGACCTGCTGCTGACCGTGGAGGGCTCCGGGATCATCTCCCAGGGCCGCTATATCCTCAACCGGGTCTATGACCTGGGGATCAACTCCTCCCGCACCTACTGCACCATGTACGCCCAGTTTACCGCCACCGTGGTGGACATCTCCGGCTGAGGCCGGCGCACAAAGGAGCCTTCGGTATGAAAATCCTCATGGCCACCATGGGCCTGGACATCGGCGGAGCGGAGACCCACATCGTGGAGCTGGCCAAGGAGCTGCGCCACCAGGGCCACGACGTGGCGGTGGTGTCCAACGGCGGCGTCTACGTCCCGGAGATCACCGCCGCCGGCATCCGCCACTACAACGCCCCCATGCACCGGCGCACCTTCCGGGACATGCGCCGCTCCCGGTCCATCCTGCGCAAGGTCATCCAGCAGGAGCGGCCCGACGTGGTCCACGCCCACGCCCGCATCCCCGCCTTCCTGTGCGGCTCCCTCCAGCGCAAGCTCCGCTTCCCCTTCGTCACCACCGCCCACTGGGTCTTTGACACCCGGGGCGCCCTGCGCTACCTCACCAACTGGGGGCAGCGCACCATCGCGGTGTCCGACGACATCAAGTCCTACCTCATCCGGGAATACGGCCTGCCCGCCGAGCACATCTCGGTGACCATCAACGGCATCGACACGGAAAAATTCTCCCCCGCCGTCTCCGGCGCCGGGGTGATCGCCGAATTCGGGCTGGATCCCCAGAAGCCCATCGTCTCCTACGTCAGCCGGATGGACGCCGACCGGGCCCTGGTGGCCCGGCAGCTCATTGAGATCGCCCCGGAGCTGGACCGGCTGGTCCCCGGGGTGCAGCTGCTCATCGCCGGGGGCGGGAACGTCTTTGAGGAGCTGCGGGACAAGGCCCGGGCGGTGAACAGCGCCCTGGGCCGCCCCTGCGTCACCATGACCGGCCCCCGCACCGACATCAACCAGATCGTGGCCGCCGGCCAGATCTTCGTGGGGGTCTCCCGGGCCGCCCTGGAGGCCATGTCCGCCGGAAAGCCGGTCATCGTGGCGGGCAACGAGGGCTACCACGGCCTGTTCGGCCCCGACAAGCTGGAGGAGGCCCAGGCGGGCAACTTCTGCTGCCGCGGCCTGCCCCTCTCCGACCCCCGCACCCTGCTGCGGGACGTGGCCGCCGCCCTGGCCCTCTCCCCGGAGGAAAAGGAGCGGGCGGGGGCCTACGGCCGCCAGGTCATCTTTGACCACTACTCCGTGCGCCGCATGGCCAACGACTGTCTGGCCGTCTACGACCAGGTGCGCCGCCGGCGCTTCCAGGTGGTGATGAGCGGCTACTACGGCTTTTCCAACGCCGGGGACGACGCCATCCTGGAGGCCATCCAGCAGGCCATCCACGGGGCCAGCGACGACATCGCCGTCACCGTCCTCTCCAACGACCCGGAGCTCACCCGCAAGCAGTACGGCATGGAGGCCATCCCCCGCTTCCGGATGTGGAAGGTCTTTTCCGCCCTGCGCCGCAGCGACGCCCTGCTTTCGGGCGGCGGGAGCCTCTTGCAGGACGCCACCTCCACCCGCTCCCTGTTCTACTACCTGTCCGTCATCCGCTGCGCCGAGTGGCTGGGCAAGCCGGTGATGCTCTACGCCAACGGCATCGGCCCGGTGCGCCGCCCCGCCAACCGCCGCCGGGTGAAGAAGGTGGTGGAGCGGGCCACCCTGGTCACCCTGCGGGACCACAGCTCCGCCCGGGAGCTGGCCGACATGGGGGTGACCCGGCAGGACCTGCGGGTGACCGCCGACCCGGTGTTCCACCTCTCCCCCGCCGCCCCGGAGCGCGGGGCGGAGCTGTGCCGGTCGGCCGGCCTGGACCCGGATACCCCCTTTGTGGCCGTCTCCGTGCGGGAGTGGCGGAACACGGGCAACTTCCACCGGGAGCTGGCCGCCCTGTGCGACCACCTGAGCCGCGCCTACGGCCTGCAGGTTTTGTTCCTGCTCATGCAGCCCGACCGGGACCGGGCCACCGCCCGGCTGGTGCAGCAGGATATGTCCCGGCCCTCCCACCTGCTGGACGCCGCCTGCACCCCCCGGGAGCTGATGGCGGTGCTGGGCAGGGCCAGGCTGTGCCTGGCCATGCGGCTGCACACCCTGATCTTTGCCGCCAGGATGGCGGTGCCCTCCATGGGCCTGGTCTACGACCCCAAGGTGGAAAGCTACCTGCAGGAGCTGGAGTTGCCCGCGGCGGGCTATGTGGACCGCTTCGACGCGGGCGAGGCCATCGCCCAGGCGGACAAGCTGATGGGCGAGTACGACCAGGTGCTGCAGCGGCTGCGTCTGAAGTCCGCCGCCCTGACCCGGGCCGCCGGGGAGAACGAGGCCCTGCTGCTGGAGATGCTGGAGCACCCGGAGAGGCGGCCCGGCCGGGGATGAGCTCCCCGGCCGGGCCGGTTCCGGCGCCTCCCGGCCCCCCAGATCCCCCCTCTGGACGGGGGCACCCTCCCCCGTCCAGAATTTTTTATTTTTTTGCGGAATGTGCTTGACTACACCAGAAAAGCTGGTATAATGTATGTTGCTGTCTCGCCGGGCACTTCCCCGCCGTCAGGGAAAAGTGAAGATGGAGTAGTATCGAAGTGGTCATAACGAGCACGACTGGAAATCGTGTGGCCGTCAAAAGCGGCCCGAGGGTTCGAATCCCTCCTACTCCGCCACGTCGCCGCGGACGCCATATCGTCCGCGGCATTTTTTTATGACGGCCACCGCTCACTCATTTTGTCGCGGCTCCGCTCCAAACCGCGGCCCCTAGCCCGCAGGGGGTACGCCCCATCCCCAAGGCGGCGCACTTCTAGTATCTGGCCTTGTTTTCCCCACAGTACTCCGGCGTCTCCTGCCTCACCCTCTATTGCCTCTTCTGCTCACCGATTCTTTTATCTACACACCACAAAAGGAGAGGCACGCTACGGCGTGCCTCTCCTTTTTGGATACTGTCCCCTCACCGCTCCATCAGCCGGAAGAGCATGGCGGCGGCCTGGGCCCGGGTGGCCGTCCCGCCCCCGTTATAGGCCCCGTCCACCAGGCCGAAGCCCTGGGCCAGGGCGGCGTAGCCCAGCTGGCTGCCAGGAATCTCGTCCCGGTCGGGGTAGGAACAGGTGAAGATCCCCTCCAGCCGGGCCACCTCGCCGTAGCCCGCCCCGTTGAGCAGGCACTGTACCAGCTGGCTCCGGGTGAGGACGGCCTCGTCGTCCCGCTCCCCCGGTGTGAGGAACCCCATGGCGTACGCCGCGGCGTAGGCCTCGGTCCGCTGGCCGCTGTCGGCCTGGGCCGGATCCAGGCGGGTGTACCGCAGGCTGTAGAGCAGGCACACCAGATCCCACTGGGTCAGCTCTTTGTCCGGCCGGAAGGCGCCCCCCGCATAGCCCACGCCGAATTGGG
>CALXCT010000149.1 GCA_944386865.1 uncultured Oscillospiraceae bacterium | reverse complement strand
CTGCAGGGTTTGGTCGATGCAGATGAAGTAGTTGCGGATGAGCTGCTTTTCGCGCTCTGTGGGCTGGTATTTGCCGGTCGTGGCGTACTGCTTCATAACCATCCCGGTGAAGCGTTCAGCCATCGAGACTTCGCTCTGCGTGATCGCGGTGTTTTTGTCTGCCATGTTATACGGCCTCCTTTGTCTCAATCTTCAGCTCGCTATCCGTGGATACGGCGAGCGAAATGAACTGTGATTTGGTCGGCGCAATGACGTTGACGCGCTCGGAGTTATCGGCAAAAAGCGGGAGGTAAAGCTCGTAATGCTCGGATAGCACGTTGATGATCTCAATATCCGCGTTCACTTGGCTCGCGGTATTGGCGCTGCCGTAGCTCACAAGGCTCCCGCCGCACGGGATGTAGGCCTGACACACATCGTTGATTCCGCCGTTGATCTGCATCTCAAACAGCTTCCAACGCACCGTGGGAAATTTGGCGTTGATGCTGTCTTCCAGAGCACGGCACCTGTCCTGCACGAAGTGCTCCACCAGAGCGATGAGCTGCTCCAGTTCGGCAATCCGCGTTGCCTTTTCCTGCTGCTGGCGTTCGAGGTCTTGGATGCGCTTTTCCGTTTCGATGCCTGCATCCCTTCGCGCAAGAATGGCGCGATTGCGGTTGACGATTTCTTGCAGCTCCGCCCTGCGCTGCTCGTATGCCGCGATTTTTTCACCGGGAGATTCCTTCTGCGCTGCTTTCAGCTCTTCGATTTTGCCGCGAAGCTCCGCGATGCGCGGCTCGGAGGAGTAATCGGGTTCTGTCGGCATGGCCTTGAACTTCTCATAAGCCGCGTCGCGCTCCGCCTCTGCTTTCGCAAGCTGATCCTGAAGGGCGGCAACCTCCGCCTCGTTCCGGGCGACGGATTCCTCAAGGCGAGCGATCTCCGCGCCTTTGTCCGTACCGCGCTTCTTGATGTCCAGCAGCTTTGCCTTTTTCTCCGCGTCGAATGACTTGCAGGCTTCGTCGATAGCCGCCTGTATCATGCTCTCCGGAAGCGGCTGCTTGCAGGTCGGGCAGATGCCATCCGTTGAAGGCGGAGAAAACTTGCGCTCATACTCTGTGCGGTATGCGTCGCGGAGAGCATCGCGGGCAGCTACTGCAATCGAAAGTTCAGAATGGTCGCGTTCGAGCCTGCGCTTTGTGTCCGCAAGCGCGTCGGCGGCTCTGCGGTAGGTATCTGACGCGATGGAGCGCTCCTGCTCCAGCTTGCGCATGTCTGCGCGGTATCCGTCCGCCACAGTGCGCTGCAGGCTCAATGCTTCCGTTTCGAGCGCAAGAATTTGGTCGCTGTATCCGGCTGCGCCGGACTGCGCTTTGATCTCCGCAATATAGCCGTTGATGCGGTCGATGTCTGCAAGACTGTCTTTGGTGATGTATTCTGCATCCTGCACTTCGTTGTGCTTGAACTCCGGCAACGCTTTGCGGGCTTCGTCGATTCGGACAGGAATCATCTTGATCTCATCGTTCGTCCGCTTGCGCTGGTCTTGCAGCACCTTTCGGAGATTGTCAACCTCGATTCCGCGCTGGCCGCACTCATCGGCAAGAGGGCGGTACTGTTCCTGCTGTAAGAGCATCGCGTCAACGTCCACGTCTGAGAGGGCGATGAGCTGCTCCCTGCGCTTCTTCCAGTCGAGGGCGTTAAACGCCGATAAACTGCCGATAAGCCGGAAGATTTCTTCGCTTGCGATCTGGGCGATTCGGGCTTTGAAGTCACTCAACTTCACCTCAACGTCGTTAATCCAGTACGTCGAGGTATTGCCTTGGAATACGGCATCAGCGCTGCCGCGCTTCTTCACCCAGTTTTCGCGCTGGGTGCGCTTGAGGTTGAAGCGCTGGCCGTCAAGCCTGCAATCCAACTCCACCGTCGTGTCAAGGTTGTGGATTTCCTCGCCATCCTTGTTCAAAGGCTTTTCGTGGAAATCGTAGCTGCCGGGCGCGTTCCCGCGAGAATCCTTATTCCACAGCACCCAACAGAACGCATCCGGGATGGTGGTTTTCCCTGTGCCGTTCATGCCGCTGATGCGCGTTACTGCGCCGAAGTCAATCTCCAATTCCCGGATTCCCTTGAAGTTGGAGATTTTGATCTTCTCAACCGTCATCCTCATCGTTGCTGTCACCTCCGAAAATGTTGTCCAAGAGAGCGTTCACAAGCTCCCGCGCAAAGGCTTTCCCGAAGTTTTTTGCTTCCGGGCTTTCGCCGTCATCTTCCTCTGTGCGACTTTCATCTTCCTCCGGCTCTGCCTCGTCGCTGGCCTTTCCCGCATTGTAGAGCGGAGCTTCTTCCCGCGTGAGCTTGTTGGTGTAGCAGTGCTGACTGCTGGACGAAATGATGCCGTACTTTAAAAACAGCCCGCTGAGCTTGTAGGCCGTGCTCAACTCGCCTTTGAGTAGCGTAGTGAGCGAATCTGCCATCAAAATTGCTTTCGTGTCGCTCTTGTCTTCGTTCAAGCCAATGATGCTGATCTGGCTCTCGCTGTCGTTGATACGGCAAATCAGGATAGCGTCCGCCTCATCCCCTCTGGCCTTGGAAATCATCTTTGCGCTGTCGATGATAGAAAACTTGTCCACGCTTGTCTCTCCCTTCGTTATCCGAAAATCAGTCTGCAAATCATCATGCTGACCAACACGATGATGAATATCGTTCCGACCACGAACGCATACATCACAGCATCCTGATTCCGCTTCTTGCGATCCTTGGCTTTCTGCGCATCTCGGATTGCGTCGTAGTAAATCTGCTTGAAACGATCAAGCTCCTTTTTCTGATGGCAGACATCCTCGTTGAGCAGCCTGTTGCTGCGCTTGACTGAATCGATCTGCCGGAGCACTTCATCCACATCGGCGGCTATCTCTTCCCGGACTAGTCCCTGAATGATTGCCTGACGCAGCCTTTCCTCGCCGTGGCCGCGTAGCATGATGACGCTTGCCCTCTGCTGTTTACCGTCCATCTGACGCATCCTTTCCCTTCTGTCACGCGAAGCCTGATCTGGTTTGCTCTCTCAACCAAGCCTCGAAAACTTTGATCTCTACCCTGAGTGTGTTCCCCTGCTGGAAGAGCTGACCGCGCTCTCCGAACATGTGCATGATCTGTGTCGCCTTGCTCCGGCTGACATTCAAAACTGTCTCGATGTCTTTCGTGCTGTAATACAGCCTCTTTGGTGCTGGCATCCATTCACATCCTTCCGTATTGCGCAATCAACCGCCAGAAACGAGGTTCTTCACCCTCTGGGCGCTCTGTATCATCTTTGTGACTTCCTTGTGGATTTTCTCTTGCAGCTCCGGGCTGTTAATTCTCCCGTCTGCTCCATCTCTGAGAGCCTCGCGCTCAAATTCAAACACATCGCCCATTTCCGCAAACATTGACATAAGCGCT
>CALXCT010000148.1 GCA_944386865.1 uncultured Oscillospiraceae bacterium | reverse complement strand
CCGCTTACAGACGGCTGCCAGATCAGCCACCGCGCCACCCAGGTGGTGGTGCTCCCGGCAAATGAGGCCAGCCTCATCAAGGTGCAGGCCAGCGACGCCTCCGGCGGCACCGTGTCCGGCAAGGGCGTGTATAAAAACGGCGACGAGGTCACCGCCACCGCGGCGGTAAACGGAAATGCGGGCTTTACATTCGGCGGCTGGAAGGATGAGGCTACTGGAGAGATCGTCAGCTCCGATGCGGCCTACACCTTTACCGCCGGCGGTGACCGCACCCTGACCGCCCTGTTTGAAGTCAAGACGGAATACCGGGTCACCCTGCAGACCGCCCCGGAGGGCGCGGGCGCCGTCACCGGCGGCGGCAGCTATGAGGATGGTGAGCATGAAGCCACCGTCATCGCCACACCCAACACGGGCTACTATTTCCTCGGCTGGTATGAAGGCGGAACGCTGAAAAGTGAGCTGACCGAGTACACCTTCTACGTTGATGAAAGCGGTGCCACCCTCACCGCCAAATTCGGCGTCGATTACCTGGCCCGGGCGGAGCAGGCAAGGACGAACTTTGCAAGCGCCCTGGGGACCGGCGTGTTCGAGTGGTCGACGCTGACGGAGGCCGTGGACGCTTACGAGAAGGCGGAGGAGTTCGTGAAAGCCCCGCCCAGCGCGATCACAAACGCCCCGGACCGCTTTGACAAACTGACCGACTATTACGGCAAAGTCACCGCCCTCGACCTGTCCGGTCTGGACATCGGCAGCAGCGATCTGGCAAAGCTCTCTCTTTTCACCGGCGTCACCGAGCTGGACCTGGGCGGCAACCGGGGCGTCACCAGCCTGGACAACCTGGCGCACATGACGAAGCTGAAGGCCCTGGGCCTCAGTGACACCGTCATCACCGACCTGTCCGGCCTGAGCAACCTGACGAGGCTGGAGACTCTGGACCTCAGCGGCAACACCGCCATCTCCGACCTGAGCGGTCTGAGCAATCTGGTGTGGCTGGAGACCCTGGACCTCAGCGGCGACAGGGGCGTCTCCGACCTGAGCGGCCTGAGCGGCCTGGGGTGGCTGGAGACGCTGGACATCTCGGGTACCGGCGTGACCGCGTTTGACGTACTGGTGAACGATGACGGCAACCTCGTGTTCCCCAACCTCGAAACCCTGACGGCCCGAAACCTGTCCCTCACCTCCCTCTCCGCTCTGGCGGAGTTCGTAAGCGAGGATGCGTTGTATTGCTATGTCACCGCCGACCTCTGGGATTTCACCGGCAGCACCCTCCCGGACACGGAGGAAAACAGAGCCGATGTGGATACCATTCAGACGGCACTGGGCGAGAAGTTCCTCCCGCCCACCATCCGGACCCCGTCCTCGGGCGGCGGCGGCGTGACCGTCTACACCAGCACGGTGGCCGGGACCGAGAACGGCACCGTGACGGTCTCCCCCGCCCGCGTGAGCCAGAACGGCACGGTGACCATCACCGTGACCCCGGACGAGGGCTATGAGCTGGAGAAGCTGACCGTCACCGACAACAGGGGCAGCGTGCTGACGCTGACCGACAAGGGGGACGGCAGATACACCTTCCTCATGCCGGGCGCCAACGTGAAGATCGAGGCCTCCTTCCGGGAGATCCCGGTACAGGTGACCAACCCCTTCACCGACGTCTTCGAGAGCGACTACTACTATGAGGCGGTGCTGTGGGCGGTGGCCAACGGCGTGACCGCCGGCACCAGCGCCACCACCTTCAGTCCCGGCGCCCCCGTCACCCGGGCCCAGATGATGACCTTCCTGTGGCGGGCCCACGGCTCCCCGGAGGTCACCGGCAGCAGCCCGTTCACCGATGTGGATGAGGACGCCTACTACTATGACGCGGTGCTGTGGGCGGTGGTCAACGGCATCACCGCCGGCACCAGCGCCACCATCTTCAGCCCTGACGCCCCTGTGACCCGCGCCCAGTCCGTCACCTTCCAGTGGCGGGCGGCAGGCACTCCGGCGGCCCCCGGCAGCAGCTTCGAGGATGTGGCGGCGGGCGACTATTACACCGACGCCGTGTCCTGGGCCGCGGCAAACGGCATCACCGCCGGTACCGGCGGCAACCGCTTCAGCCCCGATGTGGTGGTCACCCGCGCCCAGGCGATGACCTTCCTCTATCAGGAGCTGGCATAAAAAGAGCCGCTGCCAAGCAGCGGCCGGAGCCCGATGAGGCAAGGGCAATGGCACAACGACCCGTTTGTCCCGGCGGCTCCACCGCCCGCGGAAAAGGCGCGGACAGCCCGTTGGCTGTCCGCGCCTTGCTTTTCCCGGACGGATCAGCCGGGTCTTCCCCGGCGTGCGGAGAGAAAGCCCGGTCCCTCCGGCACAGTCATCCTTGTTTTCCGTCCCTCCCGCAGGCGGTCCGGTCTTTCTATGCTCCGATCGTGTTTCCGGTGTAAAGCTGATAATATAATCGTCGATCAGATCCTGCATGAACAGCATGCCCCGAAGGGTGGCCAGCGCGGAGCCGAGGATGCAGACGACCACCACGAAAAAGGAAAACTTGTAATCTTTGAGCATATAGCCCAGCACCCGCCCCATGGCCCGGAGCTGCTGGCCCGCGCTCATCCTGCTGTTTTTCTGTTGGGTCATGCCTGAACACCGTCCTTTCCTTCCGGGGCAGGCTGGTCGAAATCGCCGCCGCCCTTGGTCTGCGCCTCATAGATCTCGCGGTAGATCGGATTGGTCTTCAGCAAGTTTTCATGGCTGTCAAACCCGTTGATTTTCCCGCCGTCCAGGACCAGGATGCGGTCCGCGTCCTGCACGCTGGAGATCCGCTGGGCCACGATCAGCTTCGTGGTGCCGGGGATCTTCTTTGCGAAGGCGGCCCGGATCTTTGCGTCGGTGGCCGTGTCCACGGCGCTGGTGGAATCGTCCAGGATCAGGATCTTCGGCTTTTTCAGCAGGGCCCGGGCGATGCACAGGCGCTGCTTCTGGCCGCCGGACACGTTGCTGCCCCCCTGCTCGATCCAGGTATCGTACCTGTCCGGGAAGCGCTCGATGAATTCATCCGCGCAGGCCTGGCGGCAGGCCTCGGCGCACTCGGCCTCGGTGGCGTCCTCCTTGCCCCAGCGGAGGTTCTCCAGGATCGTGCCGGAAAACAGGACGTTCTTCTGCAGCACCACGGCCACCTGATCGCGCAGGGCCTCTGTGTCATAGGAGCGCACGTCTTTCCCTCCCACACAGACGCTGCCGCTGTCCACGTCATACAGGCGGCTGACCAGGCCGACCAGGCTGGATTTGCCGCTGCCGGTCCCGCCGATGATGCCGATGGTCTCGCCGGAGCGGATGTGCAGGTCGATGTCCTGAAGGGTCTGCTCCCCGCTGCCGTGCTTGTAGGAGAAGCTCACGTGGTTGAAGTCGATGCTGCCGTCCGCAACGGTCTGTTCCGGCCGCTCCGGCTCGGACATATCGGGCACCTCGTTCAAAACCTCCGCGATGCGGCGGGCGCTGGCAGCGCTCATGGTGACCATCACGAAAACCATGGAGAGCATCATCAGCGACATCAGCACGCTCATCACATAGCTGAACAGGCTGGTCAGGTTGCCGGTGGAAAGGTCGCCGGACACGATGAAGTGCGCCCCGAACCAGGAGATGGCCAGGATGCAGCCGTAGATCACCGTCATCATCACCGGATTGTTAAATGCCAGGACGCTTTCCGCTTTGACAAAGAGTCTGTAGAGGTTCTGAGCCGCTTTCTGGAATTTCCCGTTCTCGTGCTCCTCCCGCACAAAGGCCTTCACAACACGGATGGCGGACACATTCTCCTGCACGCTGGCGTTCAGGTCGTCGTATTTGCGAAACACCTGGGTAAACACAGGTACGGTGCGCACCATGATGAAGCCCAGCGCAGCGGCAAGCACAACGATGGCCACCAGGAAGATCGTGCTCAGTTTCACGCTGATGAAAAAGCGCATGAACATACTGCACACCAGCATCAGAGGCGCCCGCACCGCGATGCGCAGGATCATCTGATAGGCGTTCTGGAGATTGGTCACGTCGGTGGTCATGCGGGTGACCAGGCCGGCGGTGCTGTATTTGTCGATGTTGGAGAAGGCGAAGGACTGAACCTTTTCATACATCCCGTCCCGCAGGTTGCAGGCAAAGCCCGAGGACGCCTTTGCCGCGTACCGCCCCGCCAGCACGCCGAACGCCAGGCTCAGAAAGGCCATCACCAGCATGATGCCGCCGTAGCGGTAGACCTGGTGGATATTGCCCGCCTCGATGCCCTTGTCAATGATGGATGCGGTCACGAAGGGGATCAGCACTTCCATCAGGACCTCCCCCGCCGTGAAAGCCGGCGCAAGGAGAGAGTCGGCTTTGTACTGCTTCAGCTGCGCCATGAGTGTTCTGATCATACCCTCGCCTCCGTTTCCGTTTTCAAGCTTTGCAGCATCTGCTCCAGATCCTCCGCCAGCTGCCCGAGCCGCTGCGGGGGATCTGGCCGCAAAGCGATCTTTCCTGCGCGCTCAGGCCGGCGCGGATGCTCTGCTCGGCGCCGTACGCCTTGGGGGTCAGCACGATCCGCTTCTTCCTGTCATCCGACGGATGCTTCTTCGTGCAGAGATAGCCCTTCTGCCCGAGCGCCTTCAGGGTAGAAGAGATCGAAGATTTCGAGATCCCCAGCGTCGTGTGGATCTGGACGCCGTATTTGCCCTGCTCTTGATGGGTCAGCAGATAATACAGCAGCGCCG
>CALXCT010000147.1 GCA_944386865.1 uncultured Oscillospiraceae bacterium | reverse complement strand
ATTTCTCCAGCAGGTCCTCCACGGTCAGGCGGCGCTTCTCCTCGCCCCGCACGTCCACCACCACGCGCCCGTCGTACAGCATAATCAGCCGGTTGCCGTGGGCGATGGCGTCGCGCATGTTGTGGGTAATCATCAGCGTGGTCAGGTCGTCCCGGGTGACGATGCGCTCGGTGGCCTCCAGCACCTTGGCCGCCGTCTTGGGGTCCAGGGCGGCGGTGTGCTCGTCCAGCAGCAGCAGCCGGGGCTTCTTCAGGGTGGCCATCAGCAGGGTCAGCGCCTGGCGCTGGCCGCCCGAGAGCAGGCCCACCTTGGTGGTCAGCCGCTGCTCCAGTCCCAGGTCCAGGATCTTCAGCCGCTCGATATACTCCTCCCGTTCCGCCCTGGTGATGCCCGGGCGGAGGGTGCGGCGCTTGCCACGGCGGGCGGCCAGGGCAAGGTTCTCCTCGATCTGCATGGTGGCGGCGGTGCCCGTCATGGGGTCCTGGAACACCCGGCCGATATACCGGGCGCGCTTGTGCTCCGGCAGGCGGGTCACGTCCGTCCCGTCCACCAGGATCTCCCCCTCGTCCACCGGCCAGACCCCGGCGATGGCGTTGAGCATGGTGGATTTGCCCGCGCCGTTGCCCCCGATGACGGTGACGAAGTCTCCGTCGTTCAGGGTGAGGGACAGGCCGTTGAGCGCCCGCTTCTCATTGATGGTGCCCGGATGGAAGGTCTTGTGGATGTTCTTCAGCTCAAGCATGGGGGGTCGCTCCTTTCTTCACCGGCTTGGAAAAGTACCGGCCCTTCCAGTAGGGAATGGTCAGGAAGACGGCCACCACCAGGGCGGTGAGCAGCTTCAGGTCGGTGGACTCCAGGCCCAGCCGGAGCACCAGGGTGATGACCACGTAGTAGATGATGGCGCCCACCACGGCGGAGAGCAGCTTCAGGGCGAAGTTGCGGAACACCTTGCCCAGCAGCACCTCGCCGATGATGACGGCGGCCAGGCCGATGACGATGGCGCCCCGGCCCATGTCCACCGTGGAGCTGCCCTGGTACTGGGCCAGCAGGCCGCCCGACAGGGCCACCAGGCCGTTGGAGATCACCAGGCCCAGCACCTTGCCGAAGCTGGTGTTGATGCCCTGGGCCCGGGCCATGGCCTGGTTGGCGCCGGTAGCCCGCAGGGAGGAGCCCAGCTCGGTGCCGAAGAACCAGTAGAGCACCGCGATGATGACCACGGTGAGCACCCCCAGCAGCAACAGGGGGTTGTTGGGCCCCAGCTCCCGGATATACCGGGAGGAGAGCAGCAGGTCCTGCTTGTCCACGCTCAGGGCCAGGGTGGCCTTGGTCTTGGCGCTCTCCTCCCCGATGGCCATGATGCGCAGGTTGATGGAGTACAGGGCCAGCTGGGTCAGGATGCCCGCCAGGATGGCGGGGATGCCGCAGGCGGTGTGGAACAGGCCGGTGACCAGTCCGGCCAGCATCCCGGCGATGACCGCGGCCAGCAGGGCCAGCCAGGGGTTCCAGCCCTGGGTGATGCACAAAGCCGCCACCGCGCCGCCCGTGGCCAGCGAGCCGTCCACCGTCAGGTCGGCGATGTCCAGGATGCGGAAGGTGATGTACACCCCGATGGCCATGATGCCCCAGGCCAGCCCCTGCCCGAAGGCCCCGGGCAGGGAGTTGAGAAAGGTGAGCAGGAAGTCCATGATGATTCCTCCAAACGTCGGTAACTGTTCCTTAGTATACTCAAAAAGTACGGAGAAGGGAAGTCCCTCCTCCGTACTTTTTCAGACGGTGCCCGCTTTCGCGGCTCAGGCGATGGGCTCGTAGTCTTCGGGCATGGTCAGGCCCAGGGCCTCGCAGTTGGCGGCGTTGTACATCTTGGTCACGTTGGGGGCGTACTCGACGGGCATGGTGGAGATGTCGGCCTCCCCGGTGAGGATCTTGGCGGCCATCTGGCCGGTGATGTAGCCGATGTCGTAGTAGCTGATGGACAGGGTGGCCACGCCGCAGCCGGAGCAGATGCCGCTCTCGCCGGCGATGACGGGCACCCCGGCGGGGATGACCACGTTAGCGATGGTCTCCGTGTTGGCGGCGGCGGTGTTGTCGGTGGGGATGTAGATCACGTCGGAGCCGTCGCAGGCGGACTGGGCCACCGAGGACAGGTCGTTGACGTCGGTGAAGGCGTACTGGGTGCAGGTGTAGCCCATCTCAGTGAGGTAGCCCTGGATGGTCTCCACCTGGTAGACCGAGTTGGGCTCGCCGGAGCAGTACAGCAGGCCCACGTTCTCCGCATCGGGGAACAGCTCCTGGAGCATGGCGGCCTGCTGGTCCAGAGGGGCCAGGTCGGAGGTGCCCGAGATGTTGCCCCCCACGGTGCCCGTCCAGTCCTCCAGGGAGAGGGCGGTGGCGTAGTCGGTGACCGAGGTGCCCAGCACGGGGATGTCGGCGGTGGCGGAGGCGGCGGCCTGGAGGGGATAGGTGGCGTTGGCCAGGATCAGGTCCACGCCCTCGGCCACGAAGCCGTCCATGATGGTGCCGCAGTTGGCGTACTCCCCGCCGGCGTCCTGCTCGACAAACTCCACCTGGCCGGGCAGCAGCTCGTTCAGCGCGTCCTTGAAGCCCTGGGTGGCGGCGTCCAGCGCGTCGTGGGTCATCTGCTGGCAGATGCCCACCGTGTAGGTGGCGGTCCCCTCCGCGGGAGCGAAGCTCTCGGGGGCGGCGGAGCCGCTCTCCTGGGGCTCCTCCCCGCCCGCGCCGGCACAGGCGGTCAGGCCCAGGGCCAGCACCAGGGCCAGCGTCAGGGCGAAAAGCTTGCTGATCTTCTTCATTTCAAATTCCTCCATATCTGGTTTTGCTGCTGCTTTAGCGCTTTTAAGGGCTAAAGCAT
>CALXCT010000146.1 GCA_944386865.1 uncultured Oscillospiraceae bacterium | reverse complement strand
CGGCCGCGGTGTATGCCGCCAGAGCTACGGGCGGGGTGATGCCGGACAGGCTGGCAAAGTGCAGGATGAACATGTGTGCGGCAACCAGGGGAACGCCCATTTCCACCAGAGAGGTGGCGCAGACACTTCTGCTGTGCCTCAACTGAACGCGAAAGCCTCCGGTTATTCCGGAGGCTTTCGCGTTCAGTTGAGCATCCAGACTCCCAGATTCAGGTAGGCAGCAAAGCCCACCCACAGAAGGTAGGGAACCTGCAGCCAGGCCGCAGCCCGGTCCACCCTCCGGAAGGAGAGGATCATCCACAGGATGAGCGCCCACAGCGCCAGCAGCCAGAAGAAAGCCAGTCCGAAGCGCCGGAGGTTGAAAAACAGCAGGCTCCAGCAGAAGTTGAAGGCCAGCTGGATCAGATAGAGCCGCAGGCTCCGGGAGCGGACCGACGAGGGCGGGGCGAGATAGACCCGCGCCGCGCTGATTCCCATCAGGGCGAACAGGGCGGCCCAGACGATGGGAAAGGCGGCTCCCGGCGGCGACAGGGGAGGCTGCGCAATGGTTGATCCATAGAGCTTGGCCCCCTCCCGGGTCAGCCAGCCGGACAGCCCGCCCACCGCCTCGGGAAGCAGGATGCTCAAGACATAGGTTTTCCAGGGAAACTGCTTCATGTCATATCACCCGCCCATAGGGTATGTGTCCTCCGGCGGTCTTATGCGGAGGGGCGGGCCTGCGGCCTCGGTGGAACGAGTGAAGCCGGGAGCGGGACCGGAATAGGACCGGTCCCGTGCGCCTTCAGGTGTTTCCCGCCAAAACATGAAAACAGGCCTCCGCCGGCCGGCGGAGGCCTGTTCAGAGCGCGGCGGTCAGGCCAGCGCGCTGTATTCTTCGTCGGAGACCGCCTCCAGCCACTGGTTGGAGCAGTCCTCGCCGGGCACCTCCACAGCCAGATGGGAGAACCAGCTGTCCCGGGCGGCGCCGTGCCAATGCTTTACCCCCGCGGGGATATTCACCACGTCGCCGGGACCCAGCGCCCGGGCGGGCCGGCCCCACTCCTGGTACCAGCCCCGGCCGGCCACGCACAGGAGGAGCTGCCCGCCGCCCTTGGAGG
The DNA here is from genome assembly GCA_944386865.1 of uncultured Oscillospiraceae bacterium. Classification (GTDB taxonomy): domain Bacteria; phylum Bacillota; class Clostridia; order Oscillospirales; family Oscillospiraceae; genus CALXCT01. The sequence continues at coordinate 9,994 of CALXCT010000146.1, read as the reverse complement.
CGCTGTGGACGTGCCAGTTGTTGCGGCAGCCCGGCTCGAAGGTGACGTTATACACGCCCACCTGAGCGGTGGAGAGGGGCTGGAGATAGCTCCGGCCCGTAAAATAGTGCGCAAAGCCGTCGTTGGGTGCTCCGATGGGGAAGACCATCTCCTGCTGGTGCCGGGCCCTGCCGTCGTCCCCACCACCCTCGCTCCAGACCTCCTTCGCCATACGGAAGGCGGCCCAGGCCTTGGGCCAGCCGACATAGAAGGCCGCGTGGGTCAGTATCTCCGCGATCTCCGGCCGGGTGATGCCGTTTTGCCGGGCGGTGGCCAGGTGGTACTGGAAGGAGCTGTCCACCAGCCCCTGAGCCATGAGGGCCACCACCGTCACCAGGGAGCGGTCCCGGAGGGACAGCTCGCCCTCACGGCTCCAGACCTGGCCGAAGAGCACGTCGTCGTTCAATTCCGCGAATTTGGGCGCGAAGCCGCCCAAGGCGTCCCGGCCCGCTGTCTGCTTGACTGCCATAACAGTTTCCTCCTGATTTTAGTGGGTCTCCTGCAGATACGCAAGGAAGAAGCGCTGGATCTCGTCAAAGGGGATGACGTCCTTCCGGTCATAGAGGTCGGTGTGGACCGCGCCGGGGACGATCAGCAGCCGTTTGTTGTCTGCGTAGGGACTTCCCTCCACCATGTCCGCGTAGGCGTCCCGGCTGAAGTAGCAGGAGTGGGCCTTCTCCCCGTGGACCATGAGCACGGCACTGCGGATCTCTCTGCTGTAATTCAGAAGGGACCCGCTGAGCAGGGACAGAGCGGAGGCGGTGTTCCAGCCGCCGTTGGAGTTGAGGGAGCGTTCGGTGTAGCCCCGCTCCGTCTTGTAGTAGTCGTGGTAGTCCCGCACGAAGAGGGGGGCGTCCTGAGGCAGAGGATCCACCACGCCGCCCGCCCGGGCACAGGTACCGGTCTTGTAATCCTCCGTCCGCTGGGCGTTGAGCGCCCTCTTCAGCTCATACCGGGCCTGCTCGCTGTCCGCCTGGTCGAAGTAGCCCCGGGCGGTGACCCGGATCATATCGTACATGGTGGAGGTGACGGTGGCCTTGATCCGCGTGTCCAGGGCGGCGGCGTTCAGCGCCATACCGCCCCAGCCGCAGATGCCCAGGATGCCGATCCGCTCCGGGTCAAGGAAGTCCCGGGTGGAGAGAAAGTCCACCGCCGCGCAGAAGTCCTCGGTGTTGATGTCGGGGGAGGACACGTTCCGCGCCCCGCCGCCGCTCTCCCCGGTGAAGGAGGGGTCGAAGGCCAGGGCGGCGAAGCCCCGGGCGGCCAGCTCCTCGGCGTACAGGCCGGAGCACTGCTCCTTCACCGCGCCGAAGGGTCCGGCCACCGCCACAGCGGCCAGCCTCCCGGCGGCCTCACGGGGCAGGTACAGGTCTCCCGCCAGTTCGATGCCGTAGCGGTTGCGGAAGCGGACCTTCTCCCGCCGCAGGCTGTCCCGCAGGGGGAAGGAGTATCCGTCAAATCTCGATCTCATGCTGTCTGCCTCCTTATACTCTTCTGCCCAGCTCGTAGGCCTCGGCCAGCTTTTGGGCGGAGATCTCCCCGGGCGCGCTGGCCCCGCCGCCCCGGACCACGCCGGCCAGCCGCGCCTTGGCAAAGCAGGCGATCCAGCCCTCCAGACCGTGGACGGGGCCGTCGGACGCGCTGTCTTCCCCCTCCGCGGAGGCGGTGAGCAGGTAGATGTCCCGAAACCGGTAGTCGGCGGCGTAGAGGGAATTGGCCCGGTCCAGCAGGGTCTTCATCTGGCCGGACATCTCGTAGTAGTAGACCGGGGTGGCAAAGCAGATGACCTGGGCGGCGCGCATCTGCCCGGCGATGGCATTGGCGTCGTCCTCCATGACGCATTTTCCCGCCTTCAGGCAGGCCAGGCAGCCCCGGCAGAATTGAAGCTGCTTTCCCCGCAGGGAGACCGACTCCACCTCGTGCCCGGCCTCCCGGGCGCCCTGGGCGAACTGACGGGCCAGCAGGTCGGAATTGCTGTCCGACCGCAGGCTGGTGGAGATCACCAGTACGTTCTTGCTCATGATGTTTCCTCCTTTTGAATGGTCCGAATGATCCTGGCGGGCACGCCGCCCACCACCGTGTTTTCCGGCACGTCCCGGGTCACCACCGCCCCCGCGGCCACCACGGCCCCGTCTCCCACGGTCACGCCGGGCAGCACCACGGCCCCCGAGCCGATCCACACCCGGTTCCCGATACGGATGGGGGCGGGGAGCATGGTGCTCCGGTCCCGGGGGGCCATGGCGTGGTTCAGGGTGGCCAGCACCACGCTGTGGCCGATGAGCACATGGTCCCCAATGTAAATGCCTCCCTGGTCCTGGAACTTGCAGCCCATGTTGATGAACACATGCCTGCCCACGTGAATGTTTTTGCCGCAGTCGGTGTAGAAGGGGGGAAAGAGGGTAAAGCTCTCGTCCACCGGCCGTCCGGTGAGCAGGGAGAAGAGCGCGCGGAGCCGGGCCGGCTCGTGATAGCCGCTGTTGAGCTCCGCCGTGATCTGCAGGGCCTGCTGGCTGACGCCGTGCATGAACTGATGCACCTCGCCGCCTCCCTGCACCGGCTCGCCGCTGTCCAGCCGCTCCAAAAATCCCGCCAGATCCATCCCGCACCTCCGTTCTCTGTTCCTGTGACCCTATTGTAGCACGCACAGGATAAAATAACAAATGCCTATGCTACATACCAAACTATGCTTGTTAACTATGGTTTGCCGTGCTATGATGGAGAGGACAGGAGGCGGATTTCATGGATTTGCGGGTACTGCGGTATTTCCTGGCGGTGGCGCGGGAGCAGAACATCTCAGCGGCGGCCCAGTCTCTGCACCTCACCCAGCCCACCCTCTCCCGGCAGCTCAGAGAGCTGGAGGAGGAGCTGGGCCGGCAGCTGCTGGTCCGGGGGGGAAGAAAGGTCACCCTCACTGAGGACGGCATGCTGCTGCGCAGAAGGGCGGAGGAGATCCTGGAGCTGGTGGACCGGACGGAGCGGGAGGTGGCGCGGCCGGACGAGGCGGTCAGCGGCGACGTCTTCATCGGTACCGGGGAGACCGACGGGGTGCGGCAGCTGGCCCGGGCGGCCGGGCGGGTGCGGCGCAGCTGTCCGGGCGTGCGCTTTCACATCGTCAGCGGCGACGCCGCGGACGTCTGTGAGCGGCTGGACCGGGGGCTGCTGGACTTCGGCGTGCTTCTGGGGGACATCGACAAGGCCCGGTACCACTACATGGAGCTGCCCATGAGGGACACCTGGGGCGTGCTCATGCGGCGGGACAGCCCGCTGGCGGCGGGGGAGAGCGTCTCCCCCCGCGACCTGTGGGACAAGCCGCTGATCCTCTCCCGGCAGGCGGACAACAAGAGCGGGCTTTACCGCTGGCTGGGCCGGGAGCCGGAGCAGCTGAACACCGTGGCCACCTACAACCTGATCTACAACGCCTCTCTGATGGTGGATGAGGGGCTGGGCTATGCCCTGGCTCTGGACAAGCTGGTGAACACCGAGGGCAGCGACCTGTGCTTCCGGCCGCTGGAGCCGGGGTTTGAGCTGGGGATGTACCTGGTGTGGAAGAAATCCCGGGTCTTCTCCCGGGCGGCGGAGCTGTTCCTGGAGCGTCTGAAGGAGCAGCTGGACCCGGAGGGGCGGGCGGGGAGCTGACGCGGCCCGCACCGCTCAGAGGCCGCAGGGACAAAAAGGCCGGAGGCCCTGAAAGGGCCTCCGGCTCGTCTGTTTCCGTTCAGAGATAGAGCTCCTCGGATTTCCGGCGGGAGCAGACCTCGCTCAGCTTTGCCTCCAGCGCCTCCAGGGCGGCCGGGCTGACCTTCCGGACAGACCGGGGACAGAGGGAGACGCACCGCATGCAGGAGATGCACCGCTCCCGGTCCACCTGGCCGGGGTCGTGGGGATCGATGGCTCCCACCGGGCAGCGCCGGGCGCACAGCCCGCAGGAGATGCAGCCCTCGCCGGGCAGAGGCACCATGCCGGAGCCGCCCTTCTGACGGTAGGGGCGGTTTCCGGGGATGGCGGGCGCGCTCCGGTCCCCGGCGGACAGCTTCTCCCGGATCTGCACGGCGAACTGCTGCAGCTGGCGCGCGTCCTCACTGTCGGGACGCCCGGCGGCGAACCGGCGCAGGACGGAGTGCTCCGCCAGGGCGGCCGCCGCCGCGACCACCTGGAAGCCGGCCCGGGCGGCGGTATCCGCCAGCTCCAGCAGCGTGTCCTCATAGGCCCGGTTGCCGTATACACACACCAGGACGGCCCGGGCGCCGTTGCCCCGGACGGAGGCCAGGCGCCTTGCGGCGGGGTCGGGCACACGGCCGGCAAAGGAGGGCACGGCGATCACGGCTATGTCCTCCGGGGCACAGACGACGGCGGAAAAGTCCGCGCCGCCGTCCGTCAGGTCCACGGCGGCGGCCTGCCCGCCCAGGGCTTCCGTCAGGATGTCGGCGGCCTTCTGGGTGCCGCCGGTAGGGCTGAAGGTGATCTCATAGAGCTTCATGGTCGTTTCCTCCCTTTGGATCGCGGAGCGGCATATACCGCGGGGCCGGTGCGTATGGGAAGGCCCCTGTCCGCTGCAGATGTATGTCCGGATATTGTGATAGAGGGGATCGTTCCGGCCGTCCGGCTGACAGGGGCCGACCATGCCGGGACCCTGGAGCCGGAGGTGTTGAAGAGGGTGACGGCGGGGAAGAGCCCGGAAAGCGGGGCCTTCTTTGCTCTGGCCGTTGTTTTCCTAACAGGGCTCCTCTCTTTGCCTGGCCCCCGCGGAACCATTTTGGATTATAACATACAGCAGCGCGGGGCACAACAGGGGAGCGCCCCCGGGGCGGTGGGGCGAAAAAAGCCGGTTTGCGTGATCTTGTCACAGAATGAGCCCCCTTTTCCGGGTATACTAAGGCCACACAGAGGAAAGGAGCTGACCGGTATGGCGGCGATCGATCTGAACAGAGAACAGCTGCGGCGGATGACGGAGGGGGACAAGCCCGTCCTGGTGGATTTCTGGGCGCCCTGGTGCGGCTACTGCCGCCGTCTGGGCCCGGCCTATGAAAAGGTGGCCCAGGAGTACGGTGACCGCCTCGTGGCGGCCAAGGTCAATATCGACGAGGAGGAGCAGCTGGCCCGGGAGGAGGGGATCGAGGTGATCCCCGCTCTGGTCCTGTACCGGAACGGGAAGGCGCTGGGCTCCGTGGTGAATCCCGGGTCCAAGGCGGCCATCGACCAGTTCATCCGGGAGAACCTGGACCGGTGAGGGAAGGCCGCCGCGGCAGCGTGCGGGGCAAAAAAGATCCGACGGGAGGGAACTGATATGAAAGAACGCTTGAAAAGGTGGCTGCGCCCGGCCCTGTTCACCCTGGGCGGCGCGCTGGCGGGACTGCTCTACTATTTCGCGGTGGGCTGCTCCAGCGGCTCCTGCGCCATCGCCTCCGACCCCCTTGCCTCCATGGCCTACCTGGGCCTGGTGGGACTGCTGCTGTCCGGGGCGCTGGGCTCGTGCTGCTGCGGGGGAAGCTGCAGAAGATGACCTTTTGGACCGGCCGCGGGCGGATCGCCCGCGGCCGGTTTTGCGTCTGCGGGGCCGGGCATTCTGATTGCCGGGAGGAAGGGTTCGTGGTATGATGGAGAAAACAGACAAGGAGGTGTCACTATGCCCCTGCGCATCGTGCAGCACGACATCACCACCATGAAGGTGGACGCCATCGTAAACGCCGCTAACGAGAGCCTGCTGGGCGGCGGAGGAGTGGACGGAGCCATCCACCGCGCCGCCGGACCGGAGCTGCTGGCCGAGTGCCGCGGCCTGGGCGGGTGCAGGACGGGACAGGCCAAACTCACCAAGGGGTACCGCCTGCCCGCCCGGTATGTGATCCACACCGTGGGCCCCATCTGGCGGGGCGGGAGCCGCGGTGAGGAGGAACTGCTGGTCTCCGCCTACCGCTCCTCGCTGGAGCTGGCCGCGGCCCACGGATGTGAGACGGTGGCCTTCCCCCTCATCTCCGCCGGGGCGTACGGCTATCCCAAGGACCAGGCGCTGAAGATCGCGGTGGACACCATCGCGGACTTTCTGCGCGGCCGGGAGATGACGGTCTATCTGGTGATCTTTGATCCCGGGGACTATGCCGTCTGCGGCGCGCGTTTTGCCGCCTACATGGACGCCCCCCATACCTGAGCAGGGTGCTGCCCCCCAAAGCGGCACGGGCAGGGCGGACCGCATCCAAAAAAACAGATCCCCCATCCGGCAGCTGTCGGCTTGACAGCGCGGGATGGGGGATCTGTCTCTGCGCGGCACAGCCGCCTGTCCGGAACGACCGCCCGCTCCGGCAGCCCGGGCGGCGGGAAGGGCCCCGGCTGTTTACGGCCGGCCGGCTTGGAAGGGACAGCGGCTGCCGACGCACTGGTTGTTTTGGGCGCTGTAAGTGCAGACGGGGACGGTCCGCTCCATCTCTACCCCCAGCTGTTCCCGGACGAAATCCACCGCGGCCAGGACGGCCAGGGAGGAGTCCCGCTTGCAGCACCGGGGCCCGCCCACCGCGCCGATGCGCTCCAGAGCCTGGGCGGTCATCCGGTTGCTCAGGCCCCAGGGCTCCACGGCCAGTGGGGTGGAGCGGGTGACGATGGCCAGGAATTGCCCCGCGCTGACCCCCGCCCCGCAGGCACCCCAGAAGCCGCAGGCGCCGCCGGGGACCTGCCTGCCCCTGCTGTCCATCTCCCGGAGGGCCTGCTCCAGATCCACCTCGCCTCCGGCGTTTTTATAGGCGGTGAGCAGAGCTGCCCCCACCATCACATGGTGCTCCGGACCGTGTATATGGCAGAAGGGCAGCGCCATCATCCGGTGCAGGATGGCCATGGGGTCGGAGGAGGTCTCCGCCAGACACAGGCCGAAGATGCTGTCCATGCCCCGGGTGTGGCAGTCGCTGCACACGTAGTGCCCCTTTACGCAGCGGGTCTTGCTGGGTTCCTTCTTGTGGCAGACGGCGCACTCCATGACCTGGTCCTCGGTCAGGTATTCCAGCGGCGCCTTGCAGATCAGACATTCTTCCATGCGCTGGGTCCCTCCTGTCGTTTCGTTTCGTGGGAGGGGCGGCGGCCGCCGCCCCGGAGCATCGCTGCGGGGCGGAGCACATCCGGCTTTGCCCCGGAAAAACTTTTATTCTGCGTCCTCGTCCAGGGCCTCCACCAGAAAGCTCACCGGGCGGAAGCCGTCGTTGCAGGAGAGCAGGGCGGACCTTGGGTTTTTCATCCAGCCGCCGTAGAAGTTTTCCGCCCCGTGGCTCAGGGCCAGCACGAAGGGGGAGAGGGTGTCCCAGGCGCTGGGACAGAAGCCCTCCGGCTTCTCCCAGCCGTTGGCCAGGAAGACCATGCCCTCCTCCAGGCCACAGGCGTGGGAGATGGGGTTTTCGTACCGGGCCATCAGGTCCTCGTACCGGGTGATGCGCATCACGGTGATCCTGCACTTTTTCATATGATGATCCCCTTGCAGTGGTCCAGTTTGTGCTGGATGATCTGGGCCGTCCAGCCGGTGAAGGTCTTGAAGCGCTCCTGAAATCTCTCATTCTGCCAGCGCACCTTGATGGACTGCCAGCGCGTGGCCGGACGGGTGCCGGTGAGGGAGAGGCAGCCCTCCTCCGCCTGGTAGGGTCCGGACTTCTTGACGATCTCCGGATTGAACATGACCATGAAGGTCCCCTGATTGTCAAAGGCGATGATGCGCTTGCTTACCCCGATCATATTGGCCGCCATGCCCACGCAGCCCTCCCGGTGGTGCTCCAGGGTCTCCAGCAGGTCGGCGGCGACGGGAAGGTCGGCGGGGGTGGCGGGTTCCGATTTCCGGGCCAGGAAGGCCTCGTCTCTGCAGATGTCCCGGATCATGGCCGGCTTCCTCCTCTCTCCCAGCCCAGCACCGCGCGGAGCGTACGCTCCGCAGCCGCAGGGAAATGGGCTTGTATCTGGCGGCAGATCAGCTCTCCGGACCGCGCGGGCTGGGATGGATAGGCGGAGGTGACGTGCTCATAGCCCCAGAGGGACTCCGGCGTGGCGTAGACGGAGATGGGCCACCCATAGGGGCGGCCGCTTTTATCAAGGCGCTGCCGGAAGTCCCGGGTCAGCAGGTAGCCCCCCATCTGAAGGTCGGTCACCGTGCCCTCAAAGTTCTTCTCGCCCCCCTTGCCGAACCCGGCCAGGCGCTTGAGCTCGAAGGAGTACAGCTGCTCCTTGGCGGCGAACTGGTCCATCACCCGCTTCTGGCGTATCCCGGCCAGCCCCTCGTCCCAGCGGCTGTCGAAGTCGTAGCCGCCGCGCCGCCAGTTGGCGAAGTGGGGGAACCAGGCCCGGGAGATGAAGCCGGCCTTTTTGGCGAAGAACTTGCCGTAGGCCACCCGGCCGCTGCGGGCGATGAGCTGCCGCCACTCCCAGGGGTCCTGTTCCGGGTCGCCGGACCACCAGTAGAGGTCGGAGACGTGCTCCTCGGCGGAGAAGCCGTCGATCTCGTTTTTGAAGAAGGGCAGGAAGCCCACCTCGTCCACCCAGCTGACCAGCTCCTGCCAGCTGCGGATGCGGAGGGGATCGTCCCAGCGGAGCCCCCGCATGATCCACTCGCCGTTTTCAAGGGCCATGACACGCCCTCCTTTCCACAGACTAAAGGGATTATAACACAGCGGCTGACGGTTTACGACTGTTTTCTTGCGGGCAGGCCCGGGAGGGGCCGCCGGCCGGCGCTTTGCCGGCCCTATTCAAAGGCTTCTTTTGCACACTGGAGAAACGCCTTGAGGGCGGGCTTGCCCTGCAGAGAGTTGTAGTAGACCCCAAAGGAGACCGGCTCCACGTCCTGCAGAGGGATCTTGGAGATCATCGGCGTGTCGGGGATGAGACAGTCCGGCAGGACGGAAATGCCGTACCCCGCAGTGACCAGCACCATGATGGCTTCCACAGACTCGCAGAAGTAGAATTCCGAGGGCGGGCGGTGCCCCATCAGCTGACCCTGCAGGCGCACGATGGGAAGCATCCCCTTGGGCGGCAGGAACAGCGCGAGCTTTTCTTCTTTCACGTCCTCCATGCGGACTTCCCCGGCTCCCGCCAGCGGATGGGTCGCGGCGCAGACGCACATCATGGGCACTTTGGAAAACTCCCGGAACTTGGCGCTGATCTTTGCGCCGGGAGCCTCCCGGAAGCCCACCACGGCGTCCAGATCTCCCCGCTCCAGCAGCTGATAAATGTGCAGGAACGGAATGGTCCGAAGCAGCGGATGAAGTTCCGGCCGGATGCCCCGCAGCCGCTCCAGAGCGCCCGACATGAGGATCATGCAGGCAAAGCTGTAGCAGCCGACGGCCAGCGTTTCCATCGGCTTGTCGGGCCCGCTGCCAAAGCGTCTCGCGGCGCGCTGGGAGAGCGCCACGATCTGCTGGGCGTCGGGCAGGAACGCCATTCCCGCCTCCGTCAGTCTGACCGAGCGGGTGGTCCGCTCAAACAGACGGGCGCCCAGTTCCTTCTCCAGGGACTTGATCTGCTGGCTGACCGCGGGATGGGTCACATGGAGTGCCTGCGCCGCCTGGGCAAAATTCAGGTATTCCGCGACCGCCAGAAAGCAGGAGAGCTGAAAGGTGTTCATGACAGCACCGCCTTTATTGGTAAGGATCACTTTCTAATAGTAACACATTCTAAATTCACTTTCAACGAAAAATCCTTATAATCAGATACTGGAGCAAACAGTATGAGACCGAACCGTTTGACACGGAAGACAACAGAAAGGAGGGACAGTCTTGTCCCAAAACATAATGTGGACCTTGAAACAGCTCCATCTCGCCATGGAGCAGTATGGGAAGCTCCAGATGCGGCACACGGACCTGACCCCGACGCAGGCGGCGCTGCTGTATTATCTGCTGACCCATCAAGAGCAGGGCAAATACGGCGTCCAGATCCACACGACGCTGGGGATCTCGAAATCTTCGATCTCTTCTACCCTGAAGGCGCTCGGGCAGAAGGGCTA
>CALXCT010000145.1 GCA_944386865.1 uncultured Oscillospiraceae bacterium | reverse complement strand
AGGTAGGGGTCCACCTTGGACTGCAGGTCGCCGGGCAGGAAGCCCAGCCGCTCCCCCGCCTCCACCGCCGGGCGGGTGAGGATGATGCGGTTGACCTGCTTCTCCCGGAAGGCGGCCACCGCCGCGGCCACCGCCAGGTAGGTCTTGCCCGTGCCCGCCGGGCCGATTCCCAGAGTGACCGTATTGTTCCGGATGGCGTCCACATAGCGCTTCTGGCCGATGGTCTTGGCCTTGATGGGCTTGCCCTTGGCAGTGACGCACAGCACGTCGCCCGCCAGCTGGCTGATCTTATCCTCATTGCCGGTGCGCACCATCTGCAGGATATAGCGCACGTTCTGCTCGTTGATGGCCTCTCCCCGGGCGGAGAGGGAGAGCAGCGCCTGGATGGCCTTGACGGCGTACATCACCGCCTCGCCCTCGCCGCTCACCTTCAGGTCGGAATCCCGGCTGACCACCGTCACCCCCAGCTCCCGCTCGAGGATGCGGATATTTTCGTCGAAGGAGCCGAAGACGTTTACCGCCTGTTCCATCCGTTCGATGCTGATGATCTGTTCTGTCATGAAACCATGATCTCCTTTGTATGCGCGTTCAGCCGGCCGCCTCTGTGCCGATCTCCTCCCGGCAGGCGGCGGTCAGGGTGACGGTGAGCACACCGTCCGTCACTCTGGACTCCCAGGTGCGCTCCAGCACCTCTCCGTCCTCCCCCAGAAGGCCGGCAAGCTCCTCCTCCAGCCGCGCGGACAGCAACTGCTCCGCAGCCGTCAGGTCCACCTGGACTTCCCTGATATCATAAGCCCGAAGCTCTGTTTTCACGATATGGAAGGGCAACTCCCGTCCATCGGGCAGGGAGGCGCATGTCGTTATGTTTATTCTATCATAGTACGGCCACGCAATTCCACTGTTTTGATAAAAATTGATGGTTTTCCCCAGAAAGCTCAGGGAATAGCGGACGGTCTCCTCTCCGGTGTACTCCTTGACCTGCGCTGTGACAGGGATGGCGGCAGTGAGCACCCGCCGGGTATCCGCCCACACCCGCCCCGCTGCCCGGACCTGATAGCGCTCCGGCTCCTGCTCAGGGTCAGCGTGGGCAAGCTCCACCGTACCGGAGATGAGCACCTCCCCCCGGGTCACCCCGTCCCCCACCTGGCGCCTGGCCTGGCCGGTGAGCACCTCCATCCGGCTGATGACCCCGTCGGTCTCGGCCACGATATCGCCCGCGCCGTCCCTGCCGTCCACCTGGGGCGGTGCGACGGCCTCCCGGACGATGACTTCCACCCGGGCGCCGCTGACATTCACCGACATCCAGGACAGCCCGCTCAGATTGAGCAGCGCCTGCTGGCCCACGGCGCTGCCGTCGATGGACGGCCCGTAGGCCCCCGGATAGACCCCCAGCCTGCGCAGCTCGGTGAGGATCTCCGCCTGGGAGACCGTCCGGCAGCCGGTGATATCCACCCACAGGATGAAGTTGGACAGCACGCACACTGCAAGCAGGGACAGCGCCAGCCCCGCCAGGAAGGCATACCGGTGCCGGAATCCGGCCAGAAAGGCAGGCAGGCCCACACTCCGCTCCCGGCACAGCGTACAACGGGTCCGCTCGGCCAGAGGGAGCAGACGGCTGACCCAGCGGGTGGGCACCCGGAAGCGGAAGGTCTCCCCGTCCACCCACTCCAGCGCCCAGAAGGGCACCCGCCGCTGGGCGCAGAGGTTGAGCATCCGCTCGGGAAAGTCGCCGGTCACCCTCAGCTGGGTCCAGCCCTGGAGATAGTTGACCGCCCGCTTCATTCCAGCTCCACCGCCCGCACATGCCCGGTGATGAGCAGCTCGGAACCGTTCATGGCCTTCAGGCACAGTCCCTCCCCCAGCACCCGGACGATCATCCTGCCCCCGCTGACGCGGATCTCCTCCGTGCCGTAGGCCAGGATGCCCCGGTGGTTTTCCATGCGCAGCTCACTGTCCCCCGTCAGCTCCAGCCGTGGCACCCCCGCCACCACGTCGGCAGGCAGGTCCAGCATCTGGGCCGTGCGCTCCAGCAGGCTCTCCCTGCGCCTGTTCCGTTCCATCTCTCCGCCCCCCTTCCTGCTATTGTTATGTGGACGGGGGCGGGAAAAGACCTGGCCGGAAAAGGGCAAAAAAACAGAGCCATGCGTTCACACAGCTCTGTCCACGGGGACCTCACAGGACGAAATCCTCGTCCTTCCACTTGGAGAAGTCCGCCTTTGCCGGCTTGGGAGGGACGCGCTTGAGCGGGTCGTACCGGAAACTCCGGCAGCGGGCCGCGGGATCCATGATCCCCTTCCTGGCGCAGATCACCCGGTCGCCCAGCGGGCGGCCCTGGGCGCAGTAGGCGCAGCGGGGCTCGATGTCCTTCTGAAACAGCCGCACGCGATCCGCCTCCTTTCTCTCTGACGACATTATACTATACGCCGCCTGCCTTTTCCACTGTTTTTTCGTACCATCACCAGGCTCACGCAGAACACCGCCAGCCACACCAGCCACGCGCACACCACCGACGCGGCCAGAGCGCTCTGCAGGTCCAGCTCCGCCAAAGTCTCCACCTGTTCCGCCAGGCAGGCGGACACCTCCTCTCCGGGCAGCAGCGCCCGGGCCAGCAGCCACATCCCCGCCGCGGATAGAGTGCCGTGGAGCAGCTTGCCCGCCACATAGGTACGGGCCGATAATCCGCTGTCCCCCAGAAAGGAGAGCACCTGGCAGTGGACGGACACCCCCGCCCAGCCCAGCATGAAGGCCGCCATGGACATGCGCCCGGTCAGCGCCTGGGTCCCGCTCAGGGTGGTAACACCGGAGGAGATCTCCACCAGCCCGGTCAGCAGGTACTCGATCCACCGCCGCTCCACCCCCAGCAGTCCGCTCACTGCCTCCGCCGCGAGAGTGAGCAGGCCCGTCACAAACAGCATCCGGATCACCACGGTGAAGAAGACCACGAAGGCGCAGATATTCAGCGTGCTGGAAAAGGCGCCCTTCACCGCCCGGGTGAAGGCCAGGGAGAACCGTTCCGTCTGGATGCGCACCCGCCGCCGGGCCGTCTCCCCATCCCCGCCCCGCCCGCCGTAGAACCGGAAGATCAGGCCCACACACAGGGAGGCCAGGGCGTGCACCAGATAGAGCAGCAGCCCCGCCCGGCTGCTGGAAAACACCCCCGCTCCCACCACACCCAGGATGAAGGCCGGTCCGGAGTTGTTGCAGAAAGCCAGCAGGCGCTGGGCCTCCGTCCGGGTGCAGAGCCCCTTCTCATACAGCTGGATGGCGGTGCGGGCCCCCACGGGATAGCCGCCGATAAAGCCCAGGGCCACCGCGCTGGCGCAGGGACCGCTCACCCGGAACAGCGGGCGCATCACCGGCTCCAGCGCCCGGCCCAGGTACTGGGCGAAGCCCAGCTCCACCATCAGGGAGGAGAGTACGAAAAAGGGGAACAGGGACGGGATGATCACATTGGCGCACAGCTGCAGCCCACCCCGGGCTGCCTCCATGGCCTGGGCAGGATATACCACCAGCGCGCCGCCGGAGATCAGCAGGGCCAGCCCCAGCAGCAGGTCCCGCACCTGTCCCTTTCCCAGCAGTCTTGCCATGGGCATCCCTCCTTCCGCCGGGCATACGCTCTATTCCTATGTGGCGGGACGCGGATTTTTGCCTGTCCGGGCTTTTTCCGGTGTTTACACCCCTCCCTCGCTTGTGTTTCCGCCCCGATTGTGCTACTCTCAAGAAAGACAGTCATCACACAAAGTGAGGAGGAGGACGCCATGCAGCATGAGATCACCCGCGCCATCCCTCTGCTGGACCGGCGGGGAGAGCTGACCGAGCCGGGCTATGCCAAATCCCTCCTGCCCGTCTACGACCGGCGGGCGGTCAAGGCCTCCCCCCTGAGGATCAAGGAGTGGGACTACTACTATGTGGGCAACGACCGTTTCGGCGTGGCCCTGACGGTGTCGGACAACGGCTATCTGGGTTTGGATTCGGTATCCCTCCTCTCCTTCGCCGGACAGCCCTGGCAGATCACGAAAAGTCCCATCCGCCCCCTCTCTCTGGGCCGCACCGGGCTGCCCGCCTCCTCGGCCTGCGGAGTCACCGCCAGTTCCGGCCGCAGGCACGCCCTCTGCTTCCGCCATGTGGATCACCCCCGGTTCGGCCCGGCGCGGGAGCTGACCTTCCACATGGACCGTTTCCGGGACGGGGAAGCGCTGGACGGACGGCTGTACCTGTTTGACGAACCGGAACAGTCCATGGTCATCTGCACCCCCTTCGATAAACCGGGCCACTTCTACTTCAATCAGAAGATCAACTGTCTTCGGGCCAGCGGCGAAGTCACTCTGGGTGTGGAGCGCTTTGTCTTTGATCCGTCGGAGTCCTTCGGCGTGCTGGACTGGGGCCGGGGCGTCTGGACCTATCACAACACCTGGTACTGGGGCTCCGCCTCCGGGCTCCTGGACGGGGTCCCCTTCGGATTCAACATCGGATATGGCTTCGGCAGCAGCCTGGCAGCCACCGAAAACATGCTGTTTTATGGCGGCCTGGCCCACAAGCTCTCCGGCGTGGTCTTCCACATCCCCCGGCGGGACGGCCGGGCGGATTATCTCAGCCCCTGGTCCTTCTCCAGTGACGACGGGCGCTTCTCCATGGACTTTCGTCCTGTGCTGGACCGGGCGGCAAAGCTGAGCACCGGCCCGGTCAGCTCCGACCAGCACCAGGTCTTCGGCCGCTTCTCCGGCCGGGCCCGGCTGGACGACGGCAGGGTCCTGGAGATCCGGGACCTGATGGGCTTTGCGGAAAGGGTGGAGAACAGATGGTGACACAGCGCTCCCGCCTGCCCCTCCTGCTGGGCAGGCTTGCCTTCTATACCGCCGGTCAGCTGATTTTATGCATCGGCATCATTCTGAACACCAAGACCGGCCTGGGGGTAGCCCCCATCAACTCGCTGCCCTATCTGGTCTCTGAGACATCCTCTCTCACCCTGGGGCAGGCCACCACGATTCTCTACCTGCTGTGTATCATCGCCCAGTGCCTGATGCTCCGGAAGATCCGGCTGTCCGTACTGCTCCAATTGCCCTTCAGCTATGTTTTCGGACTGCTCATTGACCTGTTTGACCGGCTGCTGGACGTGGTCCAGCCCCATGGTCTCCTCTCCGCCGCGGCCTGGCTGGCGGTAGCGGTGGTCTGTGTGGCTCTGGGGGTCACCATGGCAGTATCCATGGACCTCGTGGCCAGCCCGCCCGACGGCACCGTTCAGACCGTCTCCCAGGTCTACCGCAAGGATTTCGGCCTGTCCAAAAATCTGTTCGATATCCTGATGGTCTCCCTGTCCATCCTGGGCGGGCTGCTGTTCCCCCACCGGCTCATCGGCATCGGCACGGGCACCATCGTCAACGCCCTGCTGGTGGGGCGCTTTGCCGGTCTGTTCCGCCGGAAGCTGGCCGGCGTGATCGAGACGCTGAAAAGTGCCAAGATCTTCGGCGTATAGGCTTCATACAGGCAGAAAAAGGGGCGGGCTGACGGGCCCGCCCCCACATCAAGTCAGGACCCCTTGGCCAAGCGCAGCTTTTCCTTTCCGTCTCAGCTGTTTTTTCACCGCGATGACCGCTTCTGACCGGTCCGTGAGATCGCTCGGAGTTTCGGGCGGTCCCTGTCAAAACGGGCGCAGAAACGGAAACGCGGCAGCGCCGTCCCCTCGTCGTTCCGTCGGTTTATTGTCCATGTGCCGCCGGAGCATCACATTGGGGAATGCGGCTTTTCCCGTTTTTTGAGCCGCTGACCTATCATTTTTCAGTTATATTGGAAAAACGATAGTTTTTTTGACAAAAGTAGATTATAATCGATTTACAAGTGAATTTGAATGTTTCCGCGCGCACGGGTCTAAAGGCAGCCGCCCATGATCCATGCGCCTGAGCCGCCGGCTCACGGGGCCAGGAAAGAAATGACCTGACCCTCCACATTTTGAGAAGGAAACAGCTGTCATCCGGCACGGGAGACGTTTGTCCCGACAGACGGTCTGTTTGAACTTGCTCAGACAGGCCGTTTTTCTTTTCTCCCGCCCGCTCTGTCCTTCCTTCAGCAGGAGGTCCGCTCTCATGGAACCATTTCTCGACCGTCTCTCCCAGCTTCCGCTGTTCTCCGAATTCACCCGCGACGAGCTCGTGGTGCTGAGCCGTCTGCTCTCTCTGTCCACCGTCACCCTCCACGCGGAAGAGTATATCCTCCATGCGGAGGAGACCAAGACCAGGCTGGGCTGCCTGCTCACAGGCAGCGCTCAGGTCTTTCTCACTGACTACTGGGGCCGACGTTCTATCCTGAACAATCTCAAGGCCGGCGATCTGCTGGGCGGTGCGGCCGCCTTCCTGCCGGTGAGCGGCCTGCCCATCAACATCGTGGCCCTCACCAACTGCACCGTGCTGCTCATGGATGCGGAAGCGCTTCGCACCGGAGGCAGCCGCGTGCCTCTGCTGTCACGGCTGCAGGGGCGCATCGGGACGGAGATCGCCCAGACCAACCTCGCCCTGATCCAGAAGCTGAGCATCCTCTCCCGCCGCTCCACCCGGGAAAAGGCCATGGCCTACTTTTCCGGCGAGGCACTTCGAAAAGGCAGTCCTGACTTTCAGATCCCTTTCACCCGGGACGAACTGGCCGACTACCTGTGCGTCAACTGCAGCGCATTGTCCACCGAGCTGTCCAAGCTCCAGCGGGACGGCGTCATCCGCTTCAAGCGCAACCGCTTCCACTTGCTGGATACCTCATTTCAATGATCTTTTCTTTCCTCACAGCGGTGCGGGGGAGAGCCATCCGGCTCTCCCCCGCACCGCGTTTTCTTGTCTCACTAAAGCTATCCTCCCAGCTCCGCCGCCTTCGCGGCGATCCGCTGTCCGAAGATATGGAACAGCTGCCGGTCCTGCTCCAGGGTGTCCCGGAGGGCCACCGCGCCCAGGTGAATGAAGGGCTGACCCAAGCTGGCGCCGCCGGAGTAGACCAGCATCCCGTTCACCATCAGGTGGGTCAGGATGGTGAAGATGGCCAGGTCCGCGCCCCCCTGGGCGTAATCCGCCGTGGCAAACGCCGCGCCCAGCTTCCCGCCCAGGCCGTACTTTCCCGATTCATCCAGCCATTTCTTGATCTGCCAGCAGGGGTTGGCGTGGTAGGTGGGGGTGCCCACCACCACAGCGCTGCTGTCACGAAGGAACTGCTCATCCAGATGTTCCAGATCAAACTGCCCTACCTGCACCCCCGGCACCGACCGCATCCCGGCGGCGATGGCGCCCGCCATCATGGCAGTACGCCCTGTTTTGGAGTAATAGACGATGGAGATCTTTCGCGCGCCGCTTCCCGCGCTCATAGTCCCAGCTCCTCCGCCAGCGCCGTCACAGCGGCCACGAAGGGCTCCACCGGCAGGGTGGACATCCCGGCGCCCACCATCCCCTGCCCTGCCCGGTTGGAGGCGATGGCCGTGTTCAGGATGGGAGTGATGCCCGTCTCCACCACCCGGGCCGCGTCGATGCCGCAGGGGATGCCCCGAAAGTCATAGGCCGGGATCTGATAGCGGGGATGCTCACCCAGGGTGATCTCGTACATGGCATCGGTGGTCTCCCGGGCCACCTCCACACTGGCCGCGCCCAGGAACTTCACGATGGCCGGTGCGGTGACCATGGCGAAGCCGCCGAAGCCGCCCACCTCCATGATGGCCGAGTCGCCGATGTCCGGGTTGGCGTCCTTCTCCGTGTAGCCTGGCAGGTAAAGTCCCTTTACAACCGGCGCGGGCGCGGTGAACCACCGGCCGGGCAGGCCGCTGATGCGCACGCCCACCTCCACGCCGTTGCGGGCGATAGCGGTGACCAGGGTGGAGCCGGGCACGCCGTCGGCCAGGTCCGCCGCCACCTTGTTGGCCGCCATGGCCAGGTTCAGGAAAAACTGGTCGTTGCCCACCCCGATGAACTTCAGCACGTCGGCGGCATGGCTGCCCGCTGCGTCGGTGATCTCATGGGCGTGGCTTTTCAGGAACAGGGAGGTCGTGGCATAGTTGCGCATATGCAGCTCATCCCCCATGGCAAGCCCCTGGGCCATGATGGGACCCAGTTCGATGCCTCCCGTGGTCCGGAGCACCTGGGCAAAAACGGGCATGGCCACCTCGCGGATCCACTTCAGCCGGTCCAGGGTGCGCTGGGAGTACTCGCCGAAGCGCAGTCCCACGCCCACGCCCTCGCTGACGTTGGCGTAGCTGCGCCGCCCGGTGTTCCGGTCCTCCACCACCCAGACCGGCATGGACCAGGTGGTCAGCCCCGTCATGGGCCCCACCGCGCCGAACTCATGGCAGGTGCGGTGGGTGATGGTGCCGTCGGCCGCCATGCGCCGGGCCTGCTCCGGGTCGGAGGCCAGCCCCTCGTTGAGCAGCGCGCAAATCACCGCGCCCTGCATGGGGGGACACATCCGCTCAAACTCGATGGGCGGGCCCGCGTGGAGAAAGTCCGTGGGGCGCATCCCCTCCAGCACCTCCCCCGCGGGCCGGATATCCACCAGCACGGGGTCGGCCGCCATCAGCCGCTGCAGCGCGGTCTCATTTGCTTTTCCCATAAATGACCTCCTTGTGCATCCATGCCAAGTCGGCGTGCTGGGCAGCCTTCCGCTGCCCAGCACGCCGGCCCGACTGCCGCTCAAAACAGATTAGATAAGATATTATACAGGTTCCGGATCCCCAAAAACAAGGTCACACCCACGGCGATCACGCCCACCAGGTTGGAAAAGACCCGGTTGCGGCGCTCGCCCATCAGGCGCTTGTTGTTGGCCACCACCATCAGCACGATGGCGATGAAGGGCAGCGAGAAGCCGCTGGTGGCCTGGGCCAGGACGATGATCTGGGTGGGCGTCTGGCTGAACATGGCGATGGCGGTGCCGAAGACGATGACCACGGTGCCCAGGATCTTGGCGGGCATACTGGTGCTGCCACCCTCCCAGCGGAACAGCCGGCTGAAGATGGAGCGGATGGTGTAGGAGACGGCCACCGCGGAGGAAAGCCCTGCGGCGAACAGTCCCAGGTCGCCCACGATCCGCGCCCAGCTGCCCAGGATAGGCTCCAGCTGCTTGGAGAAGACCAGCGGACTGGAGACGGAGATTCCGCTCTGGTACAGCACAGTGCCGCTGGTGATGACGATGGACAGGGTGATGACCACGCCGATGAGGATATTGATGCCGATGTCGGTCCTGGCGTCACCCAGATCCTCCAGCGAGTGATACTTCTCCTGGCAGGAGATGGAGTGGACGATGAGGTTGATGCCGATGAGGGTGGTGCCGATGAGGGCGATGGCGTTGACCGTGCTGCCCTCGGGCAGGCTGGGGACAAAGGCGCCGTGCAGCACCGCGCCCCAGTCGGGGCGGACGGTGACCAGGGTGATGACGAACAAAATGCCCATCAGGCCCACGAAGATCTTCATGATCCGCTCCAGCGTCCGGTAGGAGCCGATCCAGGTGGTGGCCAGAGCCACCAACCCGATGAACAGGGCGGAGATCGGCTGGGGGATCCCGAAGATGTCAGACAGTCCCAGGGAGGCCCCCACCTCGTTGCCCGCCTGGAAGGCGAAGCACACCGTCAGCACCGTCAGGAAAAACACCGCCCGGACCACCCATTTCCAAACCGGGTTGTCAGGGGCCACGGCGATGGCCGAGTCCACCAGGTTCTGCCCGGTGGCCAGAGTGGTGCGGGCCGACATCTCCATCAGGATCACCAGGGAGATCCCGGAGAACACCACGCACCACAAAAGCGCGTAGCCGAAGCTGACGCCCGCCAGGGTGGAGGTGGTGATGGTGCCCGGACCGATGAAGGCGCTGGTGATGATGGCCGCAGGGCCGATATTGCGAAGCCGTTGTCCGATGCTCTTTTTCACGTCTTGTTCCCTCCCTTCTCCGCGCCGGGGGGCCATGAGGGGGAGAAGCACGGCCCCCCGGTCGCGGCGATGCGGATCTCAGCCGGTCTGTGCCGCTCATCCCGCGTCCCACACGGACCGGTGTCCGTGTGGGACCTTGCGGGAACCAGGCGTCAGAACGCGGTGATGACCTCCTTCTTGGTCTCCACGATGACCTTGCCGTTCTTGATGACGAACAGCCGCTCGGGGATGTCGATGACGCAGGTGGCCACGCTGTCGGAGTCCAGCAGGACCATGTCCGCCTTCTTCCCCACCGCCAGGCCGTAATCGCTCAGCCCCAGGGCTTCGGCGGGGTTGGTGGTCAGCATGGGCAGCACGGTGGGCAGATCCTCCGCCCCGCCCAGGTGGCACACGGGGATACCCAGCATGGCGATGTGCAGCAGGTCGCCGGTGCCGTAGGGGGTATAGGCGTTGCGGATATTGTTGGTGGCAAAGCACACATTCACGCCCGCGTCCCGCAGCTTGCGCACCGGGGTCACTGTGCGCCGGACGTTGTAGGCGTCATTCCGGGCGCCCAGGTGCAGGTCGGTGGCGGGCAGGCACATGACGCTGATGTCCGCGTCTGCCAGCTTGCGCAGGATGGGGTCGAGCTTCTCGGGGGGCAGCGCGGCCAGGGCGGTCAGATGTCCCACGGCCACCTGGCCCTGCATCCCCTCCGCGATGGTCTTGTCGCAGATGTACTCGATGGTGATGTTGTCCGCGTCGTCCTTGAAGTCCTGGTGGAAGTCGATGGGCTTGCCATACTTGTTGGCCAGGCGGAACACCAGGTCGATATGCTCGTGGGCCGGCGTGTCGTTATAGGGGATGCCGCCCACCACGTCGGCTCCCATGTCCATGGCCTGGGTCATCATCTGCTCCACGCCGGGGCACTTGAAGATGCCCTCCTGGGGGAAGGCCACCACCTGGATGTCCATCAGGTCGCGGTACCTCTCCTTCAGCTCCATCACCGTCTCAAAGCCGGTAAAGCCCTGGGCGGGATCGAACTCCGCGTGGGTGCGGATGTGGGTGGTGCCGTGGGTGACCAGGGAGAACAGCGCCCGGGTGGCCCGCTCCACCACGTCCTCCTTGGTGAAGGTGGGCTTGAGCTTGGCGGTGACCTGGATGGCCTCCATGAGGGTGCCCGACTTGTTGGGCAGGCGGTCCATGATATAGGCCTTGTCCAGATGGATGTGGCTATCGATGAGGCCGGGGATGAGCACCTTGCCCCCCGCCTGGATCTCCCGCGCCGCAGTGGCTGTCACGCTGGGAGCGATCTCCCGGATCAGGCCGCCCTCGACGGCCACGTCCTGCAGGGTGTCATAGCCGGGCAGTCTGGCCTGTCTGATGATGATATCCATAATTGAATCCTCCTTATTTCACGAAGAAGCTGATGATCAGTAGCAGGACGGCGGCGGCGCTCACCCATCTCAGGTTGCCCTTGACGATATCGCCGATGGGTTTCTGGAAGCCGGAGGCCAGGGCCTGCATGGTGATGTTCACATAGCTGATCTGGCTGCCGAAGCCGACGCCGATGGTCACGAAGCCCAGCTCCACCGGGGTGAAGCCCAGCTGCACGCCGATGGGCAGCACCAGGGCGAGCACAGAGCCCACATAGGCCCCCGCGGGGAAGCCCACCAGGAAGCCGGCCAGCACCATGGCGGGCACCAGCAGCACCGGCGGGGCCAGCTTGGCCACGTTGACGATGGAGGTGAAGGCGCCGGTCTCGCCGATGACGTTGATGAAGCCCAGGAAGATGCCCACGCTGAACAGGCGGGTCAGGATGTAGGTGGAGCCGTCCACCAGGGCGGCGCAGGACTGGTTGGGGGTGAACTTGGTGCAGATGGCGATGAGGGCCACGGTGATCACGGTGTAGGCCAGGGGGCCCAGGATAGGCATGCCCACCTTGCCGTTGATCAGGGGGCCGACGATGACCGCGAAGAGCAGGAAGATGGCGGGCAGGGTGTTCTTCAGCAGCTGGCCGTTGCTCATGCTGCGCAGCTCCTCGCTCTCCTCACCGGTGAACACCGCCTTGCGGCGCAGGGCGCCGTACACGGCGATCCCCACCGCGATGAGGACGAACAGCAGGGTGAACAGCCGCATCTCCGCCACATAGTGGGAGATCTCGATACCGCTGAGCTGGGAGACCACGCCGGACTCCAGCGAGGCGGGCGAGGTGGTGAAGCACACCGCGGTGGCGATACTCATGGCGGCGATCAGTTCGGGGATGGCGCCCACCGCCGCGAAAGCCAGGGGCGCGATGACCATGGCGGAGCCGCCGCCGATGCCGGACATATAGGTGGCCGCGGCCTGCAGGATGACGATGAAGGCCGCCATCAGCTCCGTGCGGCCCTTGATGCCCCGGCGCACCAGGGTCAACGCCGCGGTATAGCCGCCCGACTTGAACACCGCGGTGGCGATGGCCGAGTTGACGATGGGCACCGTCATGCTCAGCATGCTGGGGATGGCCGCCAGGAACAGGGAGTTGGCCTGAGCCAGGGTGATGCCGCCCAGGATCATGGCAAGCACGCCGCCGGCAAGGCCCGCGATGAGCATATCCACATTCTTTACCAACAGGACGATGATCAGGATCAGCGGGATGATGACCACGAAGGCCATGAATCCTTCAGGGGCGGGCGCCAGCTCCTCCCCGGCCGCGTAGGCCTGGAGCATCAGCGCCATCAGAAGCGGTATGGACAGGGCAAACAGATTCGGGATCTTTTTCAGCAGTCGTCTCATGGTTGCGTTTTCCTCCCTCTCAATCAGCTGCGGGCGGATGGGCGTACCGTCCGCGGTCTTTCGCGGTTTTCCTGTCACTATCCACATTATACGGGCCGTTTTTCCGGCTGTCACTGGATACTATTACGAAAAAAAGGCGGTTTGCTGTACTGTCTGCCTAAATCCGCTGCGCCAGGCGGCCGCCGTTCCCAGATGGCACCAGTTCTTGCAGATCCAGAAAGAAAACGGACGGCGGAGCGCCGCTCCGCCGTCCGTTCCTGCCTTGCTTTTCCAACGTTTTCCCGCTCTCAGTCTTCCTCCCGGAAGATCACGGTGCCGCTCTTGCCCTCCAGCGCCCGGGGCAGCATCTCGATAGAGGTGATGAGCACCTCCCTGCCCCCCTGGGCCAGATAGCCAAGGGCCGCCTCGATCTTGGGCTTCATGCTGCCCGGTGGGAACTGGCCCTCCTCCAGATAGGCGCGGGCCTGGGCCACAGACATCCGTTCAATGGGCCGCTGGGTGGGCTTGCCGAAGTCCACATACACCTGGTCCACCCCGGTGAGGATGACCAGCTGGTCGGCCCGCACGTCCCGGGCGATGATGGCGGAGACCAGGTCCTTGTCCACCACCGCCTCCACCCCGGTATACCGGTTGCCCTCCTGAGCGATGGGGATGCCGCCTCCGCCGCCGGTGACCACGATGTGGCCCTGGTCCAGCAGCGCGTTGACCGACTCCTTCTCAATGATCCGGATCGGTCTGGGAGATGCCACCACACGGCGCCAGCCCCGGCCGGAATCCTCCTTGAACACCGCCTCCGGATGCTCCTTCTGCAGCTGCTCTGCCCGCTCTCTGGTATAGAACGGCCCGATGGGCTTGGTGGGCTCCCGGAACGCGGGGTCCTCCCGGTCCACCACTACCTGGGTCACCACGCTGGTGATCTTGCCGGGCACATTCTTTTCCATAAAGCAGTTGTGCATCGCCCGCTGGATCATGTATCCCATCTGCCCCTGGGTCTGGGCACCGCACAGGTCGATGGGCTGGGGGGCCACAAGGTCGCTGGCCGACTCGGCCTGGAGCAGGATGTTGCCCACCTGGGGGCCGTTGCCGTGGACCAGCACGATCCGGTAGCCCTGCTGGTACAGCTCCACGATGGGGCCAACACAGGTCCGCACGTTCTCATACTGCTCCTCCGCCGTGCCCCGCTGCCCCTCCTTCAGGATGGCGTTGCCGCCGATGGCGATGACCAGCGTTTTTTCCATCTTCCTCCCTCCTTCCGGTCAAACCACGCCCACCGACTTGGCAAAGGCCAGCAGGGCCTGGGTAAAGCAGTCCATGGGCGCGCGGACGATGCCCGCACCCACCTGGCCCACGCCTGGCTTCTTGTGGGCCATGCCGGTGTTGATCACCGGGGCGATGCCCGTCTCCACCACCTTGCGGATGTCGATGCCGGTGGGGGTGCCCTGGAAGTCCAGATTGGGCATGGTCAGCTGGGTGTTCCGGCCCTGGGTGATCTCATACATGTCATTGGTGTAATTCACCGCCGCCTGCACCGAGTCGGCGCCCACGAAGCGCACCACCGCCGGAGCGGAGCCCATTGCGAAGCCGCCGATGCCGTAGGTCTCGGTGATGGCCGAGTCGCCCATGTCGGGGTTGGCGTCCTGGGGCCCGTAGCCCGGGAAGAACAGGCCCTCGGGCATGAGCACGGGCGCCTGGAACCACTCGTCCCCCAGCGCGGACACCTTGATGCCGAAATTGGTGCCGTTGCGGCTCATGGCGGTGACGATGGTGCAGTAGGGGATGTTCTTCACCGTGTCGCACACCGCCTTGCAGGAGGCCATGACCAGGTTGAGGAAGAACTGGTCGTTGCCCGTGATGAAGTCGGTGATCTCGGTCAGCTGCGTCCGGTCCTCCACCACCCGGGCAAGGGTGGGCATGACCTCCCGGACGAACAGGGACGAGCCGGCGATGTTGCGCTGGTGCATCTCGTCACCCATGGCCAGCGCCTTGGACATGAGCACCTTCATATTGAAGGGCCCGTGGGCCTGCACCGCCTTCTGCAGGGCGGGGGCCAGCACCGTCTCCAGCCACTTCAGCCGGGCCAGCACGCTGTCATCGTTGGCGCCGAAGCGCATCACCTTGCCCAGGCCCTCGTTGATGGTGCAGTAGGCTACGTTTCCGTAAGTCTTGTTTGTCACCTCGAACAGAGGCATGGACCAGGTGATCATCCCGGTCATGGGGCCCACGCAGGCCACGTTGTGGTTGGGGCGGAACCTGATCTTTCCGCTCTCCACCAGCGCCACGGCCTGCTCCTCCGTCTCAGCCAGCCCCTCATAGCGGATAGCGCCCACCACGGCGCCCTTCATGGGGCCGCACATCTCCTCCCAGGCCAGAGGGGGACCGGCGTGGCCGATGGTATAGCGGTCCATATCGGGGAGCACGTCCTTGGCGTAGACCATGCCGGTCCACTCGGGGTCCCCGCTGTCCATTCTGCGGAAGGCCTCCTGGTTGGCCTGCTCGATTTTCGTCATTCCAGCGCCTCCTTTACAGGTCCCTCAGCTTGGCCAGGATCTCCGCCATGCGTGCGTCGCCGCCGGCGGGCGGCCGCCAGTCCACCTGGACGGCGGGCACGTGCTGGGCCAGCACCGCGTGATAGAATACGTCCACGCCCACGTTGGCCACCCAGAGCTGGGAGGCGAACAGGCGATTGACCTGATTTGCCATAGTCTCGCTCCTTTCTCCGTCACCGCGCGCTCTGCCGCTGGATGATGGCCGCCGCCAGCTTGGACGCCTGGGCGTTGCAGGGCAGCACGATGGCGCCCGCCTCCTCCAGGGTGCGGATCTGCTGGCTCCTGGGCTGGGGGTCGGTCTCCGTACCGGTGACCGAGGCGATCACCGTCAGATGCCGGCCCGCCTCCTCTGCGGTCTTCTTCGCTTTGCGGATGGCCGGTGCCAGCTCGCCCGCGGGGTCTTCATGGGTGCCGTAGCCGCACACGCAGTCCAGCAGCAGCACCGCCACGCCGGGGTCTGCCGACTCCTTCTCCATCCGGTCCACCCGCTGACGGAAGTCGATCATGGGATGGGGCATCCCGTTGGTGAAGAAGTCCTCGCCCATGTCCAGCAAGGTGTTCTCGCTGCTGGCCTCGCTCCCCTCGATGAGGTACTTCTTGTCGATGGCGATGTTGGACCAGGACTTCACGCCCAGTTCCTCCAGTAGCAGCATGGCCTCATAGCACAGGGTGCCGCCGGAATAGAGGCCCCGCAGGTACTTCTGCTCCGGACCCAGCAGCGCGCACTCCCGCCTGGCCAGCTCCTCGATCTCCGCCGCGCTGTCGTCCTCCAGCACCAGGGGCCTGCCCTGGGCGGCCAGCACCCCCAGCCGGGCGGCAGACTCCAGGTCCTTGGCGTAGGCCACCCTGCTCCCCTCCAGCAGGGCCGGGTCGCCCCCCAGGAAGGCGGCGATGACCGGCTTGTCCACCTGCTCCAGCTGGGCCAGCATCTTCTTCATCACGCTCTGAGCCGGGGGCTTGGAGAGGATAACGATCACCTCGGTATCCGGGTCGTTCTGAAGGGCCTCCAGGCACAGGGTCATCATCAGGCCCCCCACCTCCTCCTTCAGGTCGCGGCCGCCGGTGCCCAGCGCCTGGGTGATGCCCTCTCCCAGGGTGTCGATGAGCACGGTGACCTCCTGAAGTCCGGTGCCCGCGGCGGCCACCAGACCGATCTTGCCCCGGCGCACCACGTTGGCAAAGCCCAGGGCCGTGCCGTTGATGATGGTGGTGCCGCAGTCGGGCCCCATCATGAGAAGCCCCTTCTCCACGGCGATGTGCTTGAGCTCCACCTCGTCCTGCAGGGAGACGTTGTCGCTGAACAGCAGCACATGGTAGCCCAGCGCCAGCGCCTTCTCCGCCTCCGCCCGGGCAAAGCGGCCGGGGACGGAGATCACGGCGAAGTTGGACTCAGGCGCACCGCTCTTGGCGGCGGTGAGGGTCTTAACCCGCTTCTCCGCCGAGGCGGTGTCGCTCTTTTTCTTGTTGAGGAATTCATCGAAGTAGGCGATGGCCGCGTCCGCCGCGGACTCCGACTCCGCCAGGATGCCCACCACGGTGTCGTTGACCCCGAAGGGCTCGGTATCCGGCCCGATCAGCCCCGCCGCCGTCATGAGCGCGCGGTTGTGGTCGGTCCCCATCATCACCGCCGCGTTCCCGATGCCGGGCATCTCCCGCATCTTGCTGGAGGCCACCATCAGGGTGACGGAGTCAAAATAGAGATTCTTTCTCACTTGATTTTTCGTAATCACGCGATTCCCTCCTGTTTCAAGTCTCGCCGCAGCGCCCACAGCACGCCGCCCAGCAGGTCGCTGCCGGAGGTGTGGCCCACGGAGCACAGCCGCGCCGCCGTCTGCAAAAGGTCCTGTTCCGAGCCCCCGTCCAGGGCACTGAACAGCGCCAGGACAGGCTGGGAAAACTCCCGCTCCAGCGCCCGGCGCAGGAACGCCCGGCTGATCAGTCCGGTCTGCTCCAGCCGGGGCTCCGCCGCAGCGGCCAGCCGGGAGAAGTCTCCCGCAGCACCCAGCCACGCCAGGGCTGCCAGCGCACCCACCAGGAGATCATCTCCCGCGGGGGTAAGGCCTCCTCCCAGTCCCAGCAGCGCCTCAGGCCCTTCCCGTTCCAGCTGGCATGCCGCCCGCCTCTGCACCGGTGTGAGTTCTCCGCCCGCCCAGGCGGAAAGCTCGGGATCGGCAGCAAAGGCCAGGCTCTCCGGCCTGGCGAACAGCGCCGCCGCGCGGCGAAGCGCACGGTACGGCACCGGCCGGACGCGCCCGCGGGCCACGGTCATCTGACAGGAAAACCGCTGCTCCGCCCGGGGCTCGATCTCCCGGCCGTCCCAGTGCAGCCTCCCCCCGCCGGAGTGGAACTCCAAGCCGGGGCGGAGCGCACGCTGTACCAGCAGGAACGACTCCCTCTCCAAGATCAGAGAGAGGGGCGTGGGGGGAACGGAGGGGTCCTGCAGGCTGAGCACCGTCTCGCCCTGGGCCAGATCCAGCACCCGGGCAAAGCCCGCGCACACCGTGTACCGCCCGGGCCGCTGCAGCAGCTCCCAGGCGTATTCACTCACGCCCGCACAGACAGGTCTCATTCCCGCTCACCCCCCGTTTCAATTGTAGGATATCACCCCTTCTCCCGGGGCTCAACATAGGAACCTACGAAAAAAAGCCCGGTTTTTCGGTTATCTGCCCAAATCGTCCTTGCTTTTCCCCCTTGTTTCCGTTAAAGTTATAGTGATTCAAAAAAGAGAGGTGGCTCGCATGGAGTTTACCGTGGCGGATTTTCTCGCGCTCTCCGAGATCGAGGGCACGCGCATCGTGGCCGGCGCCCAGGGGGTGGGCCGGGTCATCACCCGGACCAATATTATGGACAACCCGGACACCTTCGACTGGCTCATGCCCGGCGAATTCCTGCTGAGCACAGGCTACATCTTCAAGGAGTCCCCCGAGATCCAGCGACAGATCGTCCGCTCCCTGGCGGAGATCAACTGCTCCGGCCTGTGCATCAAGGTCAAGCGTTATCTGCCCGAGATCCCCCGCTGTATGATCGAGGAGGCTGACCGGCTGAGCTTCCCGCTCATCGAACTGCCCTTCGGCTACTCCCTGTCCACCACCATCGCCCTGATCAACCGCAAGCTGTTCCACCAGAGTGACCGGCAGATGGAGCAGACCCTCTCCATCCACCAGGAGATCACCCGCACCGCCCTGGGCTCCGGCGGACTCCGGGGCATCGCCGAGACCCTGGTCAACCTGATCGGCGACCCGGTGCTCATCACCGACAGCAGCTGGAACCTGCTCAGCTGGCAGGACTGTCACGAGAGCCCTCTGCCTCTTTCACGTTATGTAAACCTCGTAAAAAAGGCCAGGCTGTTTCCCGGCAGCTTTACCGACAGCCTGCCCGACAATCTCCGGCACTACAAAAAGCCCATCTCCAGGATCTACGAACCCGAGGAGGACGTTTCGTGCACCTGCCGCATCCTGCCCATCGCCGCCCACGACTATATTTATGGCTACCTCGTGGTGCTGGAGACCGTCCATCCGCTCACCGAGCTCAACTGTGTGGCCCTGGAGCAGGCCGCTGTGGTGGCCGCGCTGGAGCGGATGCGGGCCAAGGAGGTGGAGCAGACCAAGCTGCGGGAGCGGAAGGATTTTTTTGTGGACCTGCTCTCGGGCAACATCGAGTCGCTCAACGCGGTGCGCTCCCTGGCGGAGCTCAACGGGCTGAATCCGGAACGGCCCTACCGCTGCCTGCTCATCCGCTACCTGGAGGATGAGCACAGGCTGTCGGTGGAGTCCGGGCCGCGGCGCAACGAGCTGCTGCGCAAGTCGGAGCGCTGTCTGGCCATCCTCGCCCAGGCCGCGGAGACCCAGGGGCTGAAGATCACCATGGTGCCCTGGGACCTGCGGGTCTCGGTCCTGGTGGAACTGGGTCACAAACCCGAAAACGAGGATGCCCGGGTGCGCGCCATGGCCCGGCAGGTGGTGGATCTGCTCCAGGAAGTCCCCCCCGTCTCACCGGTTCTGGTGGTGGCGGGAAAGCGGGTCAGCAGCCTGCCGGACATCTATCAGAGCTTCCACAGCGCCCGCCGGGGGATCGGCATGGCCCAGGCCATGGGGCTGAGCGACACCGCCGTGTTCATGGACGACTTTGCCGTCTACCAGCTGCTCAGTGAAAATGTGGGGCGGGATGCCCTGCTCCAGTTCTGTGACAATGCCATCGGGCCGCTCATCCGCTTCGACCAGGAGAACGACTCTCAGCTGATCCCGACCCTGGGCAAGTATTTCCAGCACAACGGGAACATCTCCGACGCGGCCAAGGCCCTGTACATCCACCGCAACACCTACATCTACCGCATGGACAAGATCAAGGCCCTGCTGAACTTCGACTTTCACAATCCTCAGAAAATGCTGGAGCTGCAGCTGGCGCTGCTCATCCATCAGTTCATGCTCTGAACCACCGGAAAATATGGAGAGAGGGAGCCTCCAGGGGAGGCTCCCTCTCGTTTCAACAGGGTTTTCGTTCCGTCACTGCTCCAGCGCCTTCAGAGTGGAGTTGCCCAGCAGCTGCTGCACCTCGGCGTCGGACAGCTCATAGCGGTAGAACAGGCTGAAGTAGTCCTTCACCTCCTGCTCGATGTCATAATCGAACAGTTCGGGATACAGCAGGTTGCCCAGCCAGCGGATACCGATGATGCGGTTGGGTCCCGGCGGACGGCCCAGCCAGTTGTACGGCTCCACAGGGATCTCGTAGTAGGTCCCGTTCTGGATGGCCGTCAGGGCGTTCCACGTGGGATCGTCGCCCACGGTGTCGTACACGCTGCCGTCCACGAACATGATCACATCAGGGTCCCACGCCATCAGCTGCTCCATGGAGATGGTGCCGCCGCCCTGCTGGACCTGGGCGTTGTCCGCCGTCACCACGATGTCGGCCCCCACCAGCTCATAGATCTGGGAGTGGATGGTGCCGCTGAGGATGGTGGACAGGCCGTCGTCCTGCCCGTAGTAGACCTGCACCCGGTCCTCCTCGGCAATGGTGGCCGCCTTCTCCCGGGCGTCGTTGATGACCTCCTCACAGTAGTCGCCCAGCTCATCGCCCCGCTCCTCCGCGCACAGCACCTCGCCCAGGGTCCGGTAGGCGTCGGGGATCTGGTCCAGATTGGCCTCGATGAGGATGACGGGGATACCAACCTGCTCCTGCAGGGCGTCCAGGTCGGCCTTGTACTCCTCGTCCCATTCGCCGATGTCGATGATGACCTGGGGATCGCTGGCCATCAGGGCCTCCCGGTTGAAGTCGCCGGTGTTGTCATAGAACTTGCCGTA
>CALXCT010000144.1 GCA_944386865.1 uncultured Oscillospiraceae bacterium | reverse complement strand
GCCGCCGGGGCAGCCGGGGCGACCGGAGCCACGGGTCCCACCGGTCCTACCGGCCCCACCGGTCCCAGCGGCCAGGATGCCGCACTGACTCCCGCCGCAGCGGTGACCGACGCCACCAACAGCACCGACGTGGTCACCCAGTTCAACCAGCTGCTGACCAACCTGCGTGACGCGGGCCTGCTGTCCAGCTGATCCGGTCACTCCGCTTGCGCGCACAGGAGCCGGGCGTATCCCGCCCGGCTCCTGCCGTCTGTCCCCATCATCATCAGGAGGGTATGAAGTCATGAAGATCGTGGTCTATGCCATCTGCAAGGACGAGGCGCAGTTCGTCGAACGCTGGACGGCCTCCATGTCCGAGGCTGACGAGATCGTGGTGCTGGACACCGGCTCGGCCGACGGCACCCCGGACCTGCTCCGCGCCAGGGGCGTGACGGTATACCGGGAGGTCATCTCCCCCTGGCGGTTCGACGCCGCCCGCAACCGCTCCCTCGACCTGGTCCCAGAGGACGCGGACATCTGCGTCTGCACCGATCTGGACGAGGTCTTCCGCCCCGGCTGGCGCGCCCTGCTGGAGGCGGCGTGGACCCCCGGGTGCAGTCAGGCCACCTACCGCTATACCTGGAGCTTCCGGCCCGACGGCTCCGAGGGGCATGTGTTCTGGTACGAGAAGATCCACTGCCGCCACGGCTTCCGGTGGAACCACCCCGTCCACGAGGTGCTCCAGTGGGTGGGGCCCGGCGCGCCGGGTCCCAAGATCCGGGTGGAGGGCATGCAGCTGGACCACCACCCCGACCCCGAAAAATCCCGGGCCCAGTATCTCCCCCTGCTGGAGCTGTCCGTCCGGGAGGCGCCGGAGGACGACCGGAACATGCACTATCTGGGCCGGGAATATCTGTTCCGGCAGGACTGGGACCGCTGCATCGCCACGCTGGAGCGGCATCTGGCCATGCCCTCCGCCCGGTGGGCGGATGAGCGGTGCGCCTCCATGCGCTTTCTCGCCCGGGCGTGGCGGGCCAAGGGGCGGGACGATCTGGCGCTGGGCTGGCTGCTCCGGGCCGCCGCCGAGGCCCCCCATCTCCGGGAACCCTTCGTGGAGCTGGCCCGCCTGCTCTACGACACGGGCGACTGGCCGGGCACGGTGTGGGCCGCCAGGCGGGCGCTGTCCATCGCCCGGCGGCCGGAGACCTATATCTGCGAGGCCTTCGCCTGGGGCAGCCTGCCCCACGACCTGCTGGCCATGGGCTGCTATCATCTGGGCCTGCTGCCCCAGGCCCTGGAGGCGGCCCGGCAGGCGCTGGAGCAGGAGCCGGGCAGCGAGCGGCTGCGGGACAACGTGGCCATCCTGGAGCATCTGGCAAAGGAACAGGGAGGAGCTCAGGCGTGAGCTCCTCCCTCTCTGGTCTTATGTTCCGTCTGCTTTGCCTCTCCCTTCCACTGCTTCCGCCAGGCCAAGGTGAGCAGCAGCAGGAGCAGGGTGGCGGCGGTGCCCAGGTAAAAGCCCGGTCTGACGAAGCTCAGGCTGAAGGCCGGGTCGGGCCGGGCCAGAGTGACCACCGCGTCCGGCCAGAAGAAAAAGGCGTGGATCTCGCCCGCCAGCACCAGCAGCACCCCTGTCAGCGCTGCGGGGAACTGTCCCCTGGGCAGCCACCACAGCCCCAGCATGAAGCCCACGGTGCCCAGCACCACCCCCGGGTTCAGCAGCGCCTCCATCCCCAGGATGCGCAGCTCCCCCTTTCCGAACCAGGGCAGGAACATCAGCACGATGTTGCCCAGCAGCACCCCGGTGAGGATCAGCTTCTTCCGTTCGTTCATGGTACAGCGCTCCCTTCCGCCGTCCGGTCCTCCCGGCCGGCGGTCTTTTCTCCTGTCTATAAGACGGCGGAAGGGCCTGTTTTGTCGCACCTTTCTGGCGAGTTTTTCATTTTTGGTGATTCCGCACATTTTCCAGCCCTGATTTTGGATGTTTTTTCCCTTTCCGCCCCCCGGCGGCCCACATAGAATGGGGCGAGGTGGAAAGGATGAAGTATTTCGACGGTCATGATCAGGCCGCCCTCCTCCCCCGGCAGGAGCGGCGCGTGCTGGACTCTGAAGGGGAACCGGTGCTGGAGCTCTCCCTGGACTGGTACGACGGCGGCCCCGGCTGCCCCCGCCCGCTGGCGCGGCTGCTGCGCCGCGTCCCCGCCGTCTGGCGGGAGCACTGGACCCGGCGGGCCTATCCCGCCGCCTGCGCCCAGCGGGAGCAGTGCCGGGCCGCCTCCCGGCTCTTTGAGCCCTGGCAGTGCGCTCTGACCGCTGACGTCACCCGCAACGGCGGGGGGCTGCTGTGCGTCTGCTGGCAGGCGGTGCAGCGTCCCTTCTCCGGCCCCGCCGCCCGGGCGGTCCACACCCTGGTCTGGGACCTGGAGCAGGGCTGCGTGCGCACCCCCGGCTCCTTCTTCCCCCGGGGGCGGCTGCCCCGCCAGGCCCGCCCGCCCAGAGGCGCTCTCAGGAGGGCACGCCCCGTTCTGGTGGAGGGGGACGGTCTTTTCCTGCTGTGCCCGGAGCAGGGGGACTGGCATGGCTGGCCCCGGATCTCCCTGGGCGCGCTTCCCGGCCGGGAGCCGCCCGCCCAGAGTCCGGAGAAAGAAAACGCCCCGCCGGGGCGGCGCTGAGCGCGCCCCCGGCGGGGTGTTTTCTGTTTCATTGAGTGTGCGGCGCGCGGGTCGCTCCCGCTCCCAAAAGAGGGCGGCGGGAGCCTTTGCTCACCGGGCGGCCTCCGCCTCTGTCATCCGCCGCACCGCCTCCCGGGCTGCCA
>CALXCT010000143.1 GCA_944386865.1 uncultured Oscillospiraceae bacterium | reverse complement strand
GGAACTTCCACTACCTGCTCCGGCTTCAGGATGAGCGCGACCCGAACACCACCTGGTACATCCTGTCGGAGGACCCTGACTTGACCATAGAGGAGTACAAGCGTCTCCATCCATTTGCTCCGCCCTCCTATACTCCCCCGGAGGAAGCGGTGAAAGGGCTTGCGTGTATGCGCATTTTTACGCTGACGGTCCCCCCGGACGGGGCGGAATGACCGGCACCCGGTCCTCAAGGGACGTCCAAGCATCTCGATCTTGAGACATGGGCAGGGTGAGGCAGCCGACACAGCGCGGTCGAAAACGCAGAAGAGGGGAGCCCGCATCGATTTCTGAGGAGAGGCGCCCATCTGCCAGAGGTTTCCCGGCGGGCCGCTGCCCGCCGGAGGCGTTTGAGCTGCAAAAGGCCGGGGGCCGCGCAGAGCGCGGCCCCCGGCCGGTTTCGCTGTCTGGTCAGTCCCACTCGGACTCGTAGGAGAGCACCCCGCCGGTGGCGGCGTCGATCTTGTACTCGTACTCCATGCCGCCCGACTTGAACTGCACCTCGTAGTGGGGGGTGCGCTCGTCCAGCTCGGGCTCCACCTCGATCTCATAGGCGTTGGACTGGGACACCCCCGCGTGGCTCAGGGCGGCGGCCAGGGCCGCCTCGGTGCCCACGGCCTGGCTGGGGGAGAGGGCGTTGGGGTGGTCCTCCCGCTCCTGCTTCAGCACGGAGCCGGTGGCGCCGTCGATGGTGTAGTCATACTCCGTGGTGCCGCTCCAGAACTCCACCTCATACTCCAGCCGCCCGTCGTCATAGTCCCGCTCCACCCGCACGGAGGACGCGCCCGAGGCGCTCACCCCGGCGGCGGCAAAGGCGGCGGACTTGGCCGCCTCGGCCCCGATGTCCGTGCCCGCGGCGGCGGCGTGGGTCTCGGTGTCGCTGGAGAGCACCGCGCCGGTGGTGCCGTCGATCTCATAGTCGTACTCGGTGGTGCCGCTCCAGAACTCCACCTCGTACTTCAGCCGCCCGCCGTCGTAGTCCCGCTCCACCTTCACGGCGGAGGCGTCCCCGGCGGCCACGCCGGCGGCGGCGAAGGCGGCGGACTTGGCCGCCGCGGCGCCGATGTCGGTGCCGGAGGCGGAGGAGCCGCTCTGGCTCCCGCCCCGCTCGATGTCGCTGGAGAGCACCGCGCCGGTGGCGCCGTCGATCTCGTAGTCATACTCGGTGGTGCCGCTCCAGAACTCCACGTCGTACTCCAGCCGGCCGTCGTCATAGCCCCGCTCCACCCGCAGGCGGGTGACCTGGGACTCGCTCAGTCCGGCGGCGGACAGGGCGGCCGCCTTGGCCGCGTCGGCGCCGATGTCGGTGCCGCCCCCGGTGCTCACGCCGCCGGAGTTGCCCGCGGTCACCCCGGTGTGGGTCTTCACCTCGTGGGAGACCACCGCGGCGGAGTAGCCGTCGATCTCATAGTCGTACTCGGTGGTGCCCTTCCAGAACTCCACCTCGTACAGGAACAGGCCGTCGTCATAGTCCTGTCTGGCGGTCAGGCCGGTGACGGCGGAGGCGGACAGCCCCGCGTGGCCCAGGGCGGCGGACTTGGCCGCCTCCGCCCCGATGTCGGTGCCCTGGCCGGACTGGGCGGCGCGCACCTTCTGCTGGTAGGCCACCACGTCGCCGGTGACGGCGTCGATGTCGTACTCATACTCGGTCTGGCCCGCCCGGAACTCCACCTCGTAGACCATCCGGCCGTCCTCATAGTCGAAGTCGGTCTTGTAGACGGTGGCGGCGGAGGCGGACACCCCCGCGGCAGAAAGGGCGGCGGACTTGGCCGCCTCGGCGCCGATGTAGGCGCTCTGGCTGGCGGAGCCGGTGGCGGTGAGGGTGGCGGCGGCGCCGCTCTGGACCAGGCCGGAGGAGAGCAGGTTCAGCTCGTTGATGCTCAGCCCCACCAGGCTCTCAAAGGTCTGGGTGCCGTCCCCGGCGGCCACGATGGCCTGGATCAGGGCGGCCTTGCCGGTGGAGATGCCGTACTCCTGGGTCTGCTGCTGCAGCTGGGCGGAGTTTTCCAGGGTCTGGGTGAGCACCGCGCCGCTGACGCTGGCCCCCGCCAGGATGGCGCTGGCCTCGTCGTTGAGCTTCTGCTGCAGCGCCGCCGCCCGCTGGGCGTCGGCGTCCTCCACGGTGATGAGGATGGAGTTGGCCAGCTCGTCCACATAGCCGTTTTTCAGCAGGGAGCCGATGATGGCGTTCATGGCCTTGTTCAGATCGTCCCCCGTCAGGTCCATCCCGTCCAGGATGAGAACCGCGTCGTCGTTCAGGGGGGTGGCGGAGAGGACCTTCTCCCGGCTGTTGAGCTTGAGCTCGATGCTGGGGTTGACGTCCAGCGACACGATGGAGGCCACCGCGCCGCTCTGGCGGTACTGATTGAATCCGAAGGTGCCTCCGGCGACGACCAGCACCAGGCAGGCCGCGGTGAGAAGGGGCAGGAATCTGCGCTTGGCGGTCTGTTTTTTCATGGGGATCACGGTTCCTTTCTGTGTCCCGCAGCGGGAGAGCAGCCCCTCCAGATCGTCGGGCGCGGCGTGATCCAGCGCCTGATACAGCTTCTGTTCCAGTTCGCGGTCGGTCATGGGGTCTCATCTCCTTCCAGCTGCGCTCTGAGTTTTTTCAACGCCCGGTGGTACTTGGACAGGACGGTGGACAACGGCAGCTCCAGCAGGGCCGCGATCTCCCGGTGCTTCAGTCCGGTCACCGCGTGGAGCAGGACGATCCGCCGCTCCCTCTCCTCCAGCGCGGAGAGCACCGCGCTGAGCACGTGCCGGTCCTCGTGGGTGAGGGCGGGCCTGTCGGGCAGGGCCAGCCAGTCCTCCGCGGGCAGGTCCTCCTCCTTCCGGCCCCGCAGGGCCATCAGGGAGAGGTTCCGGGCGATGGTCAGCAGCCAGGACATGGCCCTGCCCCCCCGGTACTGCCCCGCGCA
This sequence comes from uncultured Oscillospiraceae bacterium, assembly GCA_944386865.1. Classification (GTDB taxonomy): domain Bacteria; phylum Bacillota; class Clostridia; order Oscillospirales; family Oscillospiraceae; genus CALXCT01. The sequence continues at coordinate 11,377 of CALXCT010000143.1, read as the reverse complement.
GTCCCACACGCGAAGGAAGGTGTTCTGGGTGACGTCCTCCGCGTCCCCCTGCCGTTTCAGGTAGGACAGCGCCAGGCCGTACACCGCCGTCCGGGTACGGCGGTACAGCTCGCCCAGGGCATCCCGGTCCCCGGCGGCCACCTGTGCCAGAAGCTCCTTCAATTCGTCGTCGCGCTCCGGGGCGTTTTCCGCCTGGAGCAGGGTGAGAAACAGCATCGTGATGTCTCCTGTCGTCAATAAGATGCGCGGCGGCGGCCTTTTATCGCAGCCGCCGGCAGAAAATTTTTCTCCCGTTCATTCCCCGGCCTTTGGCCCTTGCAGCAGCTCCAGCAGCCGCTCCGGCCGGTTGTCCTCCGGCCGGTCCAGCACATGGGCCAAAAGCCGCCGCTGGACCTCGCCGATCTCCGGGCCCGCATAGCCCAGCCGGGCCAGTTCGCCCCCGGACAGGGCCAGCTGCCCCACGGTGACGCAGGGCCTCTGCGCCAGCAGCGCGTCCAGCCGGGCCAGCGCGTCCGCGCCCTCCATGGCCGCCGCCGCCCGGCAGGCGTCCCCGCCGCACCGGGCCAGGGCGCGCCGCCATCCCCGGGCGTCCTCCGGCAGACCGGAGCGGCGCAGGGCTTCGCCCCCGGCGCAGGCCCGGGCGGTGCGCCCGTCCAGCCGCAGGGCGGTGAGAAACGCCCCCGCGTCGGCAACGGCCCCCGCGTCCAGCAGCGCGCCGCACAGCCCCGCCCAGCGGAGCAGGGGCTCGGCGGCCAGGGCCGCCAGGCCGTCCAGCGGCCCGGGCGTTCCCGGGGCCCACCGGGCCATCAGCCCCAGCGTAAAAAACGCCCGGGCCAGGCCGGGCCGGGGAGAGAGCAGGGTGCGCTCCACCTCGGCGCGCACCCGCTCGGCGGACAGGGCGGCGCACCGGGGAGCATTTCGGCGGATGGACCGGACCACCCCCTCCTCCAGCGTGAAGTCCAGCTGGGCGGCGAAGCGCACCGCCCGGAACATGCGAAGCGCGTCCTCCCGAAAGCGCCGGTCGGGCTCGCCCACGCAGCGGAGCACCCGGGCTTCCAGGTCCGCCCGGCCGCCGAACAGGTCGATGACCGACCCGTCCCGGTCCAGGGCCATGGCGTTGACCGTGAAGTCCCGCCGCTCCAGGTCCCGCTCCAGGCTCACCCCGAAGCGCACCCGGTCCGGGTGGCGGGCGTCGGAGTAGTCCTCCTCCGCGCGGAAGGTGGTGATCTCGATGTCCCCGCCGGGGTCGGGGAGGGTGACGGTGCCGTGGCGCAGCCCAGTGGGCACCGCACCGGGGAACAGGGCCAGCACCTGCTCCGGCAGGGCGGAGGTGGCCACGTCGAAGTCCAGCGGCCGCCGGCCCAGCAGCAGGTCCCGCACGCAGCCCCCCACCGGGCAGGCCTCATGGCCCGCCCCCCACAGGGCGCGGCAGCACCGGTCCACCCCGGCGGAAAGCTGGCTGAAGTCCATGGTCCCCTCCCTCCGCTCCCGCCCCCGGGGGCGGGGTTTGGAAATTTTCCCCGTCCGCCCTTGTCACCCGGGCACAAAGCGGATATAATATATTAGTTTTGATGTGCCCATTATAATCTGAAACAAAGGGTGTGTAAACCCATGAATTCCCACAACATCGACGAGTATCTCAAGCCCGGCCGCCGGGCCCACCTGGTGGGCATCGGCGGGGTGTCCATGGCCCCCCTGGCGGAAGTGCTGCTGGGCCTGGGGGTGAAGGTGACCGGGTCGGACATGAACGAGGGGGACACAGTGCGCCATCTGCGCTCCCTGGGCATCCCGGTGACCATCGGCCACCTGCCCGAGAGCGTGGCCGGGGCGGACTGCCTGGTGCGCACCGCCGCCGTCCACGACGAAAACCCCGAGATCGCCGCCGCCCGGGCCGCGGGCATCCCCGTCTTCGAGCGGGCCCAGGCCTGGGGCTGCCTGATGCGGGGCTACTGCAACGCCCTGTGCATCGCCGGCACTCACGGCAAGACCACCACCTCCTCCATGTGCACCCACATCATCATGGCCGCCGAAATGGACCCCACGGTGATGATCGGCGGCACCCTGCCCCTGCTGGGGGCGGGCCACCGGGTGGGCCGGGGGGACACCATCATCCTGGAGTCCTGCGAGTACTGCAACTCCTTCCTGTCCTTCTTCCCCACCGTGGCGGTGATCCTGAACATCGAGGCCGACCATCTGGACTTTTTCAAGGACCTGGCCGACATCCAGAGCTCCTTCCGCCGGTTTGCCGAGCTGGTGCCCCAGCGGGGGGCGGTGATCGCCAACGAGGACGACGCCGCCACCATGGAGGCCCTGGCCGGTCTGGACCGGGACATCATGACCTTCGGCCTGGAGGGGGGCGACGTGCACGCCGCCAACCTGACCTGGGAGCGGGGCCTGCCCCGCTTCGACATCATGTGGGACGGCCTGCGCTTTGCCCACGTGGAGCTGAAGGTGCCCGGGCTGCACAACGTGAAAACCGCCCTGGCGGCGGCCGCCGCCGCCATCACCTTAGGGGTGCCCGCCTCGGCGGTGCGCCGGGGGCTGGAGTCCTTCCGGGGCGCCGGACGGCGCTTTGAGTTCAAGGGCAGCTTCCAGGGGGCCGACGTGTACGACGACTACGCCCACCACCCCAGCGAGGTGTCCGCCCTGCTGGACGCCGCCCAGTCCCTGGGCTACCAGCGTGTCATCTGCGCCTTCCAGCCCCACACCTACACCCGCACCAAGGCCCTGTTCGGCGACTTCGTCTCGGTGCTCAAGCGGCCCGACGTGACCATCCTGGCGGAGATCTTCGCCGCCCGGGAACAGAACACCATCGGCATCTCCTCCGCCGACCTGGCCCGGGAGATCCCCGGGGCCCGGTTCTGCCCCACCCTGGACGAGGTGGAGCAGTGCCTGCGCCAGCTGGCCCGGCCGGGAGATTTGATCCTCACCGTGGGCGCGGGCAACATCTATACCGTGGGCGAGCGGCTGGTGAAGGGCGGAGACTGACCTCTCCGCGTCTGAGCGTTTGGAAGGGAGGAGCGGCATGAACCAGATCTTCAACCCCGACAATCTTGTCTTCCGGGCCATCGCCCGGCTGGTGGACCTGGTGGGGCTGTCCCTGCTGTGGACCATGCTGTCCCTGCCCCTGGTCACCGCCGTGCCCGCCGCCGCCGCCCTGTACCACGCCCTGTACCGCGTCTTCCGCAAAAAGGACGACGACCGGGCCTTCCTCCTGTTCCTGCGCTCCTTCCGGGAGAACCTGAAGCAGGGGGTGCTGGCCGGTCTGATCTGCCTGGCGGCGGCCTGGGTGCTCTACCTCCTCTACCAGTGGTTCTATTACGCCGCCCTGCTGGACAGCGGCGTCTCCGCCCTGTTCGTCTGCTTCTACGTGCTGCTGGTCATCCCCCTGGGCATGCTGTGCTGGCTGTGCCCCCTGCTGGGCCGGTTCTCCTTCCCCCTGGGCGCGCTGTTCTCCACCGCCCTGAAGCTGGTCTTCGCCCACCTGCCCAGCACCTTGGTGATGGTGCTGCTCACCCTGGAGCTGGCCTCCCTGGTGCCCGAGCTTCTGTGGGTCCCCCTGCTCATCGTCCCCTCCCTCTGGGCCCTGCTGCTCTCCCTGTTCGCCGAGCGTGTCTTCGCCAAGCATCTGCCCCAGCAGCCCCCCGGCCAGACCCCCTGATCCCGCCGCCGGCGGCCGTTTTCGGCCGCCGGCCATATTTTACCGTCGAAAAGAAAAAAATTTTCAGATATCCGCAAACAAAGAAAAAGATTTACAAGTTTCTCTTGACATTTTTAGGGGTGTCTTGTACAATTTTAACATAGATAGCCCCGTCAGAGCGGGGATTTATCGTCAAAAATTTATCAAGGAGGATAAAGAAATGAAGAAGATTCTCGCACTTTTGTTAGCGCTGGCCATGGTGTTCGCGCTGGCTTCCTGCTCGGTGGAGAAGGCGCCGGAAAACACCGGGTCGGCGGACCCCGACGCCTCGGGTGACAACCAGGGCACCGAGCAGGTGGAGATCACCTGGTGGGCCTTCCCCACCTTCGGCAACGACACCGGCTACGAGGAGGAGCTGATCGCCGCCTTCAACGAGGTACATCCCGAGATCAAGATCAACCTGACCATCATCGACTTCACCTCCGGCCAGGAGCAGCTGACCGCCGCCATCGAGGCCAACACCGCGCCTGACCTGCTGTTCGACGCCCCCGGCCGTATCATCGAGTACGGCAAGGCCGGCAAGCTGGTCTCCCTGGACGACATGTTCACCGACGAGATGAAGGCCGACGTGTCCGAGGCCGTGCAGTCCGCCTGCTCCGACGGCACCACCTTCTGGATGTATCCCCTGTCCTCCGCGCCCTTCTACATGGGCATCAACCTGGAGATGTTCCAGGCCGCCGGCGCCGACCAGTACCTGAACCTGGAGGGTGACCGCTGCTGGACCACCGAGGACTTTGAGAACGCCTGCAAGGCGCTGGCCGACGCCGGCTACGTGCCCGGCATCGTCTACTGCGGCGGCCAGGGCGGCGACCAGGGCACCCGCGCTCTGGTGAGCAACCTGTACGGCGCCCACATCGCCAACGACGCCATGACCGAGTACACCATGAACAGCGCCGAGGGTGTTGAGGCCATGACCCTGCTGCAGGAGATGGTCAACGCCGGCTACCTGGACGTGGCCACCGACATGGTCGCCTCTCAGGAGCTGGAGATGTTCCAGACCCAGAACTGCGCCATGACCTTCTGCTGGGGCACCTCCAACGCCATCAGCTATGCCAGCGAGGACTTCACCCAGATCTCCGTCCCCTTCCCCTCTGACGACGGCGTGCCCGAGCTGGAGACCCTGCACAACGGTTTCTGCGTGTTCGACAACGGCGACGACGCCAAGGCCGCTGCCGCCAAGCTGTTCGCCCAGTTCATCTGCGACGACGCCGAGTGGGGCCCCAAGAGCGTGGTCCAGACCGGCGCCTTCCCCGTGCGCGCCTCCTTCGGCAACCTGTATGAGGGCAACGAGGAGATGGAGCTGCTGTCCAGCTGGACCCAGTACTACGCCGACTACTACAACACCATGGACGGCTTCGCCACCATGCGTGTGGAGTGGTGGAACATGCTGCAGCGGGTGCTGGCCTCCGGCGGCGACCCCCAGACCGAGCTGGACACCTATGTGGCCAACTCCAACGCCGCTCTGAACGGCTAAACCGCATACCCTGGCGCATCTAACGCACGAAACGAGGTCCCCCCTCCTCCACCCGGGGGTTGGGGGGACCGTTTCGGATTTCGAGGGGGAGTGAGCCTTCCATTATGAGTAAGCAAGCAATGTCCCAAAGCCCGGTGCTCCGGCGGCGGGAGACCGTGGTCTCCTACCTGTTCCTGCTGCCCGCCCTGTTCTTCTTCGTGGGCTTCGTGGTGACCCCCATGGCCATGGGCATCGTCACCAGCTTCACCGACGCCCACATGGGCGGAAGCAAATTTGTCTTCCTGGATAACTATATCAAGCTCTTTCAGGATCCTGTGTTCCTGAAATCCATGCTGAACACCGTGATCATCGTGGTGGTCGCGGTGCCTGTGGTGACCGTGTTCTCCCTGTGGGTGGGCTCCGCCATCTATGAGATGCGGGCCTCCGCCCGGTCCTTCTTCCGGTGCGTGTTCTACCTGCCGGTGGTCACCGGCTCGGTGGCCGTGGTGGTGGTGTGGAGATGGATGTTCCACACCTACAACGGCCTGTTCAATCACGTGCTGGTGGGCGCGGGCATCCTGGACAAGGGGTTCCCCTTCCTGGGCGACACCCGCACCGCCCTGGCCTGCGTCATCCTGATCCTGTTCACCACCTCCATCGGACAGCCCATCGTGCTGTACGTGGCCGCCCTGGGCAACGTGGACTCCTCCATGGTGGAGGCCGCGTCGGTGGACGGCGCCACCAGAATGCAGATCTTCTGGAAGATCAAGTGGCCCTCCATCATGCCCACCACCCTGTACGTGGTGGTCATCACCACCATCAACAGCTTCCAGTGCTTCGCGCTGATCCAGCTGCTGACCTCGGGCGGACCGGACTACGCCACCAGCACGGTGATGTATTACCTCTACGACACCGCCTTCAAGCAGTATCAGTACGGCTATGCCGACGCCATGGGCGTCATCCTGGCCATTGTGATCGCCCTGTTCTCCGCCTTGCAGTTCAAGGTGATGAACGGCGGCACCACGGAATAAGGAGGCGGACGCAATGACCAATGATCGTAAGAGATCCTATGTGATCTTCAGCATCGTCCTTCTGGTGGTGCTGGCCATCCTGTTCCTGTTCCCCCTGTACTGGATCGTCACCGGCTCGGTGAAGGCCAAGGCCGACATCCTCATCAAGGCGGGCGAGTCGGTGCGCTGGCTGCCCTTCACCGACATCAGCCCCACCGGCGAGAACTACGCCAAGCTGATGAAGAGCACCACCGAGCTGTTCACCCTCAACGCCTTCGGCTACAAGATCACCGGGCCCGAGATCCCCATGGCCATGCGCTGGCTGTTCAACTCGGTGTTCATCTCGGTGATGGCCATGCTGCTCTCCTGCATCACCGCCTCCCTGGCGGGCTACGTGCTGGCCAAGAAGCGGTTCTACGGCCGGGCCTTCATCTTCACCCTGTTCGTATGCGCCATGGCCCTGCCCAAGCAGGTCATCCTGATCCCCCTGCTGTCCCTGGCGAGCACCATCGGCATCGCCAACAGCCCATGGGCGGTGATCTGCCCAGTGGTGGGCTGGCCCTTCGGCGTGTTCCTGATGAAGCAGTTCTCCGAGACCATACCCACCGAGATGCTGGAGGCCGCCCGCATCGACGGCGCCGGCGAGGCGCGCACCTTCTGGAGCGTGGTCATGCCCCTGATCAAGCCGGGCTTCGGCGCGCTGGCCATCTTCACCTTCATCAACGCGTGGAACGAGTACCCCCTGCAGCTGGTCATGCTCACCGAGCAGGAGCAGAAGACCATCGCTCTGGGCATCGCCGCCCTGCAGAGCTCCGACTCCACCGACTACGGCCTGATCATGGCGGGCGCCGCCCTGGCCGCTGTGCCCATCATCATCATCTTCCTGATCTTCCAGAAGTACTTCACCCAGGGTATCACCATGGGCGCTGTGAAGGGGTGACGGGATGATCTGCGCCAAGCTCAGCGACGCCGGGCAGTACCGGGGCATCCACCCCAGTCTGGACCTGGCGCTGGACCACCTGACGCCCGAGTTTCTGGCCGGGCTGGGGGAGCAGACCGTCCATCTGGACGGCGAGCGGGTCTACGCCAACCGTTTTACCTATGACACCATCCCCCTGGAGGAGGGCTTCTTCGAGGCCCACCGCCGCTACCTGGACATCCATCTGATGCTGGAGGGGGAGGAGCGGGTGGACATCGCCCACCCGGACGGCCTGGAGGAATACGAACACCGGGACGATTTCTACGCCCTGCGGGGACAGGCCGAGCAGACCCTGATCCTCCGCCCGGGCCAGTTCCTGGTGGTCTTCCCCGGGGACGCCCACCGCATCAAGCTCCAGACCGGAGACGGGCCCCGCCGGGTGACCAAGGCGGTGTTCAAGGCCCTGATCCGTCCGTGACCGAGAAATAGGAGGAGGATTCCAATGAGCCAATTCAAGAAGTATCAGGGGGTGATCCCCGCTTTCTACGCCTGCTACGACGGCAAGGGGGCCATCGACCCCCAGAGAGTGGAGGCGCTCACCCGCTACCTGATCGACAAGGGGGTCACCGGCCTGTATGTGGGCGGTTCCTCCGGTGAGTGCATCTACCAGAGCGTGGCCGAGCGCAAGCTGGTGCTGGAACACGTGATGAAGGCGGCGGGCGGCCATGTGACCGTCATCGCCCACGTGGCCTGCAACAACACCGCCGACAGCCAGGAGCTGGCCGCCCACGCCCAGAGCCTGGGGGTGGACGCCATTGCCGCCATCCCGCCCATCTACTTCAAGCTGCCGGAGGCGTCCATCGCCAAATACTGGAACGATATCTCCGCCGCCGCCCCCGACACCGACTTCATCATCTACAACATCCCCCAGCTGGCCGGTGTGGCCCTCACCCTGCCCCTGCTGCGGGAGATGAAGAAGAACCCCCGGGTGGTCGGCGTGAAGAACTCCTCCATGCCGGTGTACGACATCTCCCTGTTCCGCAACGAGGGAGCCATCGTCTTCAACGGGCCTGACGAGCAGTTCGTCTCCGGCCTGCTGGCCGGGGCCATCGGCGGCATCGGCGGCACCTACGCCTCCATGCCCGAGCTGTTCCTCAACGCCCGCCAGCGGGTGCTCACCGGCGATGTGGAGGGCGCCTGCCAGGTGCAGGACGCCATCTGCCGCATCATCGAGGGCCTGTGCTCCGGCAAGTGCAACATGTACGCCATGATCAAGGAGGTCCTGCGCCAGCAGGGCGGCCCGGACATCGGCGACGTGCGCGCCCCCCTGGCCGGCCTGACCGAGGCGGACAAGGCCGTCGCCGCCCGCTGCGCGGCCGACATCGAGGCGGCCAAGCAGCGCTTCTGCTGAGGGAGGGACGGAACATGAGAATCTACCGCACCAAGGACTACGACGCCATGAGCCAGAAGGCGGCCGAGATCCTGGCCGCCCAGGTGACCCTGAAGCCCGACTGCGTGCTGGGCCTGGCCACCGGCTCCACCCCCATCGGCACCTACCGCAAGCTCATCGAGTGGTACGAGGCGGGCATCCTGGACTTCTCCCGGGTGCACACCGTGAACCTGGACGAGTACATGGGCCTGCCCGGCACCCACGATCAGAGCTACCGCTACTTCATGCAGCACAACCTGTTCGACCACATCAACATTCCCCGGGAAAGCACCAACGTGCCCGACGGCACCGCGGCCGACGCCCAGGCGGAGTGTGAACGGTATGAGCGGGTGATCGCCGGCCTGGGCCGGGTGAGCATCCAGGTGCTGGGCATGGGCCACAACGGCCACATCGGCTTCAATGAGCCCGCCGACCATTTCCCCCTGGACACCCATCCCGTGGACCTGACGGACACCACCATCAACGCCAACGCCCGCTTCTTCGCCAGCCGGGACGAGGTGCCCCGCCGGGCCATCACCATGGGCATCCGCACCATCCTGCGGGCCCGGCGCATCCTGGTGGTGGTCAGCGGGGAGGACAAGGCGGAGATCGTCCGCAAGGCCTTCACCGGCCCGGTCACCCCCCAGGTGCCCGCCTCCGTGCTGCAGCTGCATCCCAACGTGACCCTGGTGGGCGACGAGGCCGCCCTGTCCAAGCTCTAATTCACCCCTGTGGACGCTACTCCCTTAAGGCCCGCGCCTTATAGCCATCCACAGGTCAAAAAAAGGAGGAAGATCCCGCCGGCCGGCGGTGCGGCAATGTGGAGACTTGCCGTAATGCCCCGGGAGTTTCGCTCTCCCCCGGTGAGGACGGGCGCGCGGAGGCGCCCCGCCCACGGCCAAGCGCTATGGCAACTTTGAGCCTGAAGAACGTCAAGAAGATCTACGACAACAAGGTGACCGCCGTCCACGACTTCAACCTGGAGATCGCGGACAAGGAGTTCATCGTGCTGGTGGGCCCCTCGGGCTGCGGCAAGTCCACCACCCTGCGGATGGTGGCCGGCCTGGAGGAGATCAGCGAGGGCGACCTGTTCATCGGCGACAAGCGGATGAACGACGTGGCTCCCAAGGACCGGGATATCGCCATGGTCTTCCAGAGCTACGCCCTCTACCCCCACATGACGGTCTATGAGAACATGGCCTTCGCCCTGAAGCTGCGCAAGTTCCCCCAGGAGGAGATCGACCGCCGGGTGAAAGAGGCCGCCGAGATCCTGGACATCACCCAGTACCTGGACCGCAAGCCCAAGGCCCTGTCCGGCGGCCAGCGCCAGCGCGTGGCCATCGGCCGCGCCATCGTGCGGGAGCCCAAGGTCTTCCTGATGGACGAACCCCTGTCCAACCTGGACGCCAAGCTGCGCAACCAGATGCGCGCCGAGATCATCAAGCTGCGCCAGCGGGTGGACACCACCTTCATCTACGTCACCCATGACCAGACCGAGGCCATGACCCTGGGTGACCGCATCGTCATCATGAAGGACGGCTTCATCCAGCAGGTGGGCACCCCCCAGGAGGTGTTCGAACATCCGGTGAATGTGTTCGTGGCCGGCTTTATCGGCACGCCTCAGATGAACTTCTTCGGCGCCCAGCTGCTGCTGGAGAACGGGGAGTACTGGGTCACCTGCGCGGGCGCCAAGGTCGCCCTGTCCGAGGCCATCCAGGAGAAGCTGAAGGCCAAGGAGATCCCCGCTCAGGAGATCATCCTGGGCATCCGCCCCGAACACATCAACTTCGTGCGCGACCAGAGCTTTGACACCATGAGCGGCAAGGTGGACGTGTCCGAGATGATGGGCAGCGAGCTGCACCTGCATGTGGCCGTGGGCCAGGAGCAGGCCGGCGGCGACGGCGGGCTGAAGGACGTGGTCATGCGCGTGTCCACCAGCGATCTGCCCGACGCCTACCACGGCGGCATCCCCCACGGCACCCAGCTGCACTTCTCCTTCCCCGGCTCTCTGGTGCACCTGTTCAGCAAGGAGACCGAGCAGAACCTGATCTGATCCCGCGGCCAGGCCGGGGGCCGGAACCGAGCTTTCTCCGCCGCCCCCCGGCCCGCGCCGGGGGGCGGCCTGTCTCTTCCCGGCCCGCGCCTCCCATTTCAAGAAGAAAGGACGGAAACGAAATGAAACGACCTCATACCACCGGCCTGTGCCGCCGCGGGCTGGCCGGACTGCTGTGCGCCCTGATCCTGGTCTTGGGCCTCGTCCCCGCAGGCGCGGCCAACACCGACAATCTGCCCAAGGGCTGGTGGCCCTACTGGGAGGACTACACCGAGGCCCTGGCCTCCGGCAACGAGGCGGAGATCCTGGCCGCCGGGGACGGCGTGATCTCCTTCTACTCCCGCTACGCCCTGACCCCCGACATCGCCGACCAGCTGTGCCGGGTCTACCTCCAGCGGCTGGAGGCGCTCTACTATGAGAACCGCGCCGACTACGACGGGGCCATCGCCAACACCCAGAAGCTGCGGGAGATCTGCCAGTACCTCACCGACAACGGGGTGGACTACGAGGACATCGTCATCCGCTGCGACGCCCACCTGGCGGTGATGGAACCGCTGGCCGAGGTGTACGCCCTGTCCTATACCCAGCAAAGCGCCTACGACTCCGCCGTCGTCCCCGCCTCGGGCAGCTACTACGGCAGCATCTTCCAGGGCGACCTGGTCACCTCGGGCAATTACAGCGTGGCAGCCGTCTACGTGGAGCTGGAGACCGAGACCGCCGAGAAGTTCGACTACATCATCGACCCCCTGGACACCGGGGACGGCATCATCCAGATCAACCTGAACTTCCTCTATCAGGGCGACACCGCCCGGA
>CALXCT010000142.1 GCA_944386865.1 uncultured Oscillospiraceae bacterium | reverse complement strand
GGTTGACCATCCGGCGGATGGAACCGGTGCTTCTGCTCTCCAGGATCCGGTCGGAGGGCAGCGCGATGGGGGAGGCGTCCCGCCTGCCCACGCACAGCTTCTCCCCGTCCATGCAGATCTCCCGGTCCTCCCCCACGGCCATGCGCAGGATGTCGAAAGCGGTGTCCCCGGCGGCGGTGACGATGGTCCGGTAGCGGCTGGGGGCGTCCACGCTGCCCAGGGCGATGCCCAGCTTGGCGGCCACCTGGGCGGCAATAGAAGCCCCGGTGCCGGCAAAGACGCCGTAGAGCTCGTTCCGGGTGAGGTAGATCCCCCGGTCATAGGCGGTGACGGTCACCTGCCTGGTCCCCCTCTCCAGCTCCTGCACGCCGCCGGTGAACAGGTGCTGCTCCCCGTCGGACAGGACCGCCCCGTCGCCCAGGGCCAGGGTCAGCTGGGGGAAATAGGCGTCGGCCGCCCCGGTGAGGAGGACGGCGGTCAGGGTGGCCGCCGCCTCGCTCCTGGTTTTGGACAGGGTCAGCTCGCCCAGCACGCCGTTGACGCACTGTCCGTTGATGCACAGCTTCATAGGGTCAGCACCGTCCCGATCTGGAGCAGCCTGGGGTTGGTGATGCCGTTTTTCTCGGCGAGGATGCCCCACTTGGTGCCGCTGCCGTAGTATTTGGCCGCGATGTCCCACAGAGTGTCGCCCTTGACTACCGTGTAGGTGTCGGGGGTGATGCGCTCGTCCTCCCGGCCGGAGCCGGAGGCGGCGTCCGCCTCCTCCCCGCCGGTCACGCTCTGGAACTTGTACTCCCGCAGGCGGAGGCTCAGCCAGATGTCCTCGTCCCCCTCCCGGAAGGTCTGGGACACGTCCTCGATGAGGAACGCGTCGTTGATGTCGGTGCCCGAGATGATCAGCCGGATGGGGTCTCCCGAGTCCTGCCAGCGTTTCAGCAGGGACAGGATGGTGTCGGGCGAGCTGCCCTGGAAGAACCGGGAGCCGTCCCGGGGCAGAAAGGTCTCCAGCTCCACCTCCCGCAGCCCCCGCCCGCCCCAGAGATTGATCTCTCCCCCCAGGGCCAGGGTCTCCACCCGATTGGTGTTGGGGCGGGAGACGGTGATGCCGATGGGGTTGACGGCGAAGGTGAATTGGGTCTCCCCGTTGTTGTGCCATAGCAGCACGGTGCGCGTGTTCATGAAAAGCCTCCTATCTGGCCCCGGTGGCCCGGCGCAGGCCGTCCAGCAGAGCGGCCGCCATCTGTTCGGCAAGCTGTGCCGTGATCTCCGGGCCGGTCTGGAGCGCGTTTGCCTCCTGACGGACGCTTCGGGCCCGGGCCTGCTCCGGCGCGGCCTCCCGGCGCGCCGGGCTCCCCGCAGCGCCGCCTTCCACCCTCATGCCGGCCGTCCCCTCGGCCGGGCCCGCCTCCGCCCGGTCCTCCCGGGCGGAGTTGGAGCGGGCCGCCGGAGCCTCCCCGGACGCAGCGCCGTCTGCGGGGACGGCCTGGTCCGATCCGGCGCGCATGCCGCGCCTGCCCCGGGGCGTTTCGGCCCGGCCGTCAGGCGGGGCGCTTTCCCAGCCTGTCAGCGGGGAGCGGGTTTCGCTGCCGCTCTCCGCTGCGTTGCGTGCTTCCCCGGCCTCCGCGCCCATCCGGGGCGGGACGGTGTCCTCCGCCGGGGTATCCGGGGAATTGGGGGTAAAAGGCGCCGCCGGGCGCGGGGCGCGGCTCTCCACCGCCCCGCCGGACTGAAAAACAGCCCTTGCAGGAACCGCGGCGGTGCCCCGGCCCTCTGGCAGGGCCGTGCCGTCCCGCTCCGCCGTGCCCTCCCGGCCCGGCGATGTCCCGCCGGCCTCCGGTGGGTAAGCGGCCGTTTCCTCCGCCGGCCGGAACGGAGAGATCCCGTCCGGCAGGCCCTCCTCCCGGGAGAGAGGGCGGGCCGCTTTTGCGGCCTGCCCCTCTCCGGCGGCAGCGCGGGGGGCCGCGGAAACTCCGCTGTCCTCCCGCTTCGGGACGCTCTTTCCGGCCTCCGGCCCGTCCCCGGGCCCGCCTGCCGCATCCAGGACCTCCTGGGCCGCCTCATGCTCCGGGCCGTCCTGCTGCCCGGATGCCGCTGCCAGGGAGGGCGCGGCAAGCTCCTCCGGTCCCGACGCTTCCGCTGTTTCCTTCCCGGAACCATTCTCATCCCCGGGGGCTTCTCCCCCGGCTCCCGACAGCGCCCGCACCGCCCGGGCCCCGGCAGCGGCCTCCTCGTCGGAGACGAACTGCATGATCTCGTCAGGCCGGAACAGCCTCCCTTCCCGGCGCAGCTGCTCTCCCGCCGCCTGCAGCTGCCTGCAGGCGGCGTACAGGACGGCCCGGTCGCTGTCTGTCCCTGCCGCCAGCGCCGCATACTCCCGCAGGGGCAGGGCCTGGGCGGTGAGGGTGCCCAGCGCGCCGCAGTCCACCTGGGCGGTAGCCTGGACCGCCTGGCTGCGCCGGCGCAGCACCTCCAGCAGCTCCATCAGCCGCCCGCCTCAATGGAGTCCATGCAAACCAGGTCGGAGGGCCGGAAGCGGAACTCCATCTTCTGCTCGTTGACCTCGCCCATCTTGTAGTTGATGAAGGGCAGCTCGCTGAAGGCCACGTTGGACACGGAGTATCGCTCCTCCATCCCGTCCACAGCGTCCGGGTCTTTCAGAGCGGTGGTGATGGTGCAGCGCTTGTCCACGCCGTTTTTGGCCTGCTCCAGCACCTCGTAGAAGCGGGTGTAGACCTGCTTGAGCACCATGGAGCCCTCGCCGGCGTAGCCGGTGATCTTGCTGTCCACGTCCATCCCCAGCTGGACGGACTCCCGCTGGAGCTTGACGGTGAGGGTCAGCTGGGACAGCTCGGCGATTTTGGCGCCGTCCACCCAGACCTCGGCGAAGGAGCCGGACAGGGTGCGGTTGGCCTGTAAAGTAGCCATCGATCAAATCCTCCTTATTACATGGAAATTTCCAGCGACAGATCCTCCATGGCGTCGCAGAAGGTGAGTCTGGCCTCCAGGAAGACCTGGCTGCCGGTGTTGGCCCGGAGGATCTGGGCGTCCTCCATCCCGCTGGTGTCGGTGCCCTGGCCCTCCAGATAGGACTTCTGCCCGGCCAGGGAGACGGCGCACAGGTTCTCCGCCGTCTTGTCCAGCACGTCGCCCTCCAGCTCCTTGAAGTAGGCGTTGACGGCGGTGACCAGCAGCAGCTTGTTGTCGTAGTCGTTGAGCACCTTGCCGATGTAGCCCGTCTCGAAGGTGGTGGCGATGTCGGTCTGGATCAGGTCGATGCCCTCCACGATCTTGATCTTCTGGAAGGGGGCTGCCTTGGCGGGGGTGAGGGTGGTCAGCGAGTTGACGGCCCGGCCCAGCCGCCAGCCGCTTCGGCCCTGGACGAGGATGAGCTTGCCGGCGTCGATCTCGGCGTTGGGGTCCTCATAGCTGTCGCAGGAGACCACCTCGGCCAGCTGAGCGTAGGTGGCGCTGCGGGTGAGGGGCAGGGCGGCCAGCAGCCCGGCGATGCGCACGGCGTAGTCGGCGGCGTCGATCTCGCCGGAGTCCAGCACCAGGCCGGAGGCGCACAGGTTGACGATGCCCTCGTGGTCGGGCGCGGCGGCGTTGGCCACCACGGCCTTGACGGCCTTGCCGCTCTCCCGGCGGCTCTTGATGTAGGATACCACCAGGCTGCTTTCCAGACAGGGGGCGGCCAGCCAGTTGAAGGTGAGCTTGTCCAGGGTGTCGAACACCTCCTGGGCGTCCTCCTCCTGCAGGCGCACCACCGTCACCTTGGCGGGGGCGGCCAGGAAGGCCAGCTCCATCAGCCGGTAATTGTCCTCCTCAAACAGGTCGCCGGGCACGTCGGCCAGGCTCTGGTAGGAGGCCACGGCGGGGGCGTCGGGGGTGCTGTCGTCCAACACCAGTGCCACGGCGCCCCGGGCAGAGCGGGTGACGGCGGATACCGCCGCCGTCTCAAAGGCGATGAAAATCTCAGGTAAACCCATAGTTCTCCTCCTAAATCGTAAAATGCAGATGTTCCATGAGACCGGGTCCGTCCTGCTGTCCGTCCTCCCGCTGGGGGAGGGCCTGGCACAGGCAAAGGGTGAAGGCCAGCCGGTCCCCCTCGGTGGACACCTCCATGGGGTGGAGCACCCGGTCGTCCATGGGGATACCCCCCAGCAGCGCGGGCACCAGTCCGGACAGCAGGGCGGCGCTGTCCTCCCGGTCCCGGCCGGCGGCGGCGGTGACGGTCACGGTGTAACGCCGCTCCACCTGCCGCCCGCCATCCACCAGGGTGGAGCCGGTCTGTTCCGCCTCCACCGTCAGCAGGGGATACTCCTGTACCGGGGAGCGCCCTTCCACGGCGGGCACGCCGGTCTGTCCGGCCAGCCACTGGGCCACGGCCTGTCGGATCTGGGTCATGGGACCCTCCTTTCCCGGGCGGGGTTCACGGCAGCTCCGCCCGATTTTCCTCCTCCACCTCC
>CALXCT010000141.1 GCA_944386865.1 uncultured Oscillospiraceae bacterium | reverse complement strand
CTCATAGTCGTCCAGGGTGTTGATCCGGTAGATCATCTGGGAGATGAATAAAAATTCCCGGTCGGAGATGGTGTACTGCATGGACCCGCCCCCTTTCTTCCCGTTTCCGGCGCCCCCGGGCGCCCGGTGTTCAGCCCCTATTATACCGGAAACGTCCCTTCTTTTTCAAGGTTGGAACTGTTTTTCTCCCGCCTGTTTCCCATATTTTTGTGCATATTACCCCGGAAAACCTATTGCACCGCCATGCCCGGATTGCTATAATTGGACTATCTTGACACCCCCGCGCGCCGCGGCACACGGGGAGCTTTAGGAGGATTTGACATGGACTTCCCCATCACCCGCGCCGCCGCGCTCAAGGCCAAGCCCGACCCCAGCACTCTGGTCTTCGGCAAGACCTTTACCGACCATATGTTCCTGATGGACTATCACGCCGGCCAGGGCTGGCATGACGGCCGCATCGTCCCCTACGCCCCCTTCCAGCTGGACCCCTCCTGCATGGTCTTCCACTATGCCCAGGAGGTCTTCGAGGGCATGAAGGCCTACCGCACCCCCGAAGGCAAGATCCAGCTGTTCCGCCCCATCGAGAACGCCCGGCGCATCAACTCCTCCTGTGAGCGTATGTGCATCCCCCAGATCGACGAAAATCTGTTCGTGGAGGCCGTGAAGGCCCTGGTGAAGGTGGAGGCCGACTGGGTGCCCGACCAGAAGGGCACCTCCCTCTACATCCGCCCCTTCATCATCGCCACCGACGCCAGCCTGGGCGTGCACGCCTCCCACTCCTACTGCTTCTGCATCATCTGCTGCCCGGTGGGCTCCTACTACCCCGAGGGCATCAACCCCGTGAAGATCTACATTGAGAACGACGACGTGCGCGCCGTGCGGGGCGGCACCGGCTACACCAAGTGCGGCGGCAACTACGCCGCCTCCATCCGCGCCGGTGAGCGCGCCGAGGAGCAGGGCTACTCCCAGGTGCTGTGGCTGGACGGCGTGCACCGCAAGTACATCGAGGAAGTGGGCGCCATGAACGTGCTGTTCAAGCTGGACGGCAAGGTGGTCACCCCCGCCCTGGAGGGCTCCGTGCTGCCCGGCATCACCCGCAAGAGCTGCCTGGAGCTGCTGCGCTCCTGGGGCGTGCCTGTGGAGGAGCGGCGCATCACCGCTGAGGAGCTGTTCGACGCCGCCCAGGCCGGCAAGCTGGAGGAGGCCTGGGGCTCCGGCACCGCCGCCGTGGTCTCCCCCATCGGCGAGCTGGCCTGGGGCGAGCGCAAGGTCACCATCCACGGCGGCAAGATCGGCGCGCTGACCCAGAAGCTGTACGACACCCTCACCGGCATCCAGTGGGGCACGCAGCCCGATCCCTTCGGCTGGGTGGTCAAGCTGGACTGAGTCCGGCGATCAGACAATGGAAAACCGGCCTGGCGGAAGCACTTCCGCCAGGCCGGTCCTTTTCCCCTCAGGTTCACCCGCCGCACTGCCCGTGGCGGCAGTCTCCGCCGTGGTGGGCGCAGTCGTGCCCCTCGCCCTCGTGGTGGTGGTCGCAGTGGACGTTGGCGTCATAGTCCAGCCGCCCCGCCAGCAGGGCCTGCACCGCCTCGTCCGCGTCCCCGGACACCCCGCCGTACAGCTTGATGCCTGCCTGGGCCAGCGCCGCCTGGGCGCCGCCGCCGATGCCGCCGCAGATCAGGGTGTCCACGCCGCCGCCCAGCAAGAACCCCGCCAGCGCGCCGTGGCCCTGGCCGGCGGTATCCACTACCGCGCTGCCCGTCACCCTGCCGTTCTCCACCTCATACACCTTGAACTGCCGGGTATGCCCGAAATGCTGAAATATCTGTCCGTTCTCATAGGTCACCGCGATCTTCATGGTCATGACTTCCTTTCTGACTTTTCAATCTTCTTTCGGATGGCGGCCGCAGGTCCTCTCCCCGCAGACATGGCATCGGCCGGCGCCGCACCGCCCGCAGCAGCGTCCCGCGTGCTCGCACACGGTCACGTCGCCCCCGGCGATGCGCAGGGTCTTCCCGTAGACCAGCGCCTGGGCCACCTTGGCCCGCGCCCCGTCATAGATCAGCGCCGCCGTGGCCCGGGCCACCCCCATCTGGCGGGCGCACTGCTCCTGGGTCAGCCCCTCCACGTCCAGCAGGCGCAGAGTCTCCAGCTCGTCCAGGGTCAGCGCCACCTCGCCGCCGGAGGTCCCGGCGGGGACGAACTCCCGCTCCCGGGGCAGAAAGCAGATCCGCCTGCACTTTTTGGGTCTCGCCATGCCGCCCCCTCCGTTCTTGGAATATGACAATAATATACCACATTTTTAGAATATGTCAATATCGTTTCCGCCACAAAAAAGCCCCCGGAGGACGGCACGGTCCTCCGGGGGTATGGGTCTTTTCCGCTTACCGTTTGGCCACGCCGGCGATGAGCTCGGCGCACTCCTCCACGCCGATGGCACCGCTGTCCAGGCAGATGTGGTAGTTCTGCATCTGGCCCCAGGCGCGGCCGGTATAGTGCTTGTAGTAGGTCTTGCGCCGCCCGTCCTTGTCCTTCAGGCGCTTTTCCGGGGCGTCGGTGCGCTCCCCGTACTGGCTGACGATCCGCTCTGCCCGGAAGGCGGGAGCGGCGTGGATGAAGGTGTGCAGGCAGTCGTCCCGGTCCTTCAGGATGTAGTCGGCGCACCGGCCCACGATGACGCAGCACTCCTTCTCCGCCAGTTCGGTGATGATGTTGTGCTGGACGATGTACAGCTGGTCATAGAGGGACAGCGTCCCGGTGGACACGCCGCCGTGGGCCGACAGGTCGAACAGGAAGCTGTTGCGGGAGAAGGCGTACTCCCCGTTCTCCTGGATGAAGGAGATATCAAAGCCGCTGCGCTCGGCGATCTTGAAGACCAGCTCCTTGTCGTAACAGGGCCAGCCCAGCTTCTGGGCCACCAGCTTGCCCACCGTGCGGCCCCCGCTGCCGAATTCCCGGCTGATGGTAACGATCCGCTTCATAACACGCGACCTCCCTTTCTTCCCGTTCCCCGCCGCCCGCTCTCCCCGGAGGCGGGGGTGTCATCGGATACAGTGTACTACAAACCGCCGGGATTTTCAATCGTCTCCCGGCCCGCGCCGTTCAGATTTTCCCGCCGCCGCGGGCCCGGCGGGCCGCCTCTCCCCGGCGCCGCGGCCCTTCTTCCGCCCCGTCCCCGGGGCGGAAGGGGCGTCCCGCCCCCCGTTTTCCCTGTTTTTCCCATTTACATTTTTTCTTTTCACAAAAAGGCACGGAGAAAAATGGAGGTTGTAACAATGACAACGGCGGATTTTTGTGGCATACTGATAATACTTAATTCGGCATGATCGGAGAAATGTGCTATGTTAACTAAAAAACAAAACTTCCTGGAAACCATCCGCGGCGGCAAGCCCGACCGGTTTGTCAAGCAGTACGAGTGGCTCAACCTCCTGGGCGGAGACCCCGTGAACCTGTATGTTCGCGGCAAGCGCTATCCCGGCATGGATCCCGTCATCGACAAGTGGGGCACCCGCGTGCTCTGGCCCGCCAATGAGCCCGGCCCCACCCCCGACCCCGCCTGCCAGGTCATTGAGGACGTGTCCTGCTGGCGCGACTTCGTGAAGGTCCCCGACCTGATCGCCAACTGCGACGCCGCCCAGCTGTGGGAGCCCGTGATGGAGCAGGTGGCCAAGGCCGACCGGGACGACCGGATGATGACCGTGTTCGCCCCCACCGGCGTGTTCGAGCGGCTGCACTACCTGATGGGCTTCGAGGATACCCTGTGCAACTTCATGCTGGAGCCCGAGGCCATGGAGGATCTGGCCATGGCCATCGGCGAGTACCGCTACAACGGCTTCAAGCTGCTGGTGGAGCACACCCATCCCGACGCCATCCTCTCCCACGACGACTGGGGCAGCAAGCAGAACCTGTTCGTCCAGCCCGAGCTGTGGCGGCAGATCATCAAGCCCGCCTACGAGAAGGGCTACGGCTACCTGCACGACCAGGGCGTGGTCATCGTCCACCACTCCGACTCCTTCTGCGAGCCCATCGTGGAGGACATGATCGACCTGCACATCGACGTGTGGCAGGGCGTGCTGCCTCAGAACGACATCGTCAAGCTGCAGAAGCAGGTCAACGGCCGCATCGCCTTCCAGGGCGGTCTGGACGCCGCCGTGGTGGATCGGGCCGACTCCACCGAGGCTGAGATCCGCGCCAACGTGCGTCACGCCTGCGAGACCTATGCCCGCAACGGCTACTTCATCCCCAGCATCACCTACGGAGGCCCCGGCACCATCCATCCCGAAGCCGACAAGTACATCGACGACGAGATCGACCAGTGCAGCAAGGAGTTCTTCGGCAACTGAGCATTCTTTTCTTCCCCCTACCGATACAGAAAGGGCGTGTCCTTCGGGACACGCCCTTTCTGGCTTTGGATGCGGGAGCGGCAGCGTGCGGGGCGGAGCGGTCCGCGCCCCGGGGGAGTGGCAGCCGGCCGTCTCCCGGGGGAAAAAGGACAGGGGACCGCCGCCGGGCGCTCCCCTGTCCTCCGGTTCAGAACTGTGCGCCGCCGAATTCCAGCAGGCGGATGTTCTTATTGTGCTCCTCCGCCCAGCTGATGGCCCACAGGGAGCTGAACAGCAGCAGCTGATTGCCCTTGTAGTCCTCCACCAGCATGGCGCCGTTGGGCATGGTCAGGTCCTCCTCCTTCAGCGGCTCCTCCCCGTCCTGCTCGATCCAGCGCAGGTACTCGTAGGGCAGGCCCTCCATGTGCAGCTCCACGTTGTACTCGCTGCGCAGGCGGTACTCCAGCACGTCGAACTGCAGGGTGCCCACCACCCCCACGATGACCTCCTCCATGCCGGAGTAGGGGGTCTTGAAAATCTGGATGGCGCCCTCCTGGGCGATCTGCTCCACCCCCTTCAGGAACTGCTTGCGCTTCATGGTGTCCACCGAGCGGATACGCTGGAAGTGCTCGGGGGCGAAGGTGGGGATGGGGTCAAACTGGAATTTCTTCCCCGGGGCGCACAGGGTATCGCCGATGGAGAAGATGCCGGGGTCGAAGACGCCGATGATGTCGCCGGCGTAGGCCTCCTCGATGATCTCCCGCTCGGCGGCCATGAGCTGCTGGGGCCGGGAGAGGCGGAGCTTCTTGCCCCCCTGAACGTGGTAGACCTCCTTGTCCGCCTCGAACTTGCCGGAGACGACGCGCATAAAGGCGATGCGGTCCCGGTGTGCCTTGTTCATGTTGGCCTGGATCTTGAAGACAAAGGCGGAGAAGTCGTCGTCCAGGGAGTCGATGACCTCCTCCCCCGCCTTCCGGGGCAGGGGCGGGGTGGTCATGCGGAGGAACTCCTCCAGGAAGGGCTCCACCCCGAAGTTGGTGAGGGCCGAGCCGAAGAACACCGGGGACAGCTTGCCGTGGCGCACCCGGTCCAGGTCAAAGTCGCAGGAGGCCCCGTCCAGCAGCTCGATCTCGTCGGACAGCTGGTCCCGCCGGGCCGCCCCGATGAGGTCGGCCAGGGCGGGGTCGTCAGGCTCGATCTCGGTGGCGGTGGCCGCTTTGGAGTTGGTGTTGGAGGTGAAGTGGATCACCTTGCGGTTGCGCCGGTCGTAGACCCCCTTGAACTCCTTGCCGCAGCCGATGGGCCAGTTGACGGCATAGGTGTCGATGCCCAGCTCGTGCTCCAGCTCCTGGCACAGCTCGAAGGGGTCCCGGGCCTCCCGGTCCATCTTGTTGATGAAGGTGAAGATGGGGATGTCCCGCAGGGCGCACACCTTGAACAGCT
>CALXCT010000140.1 GCA_944386865.1 uncultured Oscillospiraceae bacterium | reverse complement strand
CAGTCGAATACCCGGGCGGGGCCGGTGTGAGTCATCATCTCGGGAGCCACGGCGGAGCGCTTCACCACGCAGCCCTCGGGTGCCAGGTTGCCCTTGAGCACCGCGATGCCGCCGTCGGCGGAGAAGGGGTTCTCGATGGGACGGATTAGCTCGGGATTGCGGTTGACCACGCCCTCCAGATTTTCCTCCAGGGTCTTGCCGGTGCAGGTCAGGACGGAGGTGTCCAGCAGACCCTTCTTGGTCAGCTCCTTCATCACGGCATACACGCCGCCGGCGCCCTCCAGATCCTCCATGTAAGTATCGCCCGCCGGAGCCAGGTGGCACAGGTTGGGGGTTTTGGAGGAGATCTCATTGGACATGTCCAGATCCAGCTCAATACCGCACTCGTGGGCGATGGCGGGCA
This sequence comes from uncultured Oscillospiraceae bacterium, assembly GCA_944386865.1. Taxonomy (GTDB): domain Bacteria; phylum Bacillota; class Clostridia; order Oscillospirales; family Oscillospiraceae; genus CALXCT01. The sequence continues at coordinate 5,259 of CALXCT010000140.1, read as the reverse complement.
GGTGGAGCATGGTGTTGGTGGAGCAGCCCAGGGCCATGTCCACCGTCTCAGCGTTGTGGAAGGCAGCCTCGGTCATGATGTCACGGGGACGGATGTTGTTCTTCACCAGCTCCATGATCTGCATGCCGGCGTGCTTGGCCAGCCGCAGACGGGCGGACCACACGGCGGGAATGGTGCCGTTGCCCCGCAGGCCCATACCGATGGCCTCGGTAAGGCAGTTCATGGAGTTGGCGGTATACATGCCGGAGCAGGAGCCGCAGGTGGGGCAGGCGCAGTTCTCATACTCCTCCACGCCGGCCTCGTCCAGCTTGCCGGCGTAGTAGCCGCCCACCGCCTCGAACATATGGGACAGGCAGGTGCGCCGCCCGTCGTTGAGCTTGCCGGCCAGCATGGGGCCGCCGGAGCAGAAAATGGTGGGAATGTTTACCCGGGCGGCCGCCATGAGCAGGCCGGGCACGTTCTTATCGCAGTTGGGGATCATCACCAGGCCGTCGAACTGATGGGCCATGGCCATGGCCTCGGTGGAGTCGGCGATCAGGTCCCGGGTGACCAGGGAGTACTTCATGCCCACATGGCCCATGGCGATGCCGTCGCACACGGCGATGGCGGGGAACTCGATGGGAGTGCCTCCCGCGGCCCGGACACCCGCCTTCACCGCCTCGGCGATCTTGTCCAGATTCATGTGGCCGGGGACGATCTCATTGTAGGAACAGACCACGCCGATCAGCGGCCGCTCCAGCTCTTCCTTGGTGTAGCCCAGGGCGTAGAACAGCGAGCGGTTGGGCGCGGTGGGGATGCCTTTTTTCACATTGTCGGAACGCATTTCGGTCAGCCTCCTGCAAAAAATCGGTCAAGTTGTCTGATGACGCTTGAATTGTATGACTACATAGTATAATATAGGGGCAGTAATGTCAAGGGAAATCAGTGCCTGCGGGGAAAAAGGAGGGGCGGCTATGGAAAAGACCAGTCTGGCCCGGCAGACGGCCCGGCGGCTGTACAATGAGATCGTGGTGGAGCGGCAGCTGGAGCCGGGGGAGAAGCTGCCCAACGAGGTGGAGCTGGCCGCCCGGCTGGGGGTGAGCCGGGCCACCCTGCGGGAGGCCATCCAGGCCCTGTCCGCCCAGGGGGTGCTGGAGGTGCGCCGGGGCCGGGGCACCTTCGTGTCCGGCCGGGTGGAGGAGATCGGCGACTTCGGCTTTTCCGGCCTGGAACGGGTGCGGGGCCAGCTGCGGGACCTGTTTGAGCTGCGCTCCATCTTCGAGCCGGAGGCGGCGGCCCTGGCCTGCCGCCGGGCCACCGGGGAGGAGCTTCAGGAGATCCTGGACCGGGGCAGGGAGGTGGAGCGGTGTATCCGGGCGGGGGAGGACCGCACCGGGGCCGACCGGGCCTTCCACGCGGCCATCGTCCGGGCGGCCCACAATGAGTTCATGCTCCGCCTGCTGCCCATGATCCACCAGGCGGTGGAGACCGCCGTGGCGGCGGGGGAGCACCCCGACCGCCTGGCGGAGGACACCCTGCGGGACCACGCCCTGCTGCTGGAGTTCATCGCCCGCCGGGACGGGGAGGGAGCCCGCCACGCCATGGCCATCCATATGCGCCACAGCATGGCGGTGATGGGGCTGGAGACGGCGGAGCAGTCCCGCCCCGGCAGGGAGCATTGACAGAATTCCCCGCCTTTTGTATCATGGTGTCATCTGGAGAAGAACGGAGGGAGGTCCATGCTGGTCAAGCGGGCCTATGTGAGCGTCCGGGACGAGGTGCGGGAGACCCGGCACAAGCTGCTCAAGCTGTTCTGGATCTTTCTGCTGGCCTCTCTGGTGGGGGCGGCGGTGGAGATCGTGTTCGTGGGGCTCACCACCGGGACCTGGATGAGCCGCAGCGGCCTGCTCTACGGGCAGTTCAGCGCCATCTGGGGCCTGGGGGCGGTGCTGATGACGGTGCTGCTCCACCGGCTGAGCGGCAGGAACGACCGGTATATCTTCCTGTCCGGCGCGCTGCTGGGGGGCTGTTACGAGTTCCTGTGCAGCTGGGCGGGGGAAAAGGTCTTCGGCGTCATCTTCTGGGATTACAGCGCCTTCCGGTTCAATCTCGCCGGCCGGGTGAACCTGCTGTACTGCCTGTTCTGGGGCATGGCGGCGGTGGTGTGGGTGAAGGTGCTCTACCCCTGGATGAGCGGCCTGGTGGAGCGGTTCATCAACCGGAAGCACAAGGCCTTCGTGCTGGTGGTCACCGTGCTGATGGTGGCGGACATCGCCCTCTCCCTGGCCGCCCTGTGGCGCTACGGGGAGCGGCAGGCGGGGGATACGGACCCCCATACCGCCGTGGAGCGGTTCCTGGACGAGCACTACGGCGATGCGTATCTGGAGCACCGGTATCAGAACATGAAGATCGCGGCGGACAGGCCGTAGGAGACGAAACGGGAGGACGCCGGCGCGCCCTCCCGTTTTTTGCGGAAAGATCCGCTCCGGCCGCCCCGGAGGGCGTGCTTTTTCCGGAGAGATGTGCTATCATGGAGGCAGAGAAAGCGGGCGCCCCCCTCCGCCGCCGCCGCAGGGAGAGGGGGACCGGCAAATGAGATCGGAAAGGAGGAAACTGCCATGAAAAAACGGAACTCCCGGGCACTGTCCCTGCTGCTGGCCTTCTGCCTTGTCCTGTCGCTGGCCTGCCTGCCGGCCGCGGCGGAGGAGGCTGGGCCGCCCCTGGCGCCGAGCCAGTCGTCGTACGATCTGGGCACCTTCGCACCGAAGAAGGTGGGCGCCGCGGTGGGCACGGACACGGACTTCCCGCCCCGCTATGAATTTACCCTGATCAACCAGGGGGACGAGCCGGTGACCATCCAGTCGATCACCGCGGAGACGACCGACTGCGTCTCCTCCCACTCCGTGGTGGTCCGGGAGCTTTCCGGCGGCAGCAGCACGTTCACCCTCGCCCCCGGGAGAGCAGCACCCACTCCATGTACGTGTCCTTCAGCGTACCCAGGAGCAACACCCTCTTCGGGTCGTTTACCGCCACGGTCATGTTGTGGGTGACCACGTCTTCCGGCGTGACGGGGCTCCCCCTGACCTTTGCCTACGAAGTGCTCCCCGCCTATGAGGTCGGGCAGACGGCCTTTGACCTGGGCCAGATCTCCACCGACCGGTTCGCCAGCCCCAACGGCCGGTACTTCGGCAGCTGCTCCGGTGCGGAGCAGACCACCATGACCAACAACACCGACAGCGACTTCTCCTTTGCCACCACCTGGGCGCAGGTGTCCACCGCCCAAAACGACGGCGTCAACTACATCACGCCGTCGGGGCAGTATATCCTCACGGCGTCCTTCCAGAACGAGTTCAACATCGGCTCCGCCGGCGTCGACAGCGGGAGCACAGGGCAGCTCACGCTCCACTGGACCGTGCGCTATGTGGGGGACGAGGCCCAGGAGCCGGACACCTCCACGCTGCCCACCGGGAAGTACACCGCCCATGTGGCGCCCAGATTCCAGGAGTATGACGGCTCCTATGACCACATCCTCCATGAGATCCCCCTCACCGTCACCTTTGAGATCGTCGCCGGGACCGCGCAGCCGGGCGGGGCCGGGGAGTCCGGCGGGGCCGGGGAGTCTGGCGGGACGGCGGAGCTGTGCGGCCTGACCATCTCCCCCTCCGCCCTGGACTTCGGCACCCTGGCCAGGGACGAGAGCGTCTCCCCCAGGACGGTCACCATCACCAACACCGGGACGGAGCGGCTGGATGTGACGGTGCTTTTCAATATGTACGGCCTGGGAAGCACCAGCGACAGTCTGGAGCCGGGGACGAGCATGACCGTCCAGGTGGCCCCCAATACCGAGTTCGAGTCGGTGGGAAGCCATGAGGACTCGCTGTATATCACCACGCGGCAGGACGGCGGGGAGTACATCCTGCCCGTGCGCTATACCATCACGGAGGGGTCCCGGCTGGAGATCCGGTCCGGCGCTCTGGAGTTCGGCTCCATGGCGGCGGGGGACACGCTCCCCGGGGCCCAGACGGTCCGGGTGTACAACACCGGGGATCTCACCGTGGATCTGATCCAGCCCGTGTCTCAATACTTCACCGTCGAGGCCAGGCTCGGCCTGGCGGGAGTGCGGGCCGGGTCCTTCCGCGACCTCACGGTCGCGCCCAGGGCGGATCTGGCGCCGGGGACCTATCAGGAGGATATCACCGTCCGCACGGAGGACGGCGCCGCCGCCGTGTTCACCGCCTGCGTCACCGTCACCGGGACGCCGGGGGCGACCTTCACTGACGTCTCCCCCGGCGACTGGTACTACAGCTTCGTGGAGACGGTGGCGGAAAAGAAGCTGTTCGCGGGCAACGGGGACGGCACCTTCGCCCCGGAGAACAACATGACCTACGCCGAGTTCCTGGCGGTGCTGTTCCAGTTCTCCGGGGACATCCTGCCCACGGTCTCGGGCGGCAACTGGTACGACGGCCATGTGGCCTGGGCTGAGCAGAGCGGGCTGATCCCGTCCGCCATGCTGGACGGCTTCGACCCCGAGGCGGCCATCACCCGCCAGGATATGGCCGCCCTGTTCGGGGCGTTCCTGACCCGCTATCCGTATTCCGCCGCCCCGGTGAACACCGGCACCCCCAGCTTTGCCGACGGCGGCTCCATCGCGGACTACGCCAAGGACGGGGTCACCCTGTGCTGGCAGCTGGGCATCTTCGGGGGCAATGACGACGGCACCTTCGCCCCCGGCAGCACCGCCATCCGCGCCGAGGTGGCGGTGACCATGGTCCAGATGGCCCGGGTCATGGGCCGCTGACAGGTCCCTCGGAGAGCCGGGCCCAGAAAGGCCCCGCGCGGGTCGCGGGCGGACTTGCATTTTCCTTCGCGATCCGATATAATGGCGGCAGCATACACCCTCCTCGGAGCAATCACAGACAGAAGGGAAGATGGATATGGCATATTGCAGGAAATGCGGCTCTCTCATCGACGACCGGGCGGCGGTCTGCCCCACCTGCGGGACGGCGCAGAACGGCAACCCGCCGGTGGAGGACAACGGCGGCATCGGCTGGGGCGTGCTGGGCTGCTGCATCCCCATCGTGGGACTGGTGCTGTTCCTGGTGTGGAAGGACACCAAGCCCAAGACGGCCAAGGCGGCGGGCATCGGTGCGCTGGTGGCGGTGGGGCTGTATGTCCTGTACTACCTGGTGATCATCCTGGCCGGGCTCAGCTTCGCCCTGATGTGCGCGGGCTGATCTGCCGGTGGCTGCCCCGGATCTTCGGCTGCCACTGCCGGCCGGA
>CALXCT010000139.1 GCA_944386865.1 uncultured Oscillospiraceae bacterium | reverse complement strand
GACCGACCAGGAGGGGATCTGGTCCGCGTCGGCGAAGGGCAGCTCCACCCCGGCGTAGGCGGCGGGGTCCACCTTCAGGATGTTGCACAGCATGACGAAGAACTCCTGCCGGGTGATGTTCTGGTTGGGGTAGTACATGGTGCCCGCGTCGGTGTGCACGCCGCCCACGATGCCCTGGTCGGCCAGGCTGATGATGAAGTCCCTGGCCCAGCTGTCCTCAATGTCCTGGAAGGCCACGGGCAGGGCCACCTTCAGGGAGACCGACTGCCCGCCGCAGGAGACGTCAACCGTGCCCGACATACCGGAGAGCAGGCCGGCGGTGAACAGGCCCTCGGGGGTGACGGCGCCGATGTCGCCGCTCACCGACCAGGCGGCCGCCGTGTCGGCGAGGGCCACCGGGAAGCCATTCCAGGTACCGCTGACGTGCAGCTGCGTGCTCTCCCCCTGCTCCAGGGACAGAGAGGTGATGGAGGCGGTGCCGTCATCCTGTGTGACCGAGAGGGTGGACAAAGAGTCCACCACATAGATCCGGGCGGTGCCAGTGGCGCCGGTGGAGGGGGAGGTGAGGGTGACGGTCTCCACGCCGGGGGCAGAGGCGGTGTAGACGGCGCCCTCCAGCGTGCCGCAGGTCCCGGCCACCGACAGGGTCACGTCGGCGGGGGTCTGGGTGAAGTAGCCGGAGGCGTCGGCGGCCAGCACCTGGGACAGGTCCAGGCTGGCCCCGGCAAAGACCACCGCGCCGTTTTGCTCCAGATGGAGCCGGGCGGGCACGCCGGTGGCGGGGTCGGTGGAGACGAACAGGATGTAGGTGGAGCAGCGCCGGAGGGAGCCGTCGGAGGGGCTGTTGACCACGTGGCACAGGTCGTCCCCCGGCGTGTTGACGCTCATGGCGGAGGAGCCGCCCCCGTCCAGATTGATCACGGTGACGCAGCCCTGCTCCAGCAGCTCCTGGGCGGCCAGCTTCAGGGACAGCCCGTTGGAGTGGCTGCTCTTGCGCCCGTCCACCACGGTGAGCTGGATGGTGCCGTCCGCCTTCACCCCCAGCAGGGTGCGGGGGTTGCGGGAGGCGGAGATGGCGCTGTCCCAGCCGGAGGAGTCGGTGAGGGCTCCGTCCTGCACCAGGATGTCGCCGCCGCCGCAGGCCCAGGCGGTCTCCAGCAGGGCGGGGTCGTCACAGGAGGCGGTGAGGGTCACGGTGTCGCCCACGGCGAACTTGGCAAACTCGCCGTCCAGCCCGGCGGCGGCGTCGGCGGAGAGGAGGAAGTACCCCTCCCCGATGGGCTGGGCGTGGGGATAGGTCTCCCCGTCGGTGAGGAACACGTCCTCCACCTGGAGGGTCACGGAGGAGCCGATGGACAGCGTCCCCTCCACCACCTTCAGACGCACCATCCACCCGGCGGTGGAGGTGCGGGTGGACACGGTGGAGAAGTCCTCGCTGAACAGGTACAGCCCTCCGCCGTTGCGGTGCTTGTTGAAGTGGGTGAGGGTGACGCTCTGCCCGGCGTTGGCGGCCAGGGTGCTGCCCCCCTGGTTGGTGAGGGTGAGGGTGACCTGGGGCTGGGCCAGCCGGACGGTGCCGTCCTTCTGAAAGAGGATGGCGGTCTGCCCCTCGGGGCTGGAGAGGTACTCCCCGTCCCGGATGACCATGCCCAGGGGGACCCCGGTGGAGGTGGAGAAGAAGTCGGCATTGATGCCGCCCAGCACGTGGTAGCCCAGGGACTTGGCGTAGGTGATGGCCCCGCTGAGGGTGGCGCCCCAGTAGATGGTGCCGTCTCCCGGGACGACGATGGGGAAGGCGGAGCTGTCCGGGGAGAGGGTGAGGGAATAAAGAGACTCCCGTCCATAGGTGGGGTGGAGGGAGACGGTGTTGGTGTATGTAACGCCCTGGGTGAGAGTGGTCTGGGTCTGCCAGACCTGCTCCCCCGCGGGGGAGGCGAAGACGGCGGGGACGGTGAGGATCAGGGCCAGCGCCAGGGCGACGGCGGGCCGGAGGAATTTTTTGTACATCAGAGACTCCTTTGCATCGGTAAAAACGGGACGGTGGCGGTGGTGGATTTACACAGTATTGTAGCAGAGCCGGTCCGGAATTTCAACGGAGAAAAGACGGGAAAAGCTGGCGGGCGCGGTTGAAAAATTCACAATTATAGGGTATCATATAAAAACCTGTGTGCTTCTCCGTCCAAAGCGGGGGAGCGGGGAAAATGAGAACGGAAGGGGGCGGCGGCAGCGTGGAGGGCCGGGAGAACAACGCGGTCAAAGCGGTGAGCGTGGTGATGGTCATCACCCTGCTGGGCAAGGTGCTGGGCCTGCTGCGGGACCGCCTGCTCACCGTCAGCTACGGCCTGGGCATGGAGAGCAACGCCTTTCTGCTGGCCAGCCGGATCCCCCGGGTGTTTTTCGACGTGATCTTCGCCTCGGCCATCGCCGCCTGCTTCATCCCGGTGTTCACCCGGTACCTGGGCAGGGAGGGGCGGCGGGAGGCGTTCAACTTCTCGGGCAACTTTCTCACGGTGATCGCCCTGATCACCCTGGCGCTGAGCGGGGCGGGGATGCTGCTGGCCCGGCCGCTGGTGCTGCTGATGGCCGACGGGTTCGACGCGGAGACGGTGGCCCTGTGCACCGACCTGACCCGGATCATGTTCCCCACGGTGTTCTTCACCGGGCTCGCCTTCTCCTTTGTGGGCATCCTCCAGTCGCTGGACGAGTTCAACGTCCCCGCACTGATCAGCACGGTGTCCAACGGGGTCATCATCCTCTACTTCCTCACCCTGAACGAGCGGTTCGGGGTGTACGGCCTGGCGGTGACCTTCCTGATCGCCTGGGCCATGCAGGCCCTGGTCCAGCTCCCCGCCCTGCGGAAGAAGGGCTGGTACTATCTGCCCGATCCCCGGCCCAACACGCCGGGGATGCGCCAGGTTCAGGTGCTGGTGCTGCCCGCCATGGTGAGCACCTGGGCCCAGCCCATCAACCTGGTGATCAACGCCCGGTTCGGCTCCCACCTGATGGGGGGGGACGGCGCGTCGGTCATCGACCTGGCCAACAACCTCTACCTGATCGTGGCGGGGGTGTTCGTGCTGTCCATCACCAACGTGATCTTCCCCAGGCTCTCCCGGCTGGACGTGTCTGCCGACCGGACCGCGTTCCGGGAGACCCTGAGCTCCACCCTCCACGGCTGCCTGTTCTTTGTGGCCCCCATGACGGCGGGGCTGATGGTGGTCTCCCGGCCGCTGATCGACCTGGTCTACGGCGGCGGCGCCTTTGACAGCCAGTCGGTGGACGTCACCGCCCGGGCGCTGTTCTTCGTCAGCCTGGGCATGGCGGGCTACGGGGTGCAGAACATCCTGGCCCGGGCCTACTTCGCCCGCCGGGAGGGGACCGCCCCCCTGGTGGCCAGCTGCGTGTCCGTGCTGGTGAACATCATCGGATGCATGCTGCTCACCGACCGCCTGGGGGTGGCCGGCCTGGCGGTGGCGTCGGCGGTGTCCTCCACCGTCAACGCCCTGGTGCTGCTGATCCCCCTGCACCAGAAGGGGCTGAAGCTGTTCACCGGCGGGTTCTGCCTGGACGTGCTGAAAATGGCGCTGGCCAGTGTGGTGATGGCTCTGGCCGCCTGGGCCGCGCTGGAGGCGGTGGACGGAGTGCTGGACGGCATGGCGGGCAAGCTGCTGTCGGTGGCCGCCCCCACTGTGACGGGGGTGGCGGTGTATTTCCTGCTGGCCGCCCTGCTGCGGCTGCCGGAGCTGAAGCTGATGCTGGACAAGGTCAAGGAGAGGAGGTCTGGCCGATGAGTCAGATACTGATGGGGGTGCTGCGGGGCAGCGTGCTGTACCGGGCGCTGGCCGCCGTGGGCCGCTGGTGCGGACAGCAGTGGGAGCACAGCCGGATCGTCACCGCCTTCCTGGCCCCCGTGGGAGGGGAGGAGCGCGCCCGGGGCAGCGTGTTCTACCGGCTGTGGCTGCTGCTGCACAGCCTGCTGTGCCGGCTGTTCTCCCTGCTGCGGCTGGACCGGGCGCTGGAGGGCAGCATCTTCCGGCGGGAGTGGTTCTGGTGCGCCCTGGCCGCGGTGCTGGCCCCCATCCTGCCCACCATGGCGGTGCTGGCCCTGGCCCTGCTGGGCATGGCCAGCTTCGCTCTCAACCTGGGCTGCGACCGCCAGCGGCAGCTGGTGTATACCCCGGTGAACCGCTATGTGCTGATTTTCGCCGGGATCTACCTGGCGGCCACCTTCCTGTCGGTGACCGTGTCGGGCAGTCTCCAGGGCGGCGTGCTCACCGTGTTCTTCGTGCTGTGGACCATCGTGCTGCTCAACGTGGTGGGCACGCGGCAGCAGCTGGACCGGCTGACCCTGGGCCTGGTGGCCGCGGGGGTGGCGGTGTCCCTCTACGGCTGTTCCCAGTATGTGCTGGGGGTGCAGGGGGCCGCCGCCTGGGTGGACAGCGACATGTTCTCCTCCATCACCACCCGGGTCTACGCCACCCTGCAGAATCCCAACGTGCTGGCGGAATACCTGCTGCTGGTCATCCCCTTCGCCGCCGCCGGACTGATGTCGGCCCGGCGCTGGCTGCCCCGGCTGCTCTACCTGTGCGCCTTCGGCGTGATGTGCCTGTGTATGCTGCTGACCATGTCCCGGGGCGGCTGGCTGGGCCTGCTGCTGGCGGGGGCGGTGTTCCTGGTGCTGATGGACCGGCGCTTCATCCTGCTGGGGGTCATCGCCCTGGTGGCCCTGTACTTCGTCATGCCGGACACGGTGATCGAGCGCTTCACCAGCATCGGCGACCTGACCGACGGCTCCACCTCCTACCGCCTGTCCATCTGGCTGGGCACCCTGTCCATGCTGAAGGACTACTGGCTGTGCGGCGTGGGCCCCGGCGTGACCGCCTTCAACATGGTCTACCCGGCGTACAGCTATAACTCGGTGGCCGCGCCCCACTCCCACAACCTGTTCCTGCAGCTGATGTGTGACAGCGGCATCTGCGGCCTGCTGATCTTCCTGGTGATCCTGTTTTTGTTCTTCCGGGTCACCTGCGGGGCACTCAGCCGGGAGACCGACCGGGTCAGCCGCTACGGTTTGATGGCCTCCATCTCGGGGATGTGCGGCTTCCTGCTCCAGTCTATGACCGACCACTCCTTTTATAATTACCGGGTGCTGTTCCTGTTCTGGATCTATCTGGCGGTGGGATTGCTGTTCGCCCGGCGCACCGGAATGGAGAAGGGGGCACTGTGAAGTGAAAGTACTGAACATCATCAGCGATACCAATATCGGCGGCGCGGGCCGGGTGCTGATGAACTATCTGCGCTACCGGGACCGGGCGCAGTTCGACGTCTCGGTGGCCCTGCCCCGGGGCAGCCTGCTCATCCCGGAGCTGGAGGCGCTGGGGGCGCAGGTGTACGAGGTGGACGGCATGGCAGACCGCTCCTTCGACCGGCGGGACGTGCGCCTTCTGAAGGAGCTGATCGGCCGGGTGAAGCCCGACATCGTGCACACCCACGGCTCCCTGTCCGGGCGCCTCGCCGCCCGGCAGATGGGCTGCAAGGTGGTCTATACCCGCCACTGCGCCTTCCCGGTGCCCGCCCGGCTGAAGTATCCGCCTGGGCGCTGGGTGAACAAGCTGGTCAACGAGCATTACGCCGACCGGATCATTGCCGTCAGCCCCGCCGCCGCCCGGAACCTCACCGACGCCGGCATCTCGCCCAAGCTCATCACCACCATGATGAACGGGGTGGCCCCGGTGGCGCGCACCGCGCCGGAGCAGCAGGCCCAGACCCGCCGGATCTGCGGCGTGGAGGATGGGGAGTTCGTGCTGGGCATCCTGGCCCGGATCGAGGAGTACAAGGGCCACCTGGACATCCTGGAGGCGGTGAAGGAGCTGACCGACCAGGGCCGGAAGGTGCGGCTGCTCATCGCCGGGGTGGGGGGCTTCGAGCCCCAGGTCCGGCAGCGCTGTACCCAGCTGGGGCTGGACGGCCGGGTGAGCTTTCTGGGCTTCGTCTCCCGGGTGGAGGAGGTGCTGTCCGTTCTGGACCTGCAGCTCAACGCCTCCTTCGGGACCGAGACCTCCAGCCTGTCCATCCTGGAGGGGCTGAGCATGGGGCTGCCCGCGGTGGTCAGCGACTACGGGGGCAACCCCTGGCTGATCGACGACGGGCAGGACGGCCTGCTGTTCCCCGCCCGGGACGCCAGGGCGCTGGCCCGGTGCGTGGCCCGGCTGATGGACGAGCCGGAGACCCTGAGGCAGATGGGCGCGAAGGCGGAGGAGATCTTCCGCCGGCGCTTCACCGGCGAGATCTTCGCCAAAAACATCGAGTCGGTCTATCGGGCCGCCCTGAAAGGAGAGTCATGACATGGAAAACAGCAAACAGACCAGGCGGCCCGGCTGGCTGCCCAACCTGTTCGACCTGGTGATCATCGCCATTGTGATCGTCTGCGGGGTGGTCTTCCTCTGGCTGACCGGCGCCATCGGCGGCGGAGGCGGCGGGGGAGAGGCGCCGGAGACGGGCTCCGCCTCCGGCTCCCACAACCTGCGCTACACCATCGAGTTGACCCAGATGTACGGCGACACCGCCCAGCTGATCCGGGAGGGAGACGTGATCGTGGACGGGGTGCGCAAGTATGAGATGGGCACCGTGGTCAGCGTGGACGTGGCCGACTCCACCACCTACTCCCACGACATGGAGAGCGGGACCTACCGGCAGGTGACGGTGCCCGGCTACCAGACGGCCACCGTGGTGCTGGAGTCGGAGTGCACCGAGAGCGCCACCGAGATCATGGTGGACGGGGGTTACCTGATCCGGTGCGGCGTGTCCGTGCAGGTGCGCGGCCCGGGCTATGCGGGCACCGGCACCATCGTGTCCATTGAAAGGGGGAGCCAGGGATGAAGATCATCGACAGGCAGGGCCGCCTGTTCGGCAAGCTGAGCGTCATCGACCTGCTGGTCATCGCCATCGTGGTGGTGCTGGCGGCGGCGTTCTACCTGAAGCGGAACGTGAAGGAGCACACCTCTCCCACCACTCCCACCACCTCCATCACCTATGAGGTGAAGATCCCCGGCGTGCGGGAGGAGCTGGTGGAGCAGTTCACCGTGGGCGACGCGGTCTACGACCAGGACAACGACAGCGGCAACGCCATCGGCACCATCACGGAGATCCGGGTGGAGCCCTATGTGCTCAACGCCACCCTCACCGACGGCAGCTACACCACCGCCGAGGTGGAGGGCCGCAGCGACGTCTACCTCACCCTGGAGGGCAGCGGCCTGATCAGCGGCGGGAGATATTATGTCAACCGGACCTATGAGATCAACGCCAACTCCTACCGCTATATCTATACCAAGTACGTCAAGTGTGAGTGCGTCATCACGGAGATCCTGTCATGAAGATCCTGATGGCCACCATGGGGCTGGATATCGGCGGGGCCGAGACCCATATCGTGGAGCTGGCCAAGCAGCTGAAGAAGGAGGGCCACGACATCTGCGTGGCCGCCCACGGGGGCGTGTTCGTCCCCGAGCTGGAGGCGGCGGGCATCCGGCACTACCAGGTGCCCATGCACCGGCGCAACGCGCGGTGCATGCTGCAGTCCTATCTGCTGCTGCGGCGGATCATCCGCCGGGAGCGGCCCGATCTGGTCCACGCCCACGCCCGCATCCCGGCTTTTCTGTGCCATCTGCTGCGGCTGACCATGCATTTCCCCTTCGTCACCACCGCCCACTGGGTGTTCGACACAGGCGGCATCCTGAAGTATGTGACCAACTGGGGCGAAAAGACGGTGGCGGTGTCGGAGGACATCAAGCAGTATCTGATGGACAACTACGGCGTGCCGGAGAAGGACATCTTCGTCACGGTCAACGGCATCGACACGGACAAGTTCTCCCCCGAGGTCTCGGGGGAGCGGGTGCGCCGTCAGTTCGGTCTGGACGGGGCGGCGCCCATCCTGTCCTACGTCAGCCGGATGGACGAGAGCCGGGCCCTGGTGGCCCGGCAGCTGATCGAGGCCGCGCCTGAGCTTGCCCGCCGGGTTCCCGGCATCCAGCTGCTCATCGCCGGCGGCGGCGATGTGCTGGAGGAGCTGAAGGCCCGGGCGGAGGCGGTCAACGCCGGCCTGGGCCGCCGCTGCGTGGTGATGACGGGGGCCAGGACGGACATCAACGAGATCGTGGCCGCCGGGCAGGTGTTCGTGGGGGTGTCCCGGGCGGCGCTGGAGGCCATGGCAGCGGCAAAGCCGGTGATCGTGGCGGGCAACGAGGGCTATCTGGGCATCTTCGGCCCGGACAAGCTGGCGTCGGCCCGGGAGAACAACTTCTGCTGCCGCGGCTGCCCCATGTCCGACCGGGAGCGGCTGACGGAGGACGTGGTCCGGCTGTTCACCGGCATGAGCCAGGAGGAGCGGGCCGGGCTGGGCGCCTACGGGCGGCAGACCGTGATGGAGTACTATTCTGTCAAGCGGATGGCGGCCGACTGCATGAAGGCGTACCGGGCGGTGCTGCCCCCGGCGTATCGGGTGGTGATGTGCGGCTACTACGGCTTCTCCAACGCCGGGGACGAGGCCATCCTCAAGGCCATCCACAGCGACATCGACGCGCTGGACCAGGACATCGCCATCACCGTGCTGTCCAACGACCCGGAGGACACCCGCCGGCGCTACGGCTATGAGGCGGTGTACCGTTTCCACCTCTGGAAGGTGTACCGTACCCTGCGCCGGTGCGACCTGCTGCTGTTCGGCGGCGGCAGCCTGCTTCAGGACCGCACCTCCACCCGCTCCCTGATCTACTATGTGACCATCGTGCGCCTGGCGGAGCGGCTGGGGAAAAAGGTGATGTTCTATGCCAACGGCATCGGCCCGGTGGACCGTCCGGCCAACCGCCGCCGGGTGCGGCGGGCCGCCCTGGGGGCCGACTGCCTGACCCTGCGGGATGAGAACTCCGCCCAGGAGCTGCGGGAGATGGGGGTGGACCGGCCCGACCTGTTCGTCACCGCCGACCCGGTGCTCACTCTGGACGGGGTGCCGCCCCAGCGGGCCAGAGCGCTGCTGGAGGGGGCGGGCATCCCGCTGGACCGCCCGCTGGTGATGGTGTCCATCCGCAACTGGAAGGGGATGGACGCCATGGCGCCCCGGCTGGCCCGGAGCCTGGACGAGCTGAGCGCGCGCACCGGGCGGAACATCGTCTTCGTGGTGATGCAGCATCCCAACGACGTGGAGATCAGCCGCCGGGTGAGGGGCATGATGGCCCGGCCCGCCTGGCTGCTGGAGCAGTGCCTGCAGCCTGAGGAGCTGATGGGGGTGATCGGCCAGGCGGAGCTGGTGGTCTCCATGCGGCTGCACACCCTGATCTTCTCCGCCCGGATGGGGGTGCCCCTGGTGGGGCTTGTCTACGACCCCAAGGTAGAGTACTACCTCCAGCTGCTGGAGATGCCCAGCGGGGGACACGTGGCCGATTTCCGGGAGGACCTGTTTTTGGAGCGGGTGACCGGCCTGCTGGAGCGCCGGGCGGAATATGCCGCCGCCCTGGCGGAGAAATCCGCCCGGCTGGAGCGGGCCGCCCATGAGAACGAGAACTATCTGCTGGAGCTGCTGCGCCGTCCCGGAGGGGGCCGCGGCGGCTTCGGAGGAGAGGAGGAGCGGATGTGACAGACCGTGAACTGGTGGAGCGCGCCTTCGGCATGCTGCAGTATTCCTATGTGCCCTATTCCGGCTTTCCCGTGGGGGCGGCCCTGGAGTGTGAGGACGGCACGGTGTTCACCGGGTGCAACGTGGAGAACGCGGCCTACGGTTCCACCATCTGCGCCGAGCGCACCGCGCTGGTGAAGGCGGTGAGCGAGGGACACCGGGACGATCTGGTGCGCCTGGCGGTGGTGGGCAATTCCAGGGACTACTGCTGGCCCTGCGGCGCCTGCCGCCAGATGCTGTACGAGTTCGCCCCCGGCCTGGTGCTGCTGGTGGCCCGGGGGGACCACGCGTTCGTCCGGCTGACCCTGGACCAGCTGCTGCCCCACGGCTTCGGCCCCAAGGACCTGGAGCAGGAGGGCTGATCTGCCTGTGGCCCAAACAAAGCAAGACGGCCCCCGCGGCCTATGCCGCGGGGGCCGTCTTCTGCTCTGAGGATCAGGCGGTCTGGTCGGAGGGTTTGTTGCCGGTATAGAGCTGGTAGTAGCGGCCCTTCTCCTCCAGCAGCTGCTCGTGACTGCCCCGCTCGATGATGCGGCCCTGCTCCAGCACCATGATGCAGTCGCTGTTGCGGATGGTGGACAGCCGGTGGGCGATGACGAAGGTGGTGCGGCCCGCCATGAGCTTATCCATGCCGTCCTGGACGATCTTCTCGGTTCGGGTGTCGATGGAGGAGGTGGCCTCATCCAGGATGAGCACCGGGGGATCGGCCACGGCGGCCCGGGCGATGGACAGCAGCTGCCGCTGGCCCTGGCTGAGGCTTGCGCCGTCGCCGGTGAGCACGGTCTGGTAGCCCTGGGGCAGGCGGCGGATGAAGGCGTCGGCGTTGGCCAGCTTGGCTGCGGCGATGACCTCCTCGTCGGTGGCGTCCAGCCGTCCGAAGCGGATGTTCTCCATCACTGTGCCGGTGAACAGGTGGGTGTCCTGGAGGACCATGCCCAGAGACCGGCGGAGATCATCCTTGTTGATCTTGTTGATGTTGATGCCGTCGTAGCGGATCTTGCCGTCCTGGATGTCGTAGAAGCGGTTGATGAGGTTGGTGATGGTGGTCTTGCCCGCGCCGGTGGAGCCCACGAAGGCGATTTTCTGGCCGGGAGTGGCGTACATGGAGATGTCGTGCAGGACGATCTTGCCCGGGACATAGCCGAAGTCCACGTGGTCGAAGGTCACGTCGCCCTTCAGGGGGACATAGTCCACGGTGCCGTCCGTCTGGTGTACGTGCTTCCAGGCCCAGGTGCCGGTACGGTGCTCGCTCTCGGTGATGGAGCCGTCGGCCTCCACCTTGGCGTTGACCAGGGTGACGTAGCCGTCGTTGACCTCCTCATCCTCGTCCAGCAGGCGGAAGATCCGGTCGGCGCCCGCCAGGGCCATGATCACCGAGTTGAGCTGCTGGCTGATCTGGCCGATGGGGGAGTTGAGGCTCTTGTTGAAGGTGAGGAAGCTCACCAGCCCGCCCAGGGAGAAGCCCCAGAAGCCGCTCAGGGCCATGATGCCGCCCACGATGGCGCACACCACATAGCTCAGGTTGCCCAGCTGGATGACCACAGGGAAGAAGATGTTGGCAAAGCGGTTGGCGTTGTAGGCGCTGTCAAAGAGCTGGTCGTTGAGCTTTTTGAACTCCTGGGTGGCCTGCTCCTCGTGGCAGAAGACCTTGATGACCTTCTGGCCGTCCATCATCTCCTCGATGTAGCCGTTCACGGTGCCCAGATCCCGCTGCTGCTTGAGGAAGTAGGTGCCGCTCAGCCCCACCAGCTTCTTGGAGCAGAGCAGCATCACGCCGATCATCAGCAGGGAGACGAAGGTGAGGGGCAGATTGAGGAACAGCATGCTCAGCAGGACGCTCACGATGGAGATGCCGCTGTTGAGCATCTGGGGCAGGGACTGGCTGATCATCTGGCGCAGGGTGTCGATGTCGTTGGTGTAGATGGACATGATGTCGCCGTGGGAGTGGGTGTCGAAGTAGCTGATGGGCAGCTTCTGCATGCGGGAGAACAGATCGTTGCGCAGGTTGCGCAGGGTGCCCTGGGTGATGTTCACCAGCAGCTGCTGCTGCAGCAGGGCGGCCAGGATGCCCACGGCACAGAACACGGCCACCCGGGTGATGGCCGCCGCCAGGGGAGCGAAGTCGGGGGCGGAGGAGAGCAGCAGGGGGGAGATATAGTCGTCGATGAGGGTCTTGGTGAACAGGGTGGACTGCACCATGGCGAACACGCTGGCGAAGATGCACAGCACCACCAGAATGCAGTGGATGAGATACTTTCTGCCGATATAGCCCAGCAGACGGCTGATGAGTTGGCCGGGATTCTCCACCCGGACCCTGGGGCGCATGCGCTGCGCG
This sequence comes from uncultured Oscillospiraceae bacterium, assembly GCA_944386865.1. GTDB lineage: Bacteria > Bacillota > Clostridia > Oscillospirales > Oscillospiraceae > CALXCT01. The sequence goes on along the minus strand of CALXCT010000139.1, from coordinate 32,350 downwards.
GGGCCCTTGGGGCCGTGATTCATGGCGGGCATCAGTCCTCACCTCCGTTTTCGTCGAAGTCGCCGCCGCCCTGAGTCTGGGACTCATACACGCTGCGGTAGATGGCGTTGGTCTCCAGCAGGCGCTCGTGGGTATCGAAACCGCAGACGGCGCCGTCGTCCATGACGATGATCCGGTCGGCGGACTGCACGCTGGACACCCGCTGGGCGATGATGATCTTGGTGGTGTCAGCCAGCTGGGTGGACAGGGCCGTGCGGATCTTGGCGTCGGTGGCGGTGTCCACCGCGCTGGTGGAGTCGTCCAGGATGAGCACCCGGGGCTTTTTCAGCAGGGCCCGGGCGATGCACAGCCGCTGCCGCTGGCCGCCGGAGAGGTTGGCGCCCCCCCGCTCCACGTGGGAGTCATAGCCGTCGGGCATTTTGGAGATAAATTCGTCGGCGCAGCACACCTGGCAGGCCGCGACGCACTCCTCCCGGGTGGCGTGCTCGTTGCCCCAGCGCAGGTTCTCGATCACCGAGCCGGAGAAGAGCACGTTCTTCTGGAGCACCACGGCCACCTGGTTGCGCAGTGCCTCCATGTCATAGCAGCGCACGTCGTGCCCGCCCACATAGATGGCGCCCGCCGACACGTCGTACAGCCGGCTGATCAGGTTGACCAGGCTGGTCTTGCCGCTGCCGGTGCCGCCGATGATGCCCACCGTCTCGCCGGAGCGGATGTCCAGCGAGATGTCGTTGAGGACGGGGGACTCGCAGGTCTCGTTGTAGCGGAAGGAGACGTGGTCAAAGCGGATGGAGCCGTCGGGCACCTCGAAGATGGGGTCGGCGGGGTTCTCCAGCTCGCTTTTTTCCTCCAGCACCTGGGCGATACGCTGGGCGCTGGCCATCGACATGGTGACCATGACGAAGACCATGGACAGGATCATCAGGGACATGAGGATGTTCATGCAGTAGGCCAGCAGGCTGGTCAGCTCGCCGGTGGTCAGAGCGGTCTGGCCGCTGGAGACGATCATTTTGGCGCCCAGCCAGCTGATGAGCAGGATGCAGGTGAACACCGTGCCGAACATCAGCGGCATGGTGATGACCACCTGGCGCTCGGCCTTGACGAAGATGTTGTAGATGTTGCGGCTGGCGGTCATGAACTTGGAGGTCTCGAACTGCTCCCGCACGTAGGCCTTCACTACCCGGATGCCGGAGACGTTCTCCTGCACGCTGGCGTTGAGGTCATCGTACTTGGGGAAGGCCTGCTTGAAGTAGACGGTGGCCCGGCGCATGATGAGGGCCAGGATGATGCCCAGCACGATCACCGCCACCAGATACACGCAGGCCAGCTCCGGACTGAGGAAGAAGGCCATGGCCATGGCGCAGATCATGCTGATGGGCGCCCGGACGCACATGCGCAGGATCATCTGGTAGGCGTTCTGCACATTGGTGATGTCGGTGGTCAGCCGGGTGATGAGGCTGGAGGTGGAGAACTTGTCGATGCTGGCGAAGGAGAAGGTCTGGATGTTCTCGAACATGGCCTGGCGCAGGTTGCGGGCCAGGCCTGCGGAGGCCCTGGCGCCGTAGGCGCCGCCCAGCACGCCGGCGGCCAGACCGATGGCGGCCAGCACCACCATGCCGGCGCCCACCACGCAGATGTGGCGGATGTCGCCCTTTTCCACGCCGTCGTCGATGATGGAGGCCATCAGCAGGGGGATGATGGTCTCCATCAGGACCTCCAGGACCATAAAGAGGGGAGTGAGCAGGGAGTCCTTTTTGAACTCCCCCAGCTGTTTGGAAAGTGTTTTGATCATGGTATCTGCTCCTGCTGTTCTAAACTTTTGACCACATTGCGGCGCAGCTTGTTCAGCGTCTCCCGGCAGAAATTCAGCTCCACCGGGGAGATACCCTCCACCAGCTGCCGGTCCAGCCACCGGACCACGGGGACCATGGCCAGGTGGGCCGCGGTGCCCTCGGGGGTGAGCACGATCTTTTTCAGCCGCCCGTCGCTGTCCACCGACTGCCGGCAGATCAGCCCCTTGCGCTCCATCCGCTGGAGGATGTTGGTGACGGTGGAGCGCTGGATGGAGAACTCCGCCTCGATGTCCCGCTGGAAGATGTCACGGTCCTGGTGTAAGTAAAGGTAGGAGAGGATCCAGCCGTGCATCGCGGTCACTTCATCCAGCCCGGTGCGCTTCATGATGGCCACGAAATTGCGCATCATCATGTGGTCCAGTGTGCGGATCTCGTGGGCCATGGACAAGGGTCTTGTCCCCACCTCATCGCCTCCTTAAATCCATGGTAAAATATAACGAAAACTTGTTTCATATAGAACTATTATAGCGGGCGGCGTTGGAAAGTCAAGGGCGAAACCGGGGGGCGGGGAGAAAAAAGCGAATCTCTCCGGACTGGACAAAAAAGGGGGCGGCGGAGGTTCGGTATTCTGTGAAAGACGCGCACGGCCCCCCGGGCCGCCGGCGGTCCGGCGGCCCGGGGGGCCTGGGGGAGGGTCACAGCAGCTGCTGGGCGACCATCAGCAGCAGGGAGAGGAGGAGGAAGACCGCCAGCAGCTTCCACACGAATTTCAGCCACTGGTTGTAGGGCACCCGGCCGATGGCCAGCGCGCCCATCACCACGGCGGAGGTGGGGGTGACCAGGTTGACCAGTCCGGAGGCGGATTGGAAGGCGGTGATGATGAGGTCCCGGCCCACGCCGGAGAAGTCGGCAAGGGGGGCCATGACGGGCATGGACAGGGTGGCCAGTCCCGAGGTGGAGGGGATGAGGAAGGAGAGCACCAGATAGATGACATAGCTGACCAGGATGAAGGGGACGGAGCCCATGCCGGTCAGGGACTGCTCTCCCCAGTGGAGGATGGTGTCGGTGAGGCCGCCGTTGTTCATCACCACGGTGATGCCCCGGGAGATGCCGATGATGAAGGACACCCCCAGCAGCTCTCCCGCCCCGTTGACGAAGCCGTCCACGATGTCCAGCTCCGGCAGGCGGTAGATCAGGCCGATGACCACCGAGGCCACCCAGAACAGGGCGGACAGCTCCAAAAACCACCACCCGAAGGTGGGCAGGATGGTGATGCCCACGTCGGAGAAGGGGATCACGCCGTAGATCATCACGGCGAAGGTCAGCGCGAAGAGGATGAGGGCCACCTTGCGCCGGGGTGTCATGGCGGTGTCCCCTCCGGTCTGCTGGGTGACGAACTGCTCCGGCGGGTGGCCCCGCCGGCGGAGCAGGGACAGCTCCGGGTGGGCCCGCACCCGCTCGCCGTAGGACATCACAAAGAGGATGGCCACCACCAGGCAGACCACCAGGATGATGAGCCGGAGCACCATGCCCTGGCCCAGGGAGATGCCGGCGAAGCCGGAGGCGATGCCGGTGGCGAAGGGATTGACGGTGGAGCCCAGCACCCCCACCCCGGCCCCCAGCAGGATGACGGCCACCGCGGTGATGGCGTCGTAGCCCGCCGAGAGCATGATGGGCAGCAGCAGGGGATAGAAGGCGATGGTCTCCTCCGCCATGCCGAAGGTGGTGCCCCCCAGGGCGAAGGCACACATGAGGATGGGGATGAGCAGCTTTTCCCGGCCTTTGAGCCGGACGATGATGGCGGCGATGCCCGCGTCGATGGCGCCTGTCTTGCCCATCACCCCCAGGAAGCCGCCCACCGTCAGGATGAACACGGCGATCTCGATGGCCTCATAGAGCCCCTGGAGGGGGGCCAGCACCACCGCGCCCGGCCCCTGGCCGTTGGAGGGGATCTCCTCATAGGTGCCTGCGATGGGCTGCCCCTCGTCAGTGTACTGGTACTGCCCGGCGGGGAGGACAAAGGTCAGCACGGCCATGACGATGATGATGGCCAGCAGGATGGTATAGGCCGTGGGCATTTTGAATCGTTTCATGGGTCTGTCCTTTCCTTGGGTGTGAGGTCAGCCGCTGATCCAGGTGCCGCACCTGCCCTGCAGGGCGTCCAGGCAGCGGTCCAGGGAGGTGATGACCGCCCGCCGGCCGTGGCCGGAGCGGACGAAGCCCAGGGCGGCCTCCACCTTGGGCAGCATGCTGCCGGGTGCAAAGTGCCCCTGCTTTACATAGCCTTCCATTTCAGACACGGAGACCAGCTCCAGCTTTTTTTCCTGGGGGGTGCGGAAGTTCAGGGCCACCTCCTGCACCTCGGTGAGGATCATCAGGATGTCGGCGTCCATCTCGATAGCCAGCTCCATGGCGGCCAAGTCCTTGTCGATCACCGCCGCCACCCCCTTCAGGGAGCCGTCGGGCTGCTCCACCACCGGGATGCCGCCGCCGCCGCAGGCGATGGAGATGGTGGTGGACCACAGGGTCTGGAGGGTGCCGATCTCCACGATGCGCACCGGGCGGGGGGAGGGCACCACCCGCCGCCAGCCCCGGCCCGCGTCCTCCCGCATGGCGTAGCGCTGCTCGGTGGCCAGCTTCAGGGCCTCCTCCTTGCTGTAGAAGGGGCCGATGGGCTTGACCGGGTTCTGGAAGGCGGGGTCCTGCTCGTCCACCACCACCTGGGTGACCACGGTGACCACCGGGATGTTCAGCCCCCGCTCCTTCAGGGCGCGGCGCATCCCCTGCTGGATGTGGTAGCCGATATAGCCCTGGCTCATGGCGCCGCACACGTCGAAGGGCATGGCCGGGGTGACCTGGGCGGCCGCCTCGGAGGCCAGCAGGATGCGGCCCACCTGGGGGCCGTTGCCGTGAACGATGGCAAGCTCATATCCTTCACAGGAGAGCTGTGCCAGGTAGTTGGCAGTCCGGTTGACCACCTGAAGCTGGGATTCCGCGGTGGGGGGGAGGGCCTTGTCCTCCAGGGCGTTGCCGCCAAGGGCCACCACGACCTTGACGGCCCGCTCGCTCCCGCTCACAGGGTGGCCACCAGGATGGCCTTGATGGCGTGCATCCGGTTCTCAGCCTCGTCGAACACCACGGAGCGGGGGCCCCGGAAGACCTCGTCGGTGACCTCCCGGATGTCCACCCCCTGCTGCTCCCACTGCTCGGCCAGGGTGGTCTCCAGGTCGTGGAAGGAGGGCAGGCAGTGCATGAACAGCACGTCGGGGTTGCCGGTGGACTCCAGCATCTTCTGGTCGATGCGGAAGGGGGCCAGCAGCTTGGCCCGCTCGGGGATGAGGGCCTCCTCGCCCATGGAGGCCCAGATGTCGGAGTAGAGCACGTCGGCCCCCTTCAGGGCGGCGGGGTCGTCGGTGATGGTGATGCTCGAGCCGGTCAGGCGGCCCTGCTCGGTGGCCTGGCGCAGCACGTCCTGGTCTACCCCGTCGATGAGGGCCTTGGGGCCGTAGCCCACAAAGTCCACCCCCATCTTGGCGCAGCCGTACATCCAAGCGTAGCACATGTTGTTGCGCACATCGCCCACGAAGACCACCTTGCAGTGGCACAGGGGCTTGTGGAGGTGCTCCTCCATGGTCATCATGTCGGCGATGATCTGGGTGGGGTGGTCCACGTCGGTCAGACCGTTGTAGACGGGCACGCCGCTGTGGCGGGCCAGGCACTCCACCACCGCCTGGTCGTAGCCCCGGTACTCGATGCCGTCGAAGAAGCGGCCCAGGACCTTGGCGGTGTCCTCCATGGATTCCTTCTTGCCCATCTGTGAGCTGCCGGGGTCCAGGAAGGTGACGTGGCCGCCCTCGTCGTGGACGGCGACCTCAAAGGCGCAGCGGGTGCGGGTGGAGGTCTTTTCAAACAGCAGCACGATGTTCTTGCCCTTCAGGGCCTCCCCGTGCAGGCCGGCGCGCTTTTTGGCCTTCAGGTCGTGGGACAGGTCCAGCAGGTGGCGGATCTCCAGGGGGGAGAGGTCCATCAGGGTGAGGAAGGACTTTCCTTTCATGTTCACAGGCATGGTGATTCTCCTTTACAGTAAATTTGGATCAGTCCAGACCGCCCCGCTGCAGGGGCATGGTCATGCACCGGGGGCCGCCCCGGCCCCGGGCCAGCTCGGAGCTGGGGATGGTGAGGGTCTGGATGCCGTAGTCGTTGAGCAGACGGTTGGTGGTGTAGTTGCGGTCGTAGACGATGACCTTGCCCGGGGCCACGGCGAAGGTGTTGGAGCCGTCGTTCCACTGCTCCCGGGCGGCGTCGATGGGGCTGTCCCCGCCGCAGGGGATCAGGGTGACCTTGTCCAGATTCAGGTGCTCCCGGAGCACATCCTCCAGCTTGCCGTGCTCCTCGGTGATGGACAGGTGGCCGCTGCCCCCGTCCTCCAGCACGAACAGGCGCAGGTCCTCCCGGATGTTGGGGTGGACGGTGAACTTGTCTGCGTCCACCATGGTGAACACGGTGTCCAGGTGCATGAAGCTGCGTGCCTTGGGGATGTCGATGGCCAGCACCTGGCGGAAGCCGGCCTCGGGCTTGAGCAGCTGTTTGGCCAGCCGCTCGATGGCCACCGGGTGGGTGCGCTGGGAGATGCCCACGGCGACGACCTGGCTGCTGAGCACCAGGATGTCGCCCCCCTCGATGGGGCGCTCATAGGAGCGGGAGTAGTACACCGGCACCTGGCTGTACTCGGGGTGGTAGCGGAAGATATAGTCGGCGAACAGGGTCTCCCGGCTCCTGGTGGCGGTGAACATCCGGTGGATGGACACGCCGCTGCCCAGACAGGCGAAGGGGTCCCGGGTAAAATAGAGGTTGGGCATGGGGTCGATGACGAAGGGGTAGTAGTCGCTGAGGTAGTCGGTGAGGTTCTTCTTTCCGTAGCCGCGGATCTCCGACTTGCGGATGCCGGCCATCATCTTGAGCACCATGTTCCTGGTGGACATGCCCAGGAAATAGTCGGTGATCATGGCGGTGCGCTTCTCGCCGTGGATGCCCGCGTCGGCGATATAGTCCAGGATGAACTGGCGCTTGACCTCGTCGTCGGTGATGGATTCCGCGACCAGGTCCTCCAGGTAGACCACCTCGGCGCCGCAGGAGCGCAGCACCTCGCAGAAGCGGTCGTGCTCCTCCTGAGCCAGCTTGAGATAGGGGATGTCGTCAAAGAGCAGCCGCTCGATGGTGTCGGGCACGAGGTTTTCCAGCTCCTGACCGGGGCGGTGGAGCAGCACTTTACGCAGCGGGCCGATCTCGGAGCGGATCTGGATGGGGGATGGGGACATAGGCACACTTCCTTTCCCAAAAGTTTGCAGTGACTGCCGCTTGCCTTACTATTTCCCAAAACCGGCAGGGAAATGCACGGCCGGAGAGGAAGAACGCGGAAAATAAAAGATCCGCACGCCTTCCGGCGTGCGGATCTTTCGCGGGGGAATGGATCGGGGGGAGAACAGACGCGGCGGTCATTCCACGACCACGGCGTCGGCGGAGCTGGAGATGAGCAGATAGGTGCTGTTCAGGGTGACGAAATTGGTCGCGCAGTTGATCAGGGCGTTGGCGCCCAGGGCCTTGGCCTGCACGAGCATCTGCTGGCGGTTGTTCAGCCTGGCGATGTGGGCCGAGCTTTCCCGGCCGGGCTGGAGGGCGGCGATGAGCACCGCGGCGCTGGAGCCCACGTTGCCGCAGTATTTGACGATCCTGTGGCCCTCCAGATGGTCGCTGGCGGTGGTGGGGACGTCGTGGAGCATGCTCTCGCCCGCCTCCTCCTGGGACTGAAGGAGCATGCCCTCGAAGCGCTTGATGATGATCTGCATATCCGCCTTGACCTCGTCGGTGGTGGACACGCAGGTGCGCTCCAGAAAGGCCTGGGCGGCCTCCTTCAGGGCGGCGGCGTCGTTGCGGTTGGCGGCGTCGACGATGTAGCTTTTCTGGATGCTGCAGGCGGAGCAGATCTTGTTCTTGGGGTGCTCGGCCAGCAGGGGGAACAGGGCGTCCAGCTTGCCGCCGCAGATGGAACACTTGTTGATCATGGAAAGGCCTCCTTTGTCCTCGCGTCCGGGCGCGAGATCAGACTGGCTCCGCCGGTCCGGCTCGGTGCGCAGGCGGAAGGATGCGCGGCGGCGGCGCGGCGGGATCAAAAAAGGACAGTATCACGAAAAACCCAGATTCTATGATTGATTATATATGCACTATTGACGAAAGGCAAGAAAAAAGGGATAATGTCACTGAAGTGTTGTAGGCACGGCCCGCTGACAACAAATGGTTGTGAGCCCGCGCGGATGAGACGAGAAAGAGGGATCGCCCCAATGGACATGAACCAGCTGAATTACTTTATCTCCGTGGCGCAGACGCTGAATTTCACCGAGGCGGCCAAGCGCAACGGCATCACCCAGCCCTCCATCAGCCACCATATCAACGAGTTGGAGAAGCAGCTGGGGGCGCGGCTGTTCCTCCGGGACCGGCGCAGCGTCACCCTGACTGACGCGGGACGGGAGTTTCTGCCCTATGCCATGGATATCGTGGAGACCGCCCAGGACGCCATCTGCCGGGTGAAGCAGACGGAGGAGGGCTCCAAGGGCCACATCGCCATCGCGGCGGTGACCACCGCCAGCGAGACGCTGAGCAAGTGCCTGTCCGCCTTTGCAAAGCGGTATCCGGACATTCTGGTGGACATCAGCTTCACCACCGGCCGGGGCCAGGCCATCACCATGAATGAGAACAAGCATGACTTCTACTTCGCCATGCGGGACATGGTGCCCATGGGGGATACCTTCGACTACCTGATCTCCAACGTGGACCAGCTGTGCCTGACCCTGCCCAAGGGGCACCCCATGGCGTCGGGCCCGGCGGACTTTTCCAAGCTGAAGGACGAGCGCTTCGTCTCCATCTCGGAGGCGGAGGGCCCCGCCTTGTATGCCCAGATCCGGAAGGTGTGCATGGAGATGAACTACGAGCCCCACATCACCAACCGGTACGATACCGCCGAGACGGTGCTCATGGCGGTGGGGGCGGGGCTGGGCATCTCCATCCTGCCCCAGGCCATCACCAAAGTATTCTTCTCGGACAATGTGGAGACATTGCCCATCCGCAACTCGGAGAGCGCGGGCCGGACCTATGTGGTGGCCTGGCACCGGCAGAACGTGAACCCCACGGCCCACCTGTTCCTGGAGGTGGTGAAGGAGGTCCTGGGAGTGGACGAGACCGCCGGGAAAGACTGACCGGAGAAGGAAGGAAAAAGACGCCGGGTGAGCAGTCCGGCGTCTTTTTCTGTCTGCGGTCCTGGGTTCAGGGGATCCACGGATAGGGGAAAATAAGAGGATGGGAAAATACAGAGGCGGTTTATTCCGCGGCGGCAAAGCCGACAGAAGCGAACACGGCCATGGCCTCGTCGCCCTGGAGGTACTCCAGGAACGCCTTGGCCTCGTCCTGATGCTGGGAGATGTTCAGCACGGCGGCGGGGTAGATGACCTGGGCGCACATCTCGCTGGTGGCGGTGTCCACCACGGTCAGCTCGGCGGAGAAGGCGTCGGTGGCATAGACGATGCCGGCGTCGGCGGCGGCCTCATCCACCTGGGTGGTGACCTCCTTCACGTTGCCGCCGTAGGTGATCTTACCGGCGGCCTCCAGCTCGTCAGCGCTGGTGCCCAGGTACTCCAGGATCTCCAGGGTGTACTGACCCACGGGCACGTCGGAATTGCCGATGGACAGCAGGGTCAGCTTGTCGGTGAGCAGGTCCTGGAAGGACTCGATGCCGGCGGGGTTGCCGTCAGGCACCACCAGGGCCACCTTGTTCTCCAGCAGATCCACCCGGGTGCCCTGGAGGACGAAGTCCAGCCCATCGGTGTTCACCGAGGGATCGGCGGCGCTGTCCAGCTGGTTCATCTGCAGCTGGGCGGCGGAGATGAACAGGTCGCAGTCGGCGCCCTCCTCGATCTGGGTCTTCAGTTTGCCGGAGGAGTCGAAGTTGAAGGACAGGGTGACGTTGGGGGCCACCTCCTTGTAGAGGTCGCTGATCTCGGTGAGGGTCTCAGTCATGGAGGCGGCGGCGAAGACGATCAGCTCCACGTTCTCAGCGGGGGCGGGAGAAGGGGAGGAGCTCTCCTCGGTGCCGGAGTCGGAGGGGGAGGGCTGGGGTTCGGCGGAATTGCTGCACCCGGCCAGGGCAAAGACCATGGACAGGGCCAGCAGGGCGGACAGGAACTTCTTCATGCTTCATTTCTCCTTTGTCTGTATTTGGGTTCTGCCGGGAAGACGACACAGGGAGCCGCCAAAGCAGCTCCCTGTGGATACGGACAAAGAGAGCTCCTTTTCAGACGGAAGGCCGGCCCGTTTCCGGAGCGGCCCGAACGGCGCAGCGGCATGGGCGGGAGGCCTTTAGCCGCTTTTGCTCGGAGCGGTATTCACCTGTGACGGACAAAAGAAAGAACGCGGCTCCGGCAAAGTAGACGGCTCCCGCGTTTTCATGGAATGATGAAAACCCCTTCTCAAACACGGAAGGCAGCGCCCTTTCGGGAGCGGCCCTGGAAGCCGGACGGCTTCGGCGCAGCGGCGTGGGCAGAAGGCCTTTAGCCGCTTTTGCTCGGAGTTCATTGATTCGATTGTCAGGAGAATTTTAGCACAGAAGGTCCGATTTGGCAAGAGGCAAAAGAAAAAAAGTGGGAGGGCGGGCGCCGGCGCCCGCCCTCCCACCGAAAGCCGGGATCACATATCCAGCGACTGGGTGAAGTTCTGCACCGCGTCCCCCATGGAGCGCACGGCCTTCTCCGCGGCCTTCTTCACCTTTTTCTGCTGGGGCATCATGGTCATGGCGGCGGCCGCGCCGGCCATCACCCCGAGCCCCATGCCAAGCATGAAATTCTGCGTGTTCATTCCAGATTCCCCTCCTTTCCGGTCCGGTGCTATTTTGCGCAGTTTTCGTGAAAAATTGATTGCTAAAAATTGCTCGTTCAGATATAATGAATCATGTATCGGAATGATAGAGGTTTGGGGCGGGGGCTGACTCTGTCCTTTTTTACTGTAAAAAGCGGGTCAGGAGCGAGGCCATGGACCGTCGCGCCCTCAGGGCGCGGAAGGAAAGGAACAAAACCATGAGAATATTGATCCGAAAGGGAAGGCTGGTCAGCCCGGTGGGCGGGATCGGCGGCGTGATGGACATTCTGGCCGTGAACGGGAAGATCGTCCAGATCGGCAGCGACATCAGGGCGGAAGTGGACCAGGTGGTGGACGCGGAGGGCCTGATCGTGTGCGCGGGGCTGGTGGACATGCACGTGCATCTGCGGGAGCCCGGCTTCGAGTACAAGGAGACCATCGAGACCGGGGCGCTGGCGGCGGCCAGGGGGGGCTTCGCCTCCATCGCCTGCATGCCCAACACCAAGCCGGTGATCGACACGCCGGAGGGCATCCGCTTCGTGCTGGAGAAGGCCAGGGCGGCCTGCGGCGTGAACATCTGGCCCATCGGCGCGGTGTCCATGAAGCAGTACGGCGGTGAGCTGACCGATGCCAAGGCGCTCAAGGAGGCGGGGGCGGTGGCCCTGTCGGACGACGGAGTGCCGGTGCAGAACGCCAACCTCATGCGTGACGCCCTCATCCGGGCCCAGATCCACCAGATCCCCGTCCTGTCCCACTGCGAGGACGCCACCATGGTGGACGGCCGGGCGGTGAACGAGGGGCGCATCTCCCGCCAGCTGTGGCTGGAGGGGCGGCCCGCCATCGCCGAGGAGCTGATGGTCATGCGGGACGCCATGCTGGCCGAGGAGACGGGGGGCGCGGTCCATATCTGCCATGTGTCCACCGCCCGCTCGGTGGACATCGTCCGGAAGATGAAGCAGCGGGGGGTACGTATCACCTGCGAGACCTGCCCCCAGTATTTCACCCTCACGGAGGATGCGGTGCTGGAGTACGGCTCCCTGGCCCGGGTCAACCCGCCCCTGCGCACCGAGTCGGACGTGGAGGGGATCATCACCGGGCTGATGGACGGCACCATCGACGCCATCGCCACCGACCATGCCCCCCACTCCGCCGAGGAGAAGGCCAAGCCTCTGGAGAAGGCGCCCAGCGGCATGGTGGGGCTGGAGACCGCCCTGGCGGTCACCCTCACCGAGCTGTACCACAGCGGCAAGATGACCCTGGTGGACATCATCGAGAAGATGACGGTCAACCCCGCGGCCATCCTGGGCCTGAGCAAGGGCCACCTGGGCATCGGGGCCGACGCGGACCTGACCATCTTCGACCCGGACGAGGAGTGGGTGATCGATCCGGACCAGTTCGTTTCCAAGGGGCACAACACCCCCTTTGCCGGCCGGAAGGTGAAGGGCCGGGTCAAGTATACCATCGTGAACGGGACGATCATTTATCAGGAGGAGAGAAAGCATGTCGTTTGAAATTCTGCAGGATAAGATCCGCAAGCTGAAAAACCCCACCGTGGCCGGCCTGGACCCCAAGCTGGAGTACATCCCGCCCCATATCCTGGCGGACAGCTACGCCCGCTGCGGCCAGACCCTGGCGGGCGCGGCGGACGCGGTGTGGCAGTTCAACCGGGGGCTGATCGACGCGCTGTGCGACGTGGTGCCCGCCGTCAAGCCCCAGTCGGCCTACTATGAGCGGCTGGGCTGGCAGGGGATGCAGGTGATGGAGCAGACCATCCGCTACGCCAAGGAGAAGGGGCTGTATGTCATCGCGGACATCAAGCGGGGCGACATCGGCTCCACCGCCGAGGCCTACGCCGAGGCCTGGCTGGGCGACACGAAGGTGGGGGAGAACACCTTTGAGGCCTTTGGGGCCGACTGCGTGACCATCAACGGCTACATGGGCTCGGACACCATCAACCCCTTCCTGGAGCAGTGCAAGGCCCGCGGCAAGAGCCTGTTCGTGCTGGTCAAGACCTCCAACCCCTCCTCCGGCGAACTGCAGGACATGGTGGCGGGGGACCGGCTGGTGTACAGGGTGATGGGCGATCTGACCCAGCGCCTGGGCAAGGGCACCGAGGACAAGCACGGCTTCACCTGCGCCGGCGCGGTGGTGGGGGCCACCTACCCCTCCGACCTGCGGGAGCTGCGCCGCCGCCTGGAGCACACCTTCTTCCTGGTGCCCGGTTACGGCGCCCAGGGCGGCACGGCGGAGGACGTGCAGTACGCCTTTGACCGGTACGGCCACGGCGCCATCATCAACGCCTCCCGGTCCATCATGTGCGCCTGGAAAAAGACGGGCGGGGACGGCCATGACTTCCAGCAGGCCGCTCGGGACGCGGCCATCGCCATGCGGGACGATATCAAGCGCTTCGTGACCATCGTCTGACGGGAGAGGGGCGTAGTTATGGATCAGCAGCATTGTGTGACCTGCGGGAAAAAACTGAGCTTTTTCAACACCGGCTGCGTCCGTTACGGCTGGACCAACCAGCTGGTGTGCACCGACTGCGAGAACAAGTTCCGCAAGGCGGACGACGGGGAGCGGATGGAGCTGCTGGTGCGCATGGGGGAGTCTCCCTATCTGAACGAGCCGGAGAAATTCCGCGCCTGGCTGGAGCGGGAGCGGGGAGTGCAGGAGTATCGGGATAAGACCTATACCTGCTGCGGACAGCCCATGTCCTACCAGGGCGAGTGGGAGTTCCAGCTGGGCAGCACCGACTTTCTCACCGGCTCGCTGGGCAACCTGGTCTCCGGCTCCCTGGAGCTGTCCGTGTTCGTCTGCGAGCGCTGCGGACAGTACAAGTTCTACGACCCCACCCGGGTGCCGGGCACCCGGGCCTATCAGCTGGCCGCGGGAGCCCGGGAGAACTCCGACGGAGAGGAGAGCGCCCCGCCGGAGCCCCAACAGCCGGAGGAGCGGGACGAAAAGGAGCCGGACGGCTTCTTCGGCCGGAGGAAGAAGGACAAGCCCGACTGGGAACTGTAATCTGATGAGGAAGTGAGTGTGGCGTATGCCCATGCAGAAAATGTGCAAGATCGTGGAAAAGGTCATGCTGAACCCCTACGCGGTGTCCATGGCGCTGGACGTGGGGGAGCTGTCCCGGGAGATCAGCTACGGGCAGTTTGTCAACATCAAGTGCGGGGAGGGACTGCTGCTGCGCCGCCCCATCTCCATCTGTGACTGGCAGGAGGGCGTGCTGCGCATCGTCTTCGAGGTGCGGGGCGAGGGCACCGACTGGCTGGCCCGCCGGGATGCGGGGGAGTACCTGGACGTGATGGGCCCCCTGGGCCGCGGCTTCCGGCTGGACCGGGAGGGCCGCTACCTGCTGGTGGGGGGCGGCATCGGCGTGCCGCCCCTGCTGTCCTGCGCGGTGGGCACCGGCAGGCGCTCCACCGCCGTGCTGGGCTTCCGCAGCGCCGACCGGGCCATGCTGCTGGGCGACTTCGCCGCCAGCTGCGCCGGGGTGCGGGTGTGCAGCGACGACGGCAGCCTGGGCACCCACGGCTTCGTGGACGGCGTGGTGAAGGAGATCCTTGAACAGGATAAAGGTTTCACAGCCGTTCTGGCCTGCGGACCCAAGCCCATGCTCCGGGCGGTGGCCGCGGCGGCCCAGGCTTACGGCGTGCCCTGCCAGGTGTCCATGGAGGAGCGGATGGGCTGCGGCGTGGGGGCCTGCCTGGTGTGCGCCTGCAAGACGGCCGACGGGCACTACCACCATGTGTGCAAGGACGGACCTGTGTTCGACGCCGGGGAGGTGGACTGGAATGCGTAACGCGGTGGATCTTCGTGTGGATCTGGCCGGGGTGGAGCTGAAAAACCCCGTCGTCATGGCCTCGGGCACCTTCGGCTTCGGCCGGGAGTACGGGCAGTTTTACGACCTGAGCGAGCTGGGCGGCATCTGCGTCAAGGGGCTCACCGCCGCCCCCCGGGAGGGCAATCCGCCCCCCCGCATTGCCGAGACCCCCATGGGCATCCTCAACTCGGTGGGCCTGCAGAATCCCGGCGTGGACGCCTTCATCGCCCAGGAGCTGCCCTTTCTGCGGCAGTACGACGTGAAGGTGATCGCCAACATCTCGGGCAACACGCCGGAGGAGTACGGCGAGATGTGCGAAAAGCTGTCCGAGGCCGGGGTGGACATGATCGAGGTGAACATCTCCTGCCCCAACGTGAAAGCGGGCGGCCTGGCCTACGGCACCCGGCCGGAGCTGGCCGCCGAGGTCACCCGGATGGCCAAGGAGCACTCTGCCGTCCCCGTGATGGTGAAGCTCAGCCCCAATGTCACCGACATCACCGAGATCGCCCGGGCGGTGGCGGATGCGGGGGCCGACGCGGTGTCCCTCATCAACACCCTGCGGGGGATGCGCATCGACATCGCCACCCGCCGTCCCATCCTGAAGATGAACACCGGCGGCCTGTCCGGCCCTGCCGTGCTGCCCGTGGCGGTGCGCATGGTGTGGGAGGTGGCCGGCGCGGTGAACATCCCAATCCTGGGCATGGGCGGCGTGGCCAAGGGGGAGGACGCGGCCCAGCTGATGCTGGCCGGCGCGTGCGCCGTGGCGGTGGGCACCGCCTGCTTCGCCGACCCCTACGCCCCCCTGAAGGTGCGGGACGGCCTGGCCAAAATCGCCGGGGAGCAGGGACTTGACAAGGTCTCCGGCCTGACAGGCAGCGTGCGCCCCTGGTGAGCCTTTCACGGCATCTCTGAGTAAGGAAAAGAAGGAATCTGCATGACCACGATATACCTGGTCCGCCATGCGGAGGCGGAGGGGAACCTTTACCGGCGCATCCACGGCTGGTACGACTCCAAGATCACAGAAAAGGGCAAGCGGCAGATCGCCGCCCTGGAGCGCCGGTTCGAGCCGATCCACGTGGACGCGGCCTATTCCAGCGACCTGGTACGCACCATGGCCACCGCCATGGCGGTGTGCCGGCCCAAGGGGCTGAAGCTGCACACCACCCCCGCCCTGCGGGAGGTGGGCATGGGCGACTGGGAGGACCTGACCTGGGGCCAGGCCGCCCGGCTGGAGCCGGAAATGCTCCGGCAGTTCAGCGCCGGGGTGGATCACTGGGGGGACATCCCGGGCAGCGAGGACTTCAGCACGGTGCAAAACCGGGTCTGGGACGCGCTGGAGCAGATCGCCCGGGACCATCCTGACCAGACGGTGGCGGTGTTCTGCCACGGCATGGCCATCCGCACGGTGCTGGCCCGCTGCCAGGGCCTGCCCCTGGAGGGGATGACCCGCATCGGCCACTCGGACAACACCGGGGTGGCCCTGCTGACCATGGGGGGCGGGAAGTCCGCCCTCCTCCACGGCAGCGACGCCTCCCATCTGGACGAGTCCCTGTCCACTCTGGCCAAGCAGCGCTGGTGGAAGGAGAAGGATGGGGCTCTGGCCGACGCCAACATGTGGTTCCGCCCCCTGGACATGGACCGGGAGGAGGGCTTCTACCGGGACAGCCGGGCGGAGGCCTGGCGCACCGTCCACGGCAGCATGGACCACTTTGACGGGGACGCCTTCTGCGCCGTGGCGAAGGAGAACAGCCGGACCGACCCCCACGGGGTGACCTGCGCCATGCTGGGGGAGAGGCCCATGGGCCTGATTCAGATGGACTTCTGCCGGGATGCGGAGCAGAAGGCGGGCTGGATCCCCTTCTACTACATGACTCCCGAGGGCAGGAACCGGGGGCTGGGCGTGCAGCTGCTGGGGGAGGCGGTGTCCCGCTTCCGGGCGGCGGGCCGGGAGAGACTGCGCCTGCGCTGCGCCCCGGAAAACCACATCGCCCGGCGGTTTTACAAGGAGCACGGCTTTGCCAAGATCGGGGAGGACCCCACCAGTCCCGTGCCGCTGGATATCATGGAAAAGTATATCGGCTACGGGGACCTGGAGCTGAACTGACCGGAGAGGAGGGCATTGCCCATGGAGCTGGAGCGGGAGCGCTTTCTGCCCGTCTCAAAAGAGGATATGGCGCGGCGGGGCTGGGAGGAGTACGACTTTCTGCTCATCACGGGCGACGCCTATGTGGACCACCCCACCTTCGGCCCGGCGGTGATCGGCCGGGTGCTGGAGGCGGAGGGCTACCGGGTGGCGGTGCTGGCCCAGCCGGACTGGCGCAAGCTATCCTCCTTTACAGCACTTGGACGGCCGAGACTGGGCGTGCTCATCTCGGCGGGCAACCTGGACTCCATGGTGGCCCACTACACCGTGGCGAAAAAGCGCCGGCATGACGACGCCTATTCCCCCGGCCGGAAGGCGGGCCTGCGGCCCGACCGGGCCACCATCGTCTATTCCAACCGGGTGCGGGAGGCCTTCGGCCATATCCCCATCATCATCGGGGGGCTGGAGGCCTCCCTGCGGCGCTTTGCCCACTACGACTACTGGTCGGACGAGGTGCGCCGGTCCATCCTGTTGGACGCCCAGGCGGACCTTCTGACCTACGGCATGGGGGAGACCGCCAGCCGGGAGATCGCCGCCCGGCTGGCCTCGGGCACCCCGGTGGGCGAGATCACCGACGTGCGGGGCACCTGCTTCGTGGGGGACCATCCGGGCCAGTGCGCCTACCCCATGGTGGAGTGCCCCTCCTATGAGGAGGTGAGCGGGGACAGGCGGGCCTATGCCCGGGCCAATATGCTCCAGTACGACGAGCACGATCCCGTCCGGGGCCGGGCGGTGCTCCAGCGCCACGGGAACAGGCTGCTCATCGTCAACCCGCCCGCTATGCCGCTGACCCGGGAGGAGCTGGACTTCGTGGCCGAGCTTCCCTATGTGCGGGAGCCGCACCCCATGTACGAGGCCATGTGCGGCGTGCCCGCCATCGAGGAGGTGCGCTTTTCCATCACCCACAACCGGGGCTGCTTCGGGGCGTGCAATTTCTGCTCCCTGGCCTTCCACCAGGGGCGGATCATCACCTCCCGCAGCCATGAGAGCGTGCTCCGGGAGGCCCAGGCACTCACCAAGCACCCCGGCTTCAAGGGGTATATCCACGACGTGGGCGGCCCCACCGCCAACTTCCGCCGCCCTGCCTGCGCCAACCAGCTCAAGCACGGCGCCTGCAAAAACCGGAACTGTCTGGCGCCCGAGGCCTGCCCCAATCTGGACGCCGACCACACCGACTATCTCAACCTGCTGCGCAAGATCCGGGAGCTGCCGGGGGTGAAGAAGGTGTTCATCCGTTCGGGCATCCGGTTCGACTTTATGATGAAGGACCGGGGGGGCGAGTTCTTTGCCGAGCTGGTGAAGCACCACATCAGCGGCCAACTGAAGGTGGCCCCCGAGCACTGCGTGGACACAGTGCTGGACTATATGGGCAAGCCCCATGTGGCCGTCTATGAGCGCTTCCGCCAGAAGTATGAGAAGCTCAACGCCCGGTACGGGATGAACCAGTACCTGGTGCCCTACCTGATGTCCTCCCATCCGGGCTGTACGCTGAAGCAGGCGGTGGAGCTGGCGGAGTGGCTGCACCGCTACGGGGTACAGCCCGAGCAGGTGCAGGACTTCTACCCAACCCCCGGCACCCTGTCCACCTGTATGTACTACACCGAACTGGACCCCCGGACCATGGAGCCGGTCTATGTGCCCAAGAGCCCGGAGGAGAAGGCCATGCAGCGGGCGCTGATGCAGTGGAAGCGGCCCGACAAGCGGCCCCTGGTGCTGGCCGCCCTGCGCCGGACGGGCCGGGAGGACCTGATCGGCTACGGCAAACGCTGCCTGGTGCGGCCGGAGGCCGCCCGCCGGGACGCCCGCTCCGGCGAAGAAAAATGGCGGGACGAGCAGGGACGAGGCCGGGACAAGGGGGCCCGGCAGTCCCGTCAGGACGTGCCCCGGCGGCAGCCGGGCCGGACTGCGGGCGGAAAGCGGAAGCCGCCCGAGCACGGCCGGCCCGCGGGAGGGAAAAAGGCCCCCGCCAGAGGCGGTCCGTCCCCGAAGCGCCCAGCCCCCCGCCGGAAGCGGGGAAAATGACGAAAGGCGGCCCCCGCTATGCGGCGGGCCGCCTTTCCCGGGCTCAGTCGACCTTGCCGTTTTCCACCATGCGGTCAAAGTCGTCCTTCATGTCGTCCCCCATGCCCTCCAGATCGTCCTTCAGATCGTTCCCCGCTTTCTTCATATCGTCCTCCAGGGAACCGGAGACGGAGGCGCTGGGGGAGGGGCTGTGGCTGGTGTCCGGCTTGGTGTCTCCGGAGCAGCCGGTCAGCACCGCCAGCAGCATGGCCGGAAGGATCAGCCCGGTCAGAATACGTTTCATCCTCGTTTCACTCCCTTTTGCTGGTTTGCGAAATCAGTTCCGCAAAAGGTAGTATGCGACGCGGCGGGGAAATTATAAAAAAGTGCGGAAAAAACGAAAAAACCCCTTGCAATCCTCCTTGAAATATGGTAGCATAGAGCCAGAAAACAAGAATAATTCTCATTAAATACCTGAACTCACAAATTAAGGAAAAGGAGTCGTGACAGTATGGAACTGAAGGGCAGCAAGACGGAAGCCAATCTGTGGAAGGCGTTTGCGGGGGAGTCCCAGGCCCGCAACAAGTACACCTATTTTGCCAGCGTGGCCAAGAAGGAGGGCTATGAGCAGATCTCGGCCATCTTCACCGAGACCGCGGCCAACGAGAAGGAGCACGCGGAGATCTGGTTCAAGGAGCTGGGCGGCATCGGCAACACGGTGGAGAACCTGAAGGCCGCCGCCGCGGGCGAGAACGAGGAGTGGACCTCCATGTACAAGGAGATGGCCGAGACCGCCCGGGAGGAGGGCTTCGACCGTCTGGCCTTCCTGTTCGAGTCTGTGGGCAAGATCGAGAAGGAGCACGAGGAGCGCTATCTCACCCTGCTGGGCAACGTGGAGAACCACCTGGTGTTCCAGCGCGGCGAGGAGGTCATCTGGGTCTGCCGCAACTGCGGCCATGTCCATGTGGGCAAGGAAGCTCCCCAGATCTGCCCGGTGTGCGCCCATCCCCAGGCCTACTTCGAGCTGCGGGGCAAGAACTACTAAGAGCCTCCGGCGCAGGCCGGAAACAGGATACCATCAGACAGGTCCGGCGCGGTCACACCGCGCCGGACCTGTCCTGTTCTGCAGGTCAGAGCAGCTGCCCCAGCAGGTCGGACACCTGGGGATAGGCCAGCACGCCCTCCCGGATGCCCAGCGACCTGGCCAGCTCCAGCTTCCGGCGGAGGGAGGCGGCGTTGTCGAAGAGCACGAAGTGGGCTCCGGTGTCCCGGCTCATGTAGGTGAAATACTGGGCGCACAGGTCGTGGGAGAAGAAGACGGAGGGCTGCAGCCGTTCCAGCAGCCGGTCCAGCTCATCCCGGGAGAGGGGGCGGCCGCTGCCCCGGGGGGCGGGGAGGAAGAAGTCCTCTGCCACCCGGTCCACGGCCAGCGTCAGCCGCTGGGGCGGAAAGCGCCGGGCCAGCTCCTGCAGCCGCAGCTCCAGCGAGCCGCCCGAGATGGCGGAGGAGACCAGAAGGCGAGCTTTTGGGGCCGCCTGGGCATAGTCCAGCGGGAGATAGAGCCGCCAGCTGCGCCGGGCGGCCAGCTCGTCCAGCTGCGCGGCGATGCGGCGCAGCGTCGGGGTTGGGGGCAGTTCAAAGTCGCACAGGATGCCGTCGAAGCCCCGTGCGGAGCACTCCCGGATGATCTGGCGGCACAGGGCGTCCGGGTCGCCGCTGCCGTCGAAGCCGGTGTCGGCGAGCACCATCAGCCCGCCCCGGAGCTGGAGCGGGATGTCGCTGCGCAGCAGCTGGCAGCCGGGACCCACCCGGTAGGCCATGTGGCCCAGGGGCAGGCCCAGGGGCTGGGCCCGCCGGAGCTCGGCGGGCGGGACGGTGAGGATCAGTTTGATTGGAGCGGCCATGGCGCCGTTACCCCCTTGTCCAAGTTTTCGTGAAGTGGTATACTCCAACTATATGGGGGGCCGCCCCCGGACAGAACCGGACACGGAGGTTTTTGCATGGCTTTTTCTCTGATCCCGGACGGGGTGTACCAGAGCGTATTTCACCTGGACCGGGAGGAACTGAAGGCGCGGGGGATCACCCTGATCCTGGCCGACCTGGACAACACCCTGGCCCGCTACGGCCAGCGCCAGCCGGACGAACAGCTGATCGCCTGGGTCCGGGCGCTGCGGGAGGAGGGCTTCGAGCTGTTCATCCTCTCCAACAGCAGGAAGCCCATCCGGGCGCGGGACTTTGCCGCCGCGCTGGACGTGCCCTTTCTGAACCGCGCCGGCAAGCCGGGCACGGCAGGCTTCTGTGCCGCCCTGGAGCGGATGGGTCGGAAGCCGGAGCAGGCTGTGATGGTGGGTGACCAGATCTTCACCGACGTGCTGGGGGCCAAGCGGGCCGGAGTGCGGGTCTACCTGGTGGAGCCCATCCGGCTCTCGGGCAACCCGGGGCGGTATGTGCGCTATGGGGTGGAGACCCCCTTCCGCGCCCTGGGCAGAAAGCGGGGCGGACGGTGAGCGCCCGGTTCGGCCCCGCGGGCAACGCCCTGTCCTTTCCCCACCGCTCGTCGGTGCAGGCCCCGGCCTGGCTGAGGCAGCTGGGGCTGGACTGCTATGAGTACCAGTGCGGGAAGGGCGTGCACGTGGGGGAGGAGACGGCGGCGCAGCTGGGCCGGGCCGCCGCGGAGCAGGGCGTCGCACTGTCTCTCCACGCGCCCTACTTCATCAATCTGGCAAACCCCGACCCGGACAGCCTGCAGAAGACCATCGGCTATGTCACCCAGGCCTGCCGGGCGGCGGCCTGGATGGGGGCGGGCCGGGTGGTCATCCACACCGGCGCGCTGATGAAGCGCACCCGGGCCCAGGCGCTGGAGACGGCCCGGCGCTCCCTGAGCGAGGTGCTGCGCGCCTGTGAGGACCAGGGGTTCGGGGAGATCGCCCTGTGCCCCGAGACCATGGGCAAGATCAACCAGCTGGGCGACCTGGACGAGGTGCTGGAGCTGTGCACCCTGAGCGAGTGGCTGGTGCCCTGCATCGACTTCGGGCACCTGTACGCCCGGAGCCTGGGGGCGCTGGACGGGCGGGAGGAATTTGCCCGGATGCTGGACCGGGTGGCCAGGGTGCTGGGGGAGGAGCGGGCCAGCACGTTCCACAGCCATTTCTCCCACATCGAGTTCACCCCCGGGGGCGGGGAGCGCTGCCACCGGACCTTTGAGGACAGCGGCGGCTACGGCCCGGCCTGGGAGCCGCTGGCGGAGGAGATCGCCCGCCGGGGCTGGAGCCCCACGGTGATCTGCGAGTCGGCGGGCACCCAGGCGGAGGACGCGCTGACCATGAAGCGGATCTATCAGCAAATGCTCTCCCCGGCGGGAGAGGGATGAAAGGAGCGAACAGCCATGGAGCATCTTGAAGCCATCGCCGCGGCCCTGGGCAAGTATGGACTGGACGGCATGCTGGTCACCAGCGAGCCGGGGGAGTTCTACGCCGTGGGCTTCCACGGGGAGGGCACCGCCCTGGTCACCGGGGAGGGCGCGTGGTATTTTACCGATCCCCGGTATATCGAGGCGGCGGGCCAGCAGATCAGGGGGGCCGCCGTGGCCCTGCCCGATCCTGGCAAGGGCGTGCGGGGCATGATCGCAGACCTGGCGCGGGAGCACGGGGTGCGCCGCCTGGGCATCGAGGACGAGTACCTGTCCCTGGCGCAGTTCCGGGGCTGGGAGAAGGCGCTGGAGGCGGAGCTGGTGCCCGCCTCGGCGCTGCTGGCCGGGCTGCGGGCGGTGAAGGACGCGGAAGAGCTGGCGGCCATGACCGAGGCCCAGCGGATCACCGACGAGTGCTTTGCGGAGATCCTGAACTACCTCCGCCCGGGGGTGACCGAGCGGGAGGTGGCGGCCCGGCTGACCTACCTGATGGCCGCCCGGGGCGCCCAGCGCAACTCCTTCGATCCCATCGTGGCGGCGGGCCCCAACGGTTCCAAGCCTCACGCCGTGCCGGGGGACGACCGGCTGATGCCCGGCCAGTTCGTCACCATGGACTTCGGCTGCGTGTACGAGGGCTACTGCTCGGATATGACCCGCACGGTGGCCATCGGCCAGCCCACCGACGAGATGCGCCGGGTGTACAGCACGGTGCTCCAGGCCCAGCTGGCGGGCATCGCCGCCGCCAAGGGCGGGGTGAAGGGCAGCCTGGTCCACGAGGCCGCCGCCCGGGTGATCGCGGAGGCGGGTTACGGGGCATACTTCGGCCACGGCTTCGGCCACAGCCTGGGCATCGAGATCCATGAAAATCCCCGCTTCAGCCCCGCCTGGGACCGGGAGGTGCCGGCGGGGGCGGTGGTGTCCGCCGAGCCGGGGATCTACCTGCCGGGGCAGTTCGGTGTGCGCATCGAGGATGTGATCGTGCTGACCGAGACGGGCTGCACCGACCTCACCCAGTCTCCCAAGGATCTGATTATTCTGTAAAAATGGGGACAAAGCCCTTGCAATAAGGGCAAAAATAGGATAAAATAAACCAGTTAAAATCAGTAATCAGGAGGATGAATCCTATGGCTATGATTTCTGCCAGCGATTTCCGTAACGGCGTTACCTTCGAGATGGACGGTAAGGTCATGCAGGTGGTGGAGTTCCAGCATGTCAAGCCCGGCAAGGGCGCTGCCTTCGTGCGCACCAAGATGAAGAACGTCATCACCGGCGGCGTGACCGAAACTTCCTTCAACCCCACCGCCAAGTTCGAGCAGGCCTTCGTGGAGCGCAAGGACATGGAGTACAGCTACAACGACGGCGACCTGTACTACTTCATGGACATGGAGACCTACGACATGATGCCCATCAGCGCCGACCTGCTGGGCGACAACTTCAAGTTCGTCAAGGAGAACATGAGCTGCAAGGTCATGTCCTACAAGGGCAGCGTGTTCGGCGTGGAGCCCCCCAACTTCGTGGAGCTGGAGGTCACCGAGACCGATCCCGGCTTCAAGGGCGACACTGCCACCAACGTGACCAAGCCCGCCATTCTGGAGACCGGCGCGGAGATCAAGGTGCCCCTGTTCATCAACCCCGGCGACAAGATCAAGATCGACACCCGCACCGGCGAGTATCTGGAGCGCTGCAAGTAATCTGGAGCCCGGGCGGCGCGGACCGTCCCTGTTCCGGCATCCGCCCTCAGCGGGCGGGGAAAGGAGCCTGACCATGACAATTTCTGAGAAAGTCGCGTATCTGAAGGGCCTGTCCGAGGGCCTGGCCATCGACACCGAGAAGTCCAAGGAGGGCAAGCTGATCAAGGAGATCATCGGCATCCTGGAGGAGATCGGCTATTCCATCGAGGACCTGGAGGACACCACCGCCGAGCTGGGCGAGGAGATCGACGCGGTCTCCGACGACCTGTCCGACGTGGAGGAGATCCTGTTCGAGGATGACGACGATGAGGATGAGGACGACGACTACTTCACCGTGGAGTGTCCCACCTGCGGCAAGGAGCTGATCGTGGACGAGGACGCGCTGGCTGAGGGCGTGATCCAGTGCCCCGGCTGCGCCGACACCTTCGCCCTGGATCTGTCCGACGAGGACGAGGACGAGGAGGACGGGGAGTAACCCCCAAACGAGAGAAAACCAGGGGAAAGGCAAACTGCCTTTCCCCTGGTTTTTTGTCCCCGCCGGGCACAGACCCGGCGGGGCAGATTAGATTGGAGAGTGTTTAGCGGCGGCCGCGGCCCAGCAGGGAGGTGAGAACGAACAGCGCGGCCAGGCACAGGGTGATGCACGCGCCGGTGGAGGACTCCAGCAGGTAGGACAGCTGCAGGCCGCACAGGCCGGATACCAGGGCGAACAGGATGCACAGCAGGTGGTACTGGCGCATATTGCGGGCCACGTTCCGGGCGGCGGCGCCGGGCAGCACCAGCAGGGAGTTGATGACCAGCAGGCCCACCCAGGTCATGGACACGGTGACCACCACCGCCACGGCGCAGGAGAACAGGGCCTCCTGCCAGACCACCCGGATGCCGCGGCTGTCGGCCAGGGCGGGGTGGACGGAGGCGAGCATCAGCTGGTTGAAGGAGCACAGCCACAGCACGATCACCGCCAGCAGGATGGCGGCCAGCAGGCCGATCCGGCCGGGGGAGACGGAGAGGATATCGCCGATGAGGTAGGTGTTGAACTTGGAGAAGCTGCCCCCGTCCAGAGTGGCGATGAAGATGCCCAGGGCCACTGCGGTGGAGGAGAACACGCCGATGACAGTGTCGCTGGCCAGCCTGGTGTGCCGGCGCACCAGGGTGAACAGCACAGCCAGGGCGACGGAAAAGACCACCGCGCACCACAGCGGCTCGGCCAGCCCGCACAGCACGCCGATGGCGATGCCGGTGAAGGCGGAGTGGCCCAGGGCGTCGGAGAAGAAGCTCATCCGGTTGGAGACCACCATGGTGGACATCAGGCCGAACAGGGGGGAGATGACCAGGATGGCCAGCAGGGCGTTTTTCATGAAGAACATGGCGTCCGCCCGCGCCCAGTCCAGGGGCAGCAGGGACACCAGGGAATACCACAGCTCCATCACTGCACCTCCCCGTCGGACCCCAGGGTCAGGTGGAAGACGGACTGAAACTCGGGGGAGGAGAGCACCTGCCGGGCGGTGCCCACTTTGAGGATGGTCTTCTTCAGCAGCACCACCTTGTCGGCGTACTGGCCCAGGGTGGCGAAGTCGTGGGTGGACAGGAGGATGGACAGATCGAAGGTGGAGCGGATCTCGTCCAGCATATCCATCAGCTGCCGCTCACCCTCAATGTCCACGCCGGACATGGGTTCGTCCAGGATGAGGATGTGGGGCAGGGGCTCCAGGGCCATGGCCAGCAGCACCCGCTGCAGCTCGCCGCCGGAGAGCATGCCCACCCGCTTGTCGATCAGCTCGCCCCCGTGGACCCGCTCCAGGCAGTCCAGCACCCGGCGGCGCAGGGCCTTGGGCACGGGCAGGAAGACCGGCCAGCTGCCGATGGCGGCGGCGAACAGGTCCAGCACGCTCACCGGGTCGCCCGGATCGAAGGCGGGGCTCTGGGGCACATAGCCCACCAGGGGACGGGTGCGCTTGCCCCCCGCCCGTTCGAAGCGGATCTCTCCGGTGTAGGGCAGCTGGCCCAGGATGGCCCGGAACAGGGTGGACTTGCCCGCCCCGTTGGGACCGATCACCGCCACGATCTGCCCGCAGTGGATGTGCAGATCCACGTCCTGGAGCAGCGGCTCGTTCTCGGCGGTGACGCTCAGGCCCTTCACCTGGAGGCAGCATGCGTTGTGGCAGCTGTCGCCGCCGTGGATGGAAACAGGTCTCATGGCACGGTGACCTCCATTGCCTCCATGATGACGGCCATGTTCTGGTCAATGGCGGACAGATAGGGATAGATCCCGCTCTCCTCCCCGCTCATGACCATGGACAGGGTGGCCACCTCCACGCCGGTCTCCCGGGCCAGAGCCTGGGCGGAGGCGTCGGAGCCGTTGACCTCGGTGAAGATGGCGGGCAGCTCGTAGTCCCGGATCAGCTGGGTCAGCTCGGCCATCTCCTTGGCGGAGATCTCGCTGCCCTCCTCCTCCTCGATGGAGCGGAGGATCTTGAAGTGGAAGGCGTCCGCCATATAGGCGAAGCCGTCGTGGAAGGTGATGAGATAGGGCCCGTCCAGGGGGAGGAAGATGTCGCTCCAGGTGTGGTACAGGTCGTTGAGGTGCTCGATGGCGACCTGGGCGTTGTCCTGATAGAGCTGGGCGTTGTCCCCGTCCAGGGCGGACAGGGCGTCGCAGATGGTCTGCACCATCTGGGCCGCCCGCAGGGGGTCCATCCAGATGTGGGGGTCGTACTCCGTGCCGTGGTCGTGGTCCTCGTGACCTGCGGCCTCCAGCAGCTCCACCCCCTGGGAGCAGTCCACCACCTGGGCGGACAGCCCGTCCAGCGCGTCGCCCAGGAAATCCTCCAGCCCCGCGCCGTTGATCAGGAGCACGTCGGCCCCCTCCAGCTTTTTCATGTCGTTGACGGTGAGCGTGTAGTTGTGCAGGCAGCTGACCTGCTGGTTGACCAGCAACTCCACCTCCACCCCCTGGGCGCCCTCCGTCACCGCGGTGGCGAAGCAGTAGACGGGGTAGGTGGTGGCGGTGACGGACAGCGTGTCGGCGGAGCCGGTCTGTCCGGGCTGGTCCTCCTCCCCGCCGCAGGCGGCCAGGGTGAGCAGCAGCGCGGCGCTGAGGAGCAGGGAGAACATTTTTTTCATAGGGAAACCTCACAGTGGGAAATTTATCACAACTTCTCATTATAACGCACAGCGGAGCAAATGTAAATGCATGGTCTCGGGAAAGACCGGCCGGGTCACCGTGCCCGCAGGCTGCCCAGGAACATGGGCAGCACGGCGGCGGCGTAGTCCCGCAGGGAGTACTCCCCGTTGCAGATGCACCAGTCGTACAGCAGCGCCCGCTCGCACAGGGCGTAGAGCTTGACCATCTCGTTGACCGACAGATCCTCCCGCAGCTGGCCCTTGTCCTTTCCCTCGGAGACGATGCGCCGCAGCAGCCGGTAGTAGAGCCGGTTGTGGTCCAGCAGGTGCTTCTCGCCGCTGGTGACCAGCTGGGTGGAGTAGAGCCGGGCCAGCAGGTCCAGAGAGATGCTGTTCTCGATCATGGTGAACAGCTCCCGGTTGAGGTAGTAGAGCTTGTCCAGGCTGTCCATCTCCGGGTCCAGGGTGGACATGAGCTGCTCATATTTCTCGTCAAAGAGGTAGGACAGGGAGGAGAGCAGCGCGTCCTTGCCCTCGAAATAGTGGTAGAAGGAGCCCTTGGAGGTCTGGGACTGCTCGATGATCTCGTCTACGGTGGTGTTGTCGTAGCCCTGCTCGTAGAACAGCTTCCAGGCCGCGGAGACGATCCGCCCCTTCGTGTTTCTGGTGTTTTTCCGCCCCATGGGCCCGCCTCCTTTCCTGTGAGCATCAGTATAACGGAAAATGCCGGAAAAAGCAAATGGGAAGCGGGTCGCGGGCGGAAAAACCGGCCTTGTAATTGCAAAATGGCTGTGCTAAAATACAAAGTTGCCTGTCCTGATCGACAGGGCGAGAGAACGTATGGTTCCAAAAAGGAGAGAGGATATGGAACGAGAGAGACTGAAGTCCCGGCTGGGCTTCATCCTGCTTTCCGCGGGATGCGCCATCGGGCTGGGGAACGTGTGGCGGTTCCCCTATATCACCGGCCAGTACGGCGGCGGTGTGTTCGTGCTGATCTACATTTTCTTCCTGATCGCGGTGGGCGTGCCGGTGCTGACCATGGAGTTTGCCGTGGGCCGCGCCAGCCGCCGCAGTGCCACGGGGGGATACGCCGTGCTGGAGAAGCCCGGCCAGAAGTGGCATATCCACGGCTATGTGGCCATGGCGGGCAACTACATCCTGATGATGTTCTACACCGTGATCGCCGGCTGGATGCTGTACTATTTCTACCAGTACTGCACCGGCGGATTCGCCGGGATGCCCGGCACGGAGACCGACGCGGTCTTTAACGGGATGCTGGCCAGCCCCGGGTCCATGACCTTCTGGATGCTGGTGGTGGTGGCGCTGGGCTTCGGGGTGTGCTCCCTGGGCCTGCAGAAGGGCGTGGAGCGCATCACCAAGGTGGTGATGGCGCTGCTGCTTCTCATCATCGTGGTGCTGGCGGTGCACAGCATCACTCTGGAGGGGGGCGCCGAGGGCCTGAAGTTCTACCTGCTGCCCGATGTGGAGCGCATGGTGGAGGCGGGCATCGCCGACACCATCGTGGCCGCCATGAACCAGTCCTTCTTCACCCTGAGCCTGGGCATCGGCGCCATGCAAATCTTCGGCAGCTACATGAGCGAGGAGCACACCCTGCTGGGCGAGTCCATCCGGATCGCCGCGCTGGACACCTTCGTGGCCTTTACCGCGGGCCTGATCATTTTTCCGGCCTGCTTTGCCTACGGGGTGGACACCACCAGCGGGCCGCCGCTGATCTTCCTGACCCTGCCCAAGGTGTTCGCCGCCATGCCGGGTGGTAGCCTGTGGGGGGCGCTGTTCTTCCTGTTCATGTTCTTCGCCGCCCTGTCCACCATCATTGCGGTGTTCGAGAACATCCTGGCCTGCTGCATGGACCACTGGAAGATCAAGCGGGGCCGGGCCGTGGTGATCAACTTCATCCTCATCGCCCTGCTGTCCATGCCCTGCGTGCTGGGCTACAACCTGTGGGCGGGGATCGGTATCCCGGGGATCGGCAGCGACATCCAGTCGGTGGAGGACTTCCTCATCAGCCAGCTGATCCTGCCCATCGGGTCGGTGGTCTACCTGCTGTTCTGCGTCAGCCGCTGGGGCTGGGGCTTTGACAACTACCTGGCGGAGGCCAACAAGGGCCGGGGGATCAAAATTCCCAAGGGGCTGCGGGTCTATCTGACCATCGTGCTGCCCATCCTGGTCATCTTCGTGGTGCTCCAGGCCATCTGGGCGTTTTTCCAGTGAGATAAAAAAGGAGCCGAGGCGAAAGCCTCGGCTCCTTTTTTGTCCTTCAAATCAGCCCTGGGAAATCGCGCCCACGGGGCAGGTGTCGGAACATGCGCCGCACTCGATGCAGGCGTCAGCGCTGATGTTGTACTGCGTATCGCCGGCGGAAATGGCGCCGACAGGGCAGGAATCAGAGCAAGCGCCGCAGGAAATGCAGGCATCGCTGATGACATAGGCCATTGGGAACACCTCCTGAATGTAAGTACCGTCATTTTACCACATCCAGAGAAAAAATCAATGTGTAATTTTGATTTGGAATGATTTATTTCACTTGTGACTGTCAAAACTGATGGGAGACAGGCCCGGGACACCACCCGGGCCGGAACGGTTCACGGGAGGCGGAAGGCTTGGGAGAGACGTGTTTTACCCATCGCGCGCAGACGGCGCTTCGGCTGGCGCGGGAGAGCTCGGCACTGCTGGGACATGGATATGTGGGCAGTGAGCACCTGCTGCTGGGACTGGCCCGGGAGGGCCAGGGCGTGGCGGCCCGGGTGCTGGAGGGGGCGGGGCTCTCGCCCGACGGACTGCAGGGCGCGGTGGCCGCTCTGGTGGGCCGGGGCGACGCCATGGAGGGCCCCGCCCAAGGTCTGACGCCCCGGTGCCGGCGGATCATCGAGCTGTCGGTGGGGGAGGCGCGCCGCCTGTCCCAGCGGCTGGTGGGCACCGAGCACCTGCTCATGGGCCTGCTGCGTCTGAATGAGGGGGCCGCCGTCCGGGTGCTCAGCGGCCAGGGAGTGAAGCCGGGCAAGCTGTACCGGGATATCACCTGCGCCCTGGGGGGCGAGCCGTCCCCCCGGCCCTCCCGGCCCTGGGACAGCCGGGAGTATGCCTCCGGCGGCTCCGGCCAGGTCAGGCAGCTGGAGCAGTTCGGCCGGGACCTGACCCGGCTGGCGGCCCGGGGGAGCCTGGACCCGGTGATCGGCCGGGAGAAGGAGATCGCCCGGGTGATCCAGATCCTGGCCCGCAGGAGCAAAAACAATCCCGTCCTGCTGGGGGAGCCGGGGGTGGGCAAGACGGCGGTGGCCGAGGGGCTGGCCCAGGAGCTGGCCGCCGGGCGCGTGCCCGAGGAGCTGGCCCGCAAGCGGCTTTTCTCGGTGGACCTGACCGCCATGGTGGCGGGGACCAAGTACCGGGGGGAGTTCGAGGAGCGGGTGAAGCAGGTGCTGCGGGAGGTGACCCAGGCGGGCAACATCATCCTCTTCATCGACGAGCTGCACACCATCGTGGGTGCGGGCAGCGCCGAGGGGGCCATCGACGCGGCCAATATCCTCAAGCCCCTGCTGGGCCGGGGGGAGCTGCAGGTGCTGGGCGCCACCACCCTGGAGGAGTACCGGCGCTATATCGAAAAGGACGCGGCCCTGGCCCGCCGCTTCCAGCCGGTGACGGTGGAGCAGCCCGGCAGGGAGGGGGCGGAGGCCATCCTGCTGGGTCTGCGGGAGCGGTATGAGAACCACCACCACCTCACCATCACCGACGGGGCGGTCCGGGCGGCGGTGGAACTGTCCGAGCGCTACCTGCCTGAGCGCTTTCTGCCCGACAAGGCCATCGACCTGATGGACGAGACGGCCTCCCGGGTCCGGCTGGCCCGGACGGAGCTGCCCACCGCTCTCCAGGCGCTGGAGCAGAAGGCGGCGATGGCCTGCCGGCAGAAGGAGCAGGCCATCGGCAGCCAGGACTATGAGCGGGCGGCCTTCCTCCGGGATGCGGAGGAGAACTTCCGCCGCCAGTTCCGGGAGGAGAGCGCCGTGTGGCGCACCCGCCAGGCGGAGCGCCGGGTGGAGGAGGAGGACATCGCCCGCACCCTGTCCGACTGGACGGGCATCCCGGTCACCGCCCTGACCGAGGAGGAGGGCAGCCGCCTGCTGCGGCTGGAGGAGGAGCTGCACCGCCGGGTGGTGGGTCAGGAGGAGGCGGTGTCCGCCCTGGCCCGGGCCATCCGCCGCAGCCGGGTGGGGCTCCGGGACCCCCGGAGGCCGATGGGCGCCTTTTTGCTGCTGGGCCCCACGTGGGTGGGCAAGACCGAGCTGTGCCGGGCGCTGGCGGCGGCGCTGTTCGGCAGCGAGAGCGCCCTGATCCGCTTTGATATGTCCGAGTATATGGAGCGGCACACCACCGCCCGGCTGCTGGGTTCCCCGCCGGGCTACGTGGGCCATGAGGAGGGGGGCCAGCTCACCGAGCGGGTGCGGCGCAGGCCGTACAGCGTGATCCTCTTTGACGAGATGGAGAAGGCCCACCCGGACGTGGCCAACCTCCTGCTCCAGATCATGGAGGAGGGCACCCTCACCGACGCCCAGGGGCGCAGGACGGACTTCCGCAACGCGGTGATCATCATGACCTCCAACGTGGGGGCCGAGCGGCTCACCGCCGGGGTGGGCGCCCTGGGCTTTACCGCCGGGGAGGAGGAGCGGGACGGCCTTCGTTCCCTTCCCTCCCTGCGCCGGGCGGTGGAGGAGGATCTGCGCCGGGCCTTCCGGCCGGAATTTCTCAACCGGCTGGACGAGGTGCTGGTCTTCCGCCAGCTGGACCGGGACCAGATGGCCGGAGTGGCGGACAAGCTGCTGGCCGAGGTGGCCGGGCGGCTGGAGGGGCTGGGCATCGCCCTGGAGGCCGACGAGAGGGCCAGGCAGTGGCTGGCCCGCAGCGGCTTTGACCCCCGCCGGGGTGCCCGCCCCCTGCGCCGCCTCATTCAGACCCGGGTGGAGGACAGCGCCGCCCGCATGATGCTCACGGGGGAGCTGAAACGGGGCGACCGGCTCCGCCTGACCGAGCGGGAGGGGGAGCTGGCCCTGTGCGCCGAGCCGTCAAAATGAACAGGGAGGGTCCGGAAGGCCGGCCCCTCCCTGTCATACTTGCCGAAAAAGAACAGTTTGTCTAATATTATAAATAAGAAAAGTCTGATAAAAAATATTGAAATAACAAGTATTAAAAGAAAATAAATAAAATTTAGTATAGACAATAGTCTGTATTGCGGTCTACTGTTTGAATGGTGTATAATCGTTTCCAACAGCGCCGGCCCGGACGGGACGGCGAATGGAAAGGGATTGAGAGAAATGACAACCGCACAGATCTGCATCTGCATCTCCATCGTGGTCTACCTGGTGGGCATGCTGGTCATCGGCTGGATGTGCG
This sequence comes from uncultured Oscillospiraceae bacterium, assembly GCA_944386865.1. Lineage (GTDB taxonomy): Bacteria > Bacillota > Clostridia > Oscillospirales > Oscillospiraceae > CALXCT01. Next base: position 57 of record CALXCT010000139.1, on the reverse strand, counting down.
CCAAGAAGAACAGCTCGGTGGATGACTTCTACCTGGGCGGGCGCAAGCTGGGCCCCC
>CALXCT010000138.1 GCA_944386865.1 uncultured Oscillospiraceae bacterium | reverse complement strand
TCGGTGATGTTGATGGTGAAGTTGTACACCGGGTCCATGGCGCAGGCGTTGCGGTAGGCCGCCAGCACGCCGCCGGGGGTGGTGTCCTTGGAGCCCAGGCCGTAGCGGCCGCCCACCACCCGGATGTTCCGGCCGGAGTAGTGCACCGCGGCGCTCACGTCCATATACAGCGGCTCGCCGATGGCGGCGGCCTCCTTGCAGCGGTCCATGGCGACCATATACTTGCAGGTCTTGGGGATGGCGGCCAGGAAGCGCTCGGTAGCGAAGGGCCGGAACAGGCGCACCTTGATCAGGCCCACCTTCATCTGGCCGCTCTGGTTGAGGTAGTCGCACACCTCCTCGGCGCAGTCGCACATGGAGCCCATGGCCACCATGACGGTCTCCGCGTCGGGGGCGCCGTAGTAGTTGAACAGCTTGTAGTTCTTGCCGGTCTTCTCGTTGACCTGGTCCATGCAGCTCTGCACCACGTCGGGCAGGCGCTTGTAGAAGTCGTTGACGCACTCCTTGTTCTGGAAGAAGATGTCCGGGTTCTGGGCGGAGCCGCGCAGCACCGGGTGGTCGGGGTTTAGCGCCCGGTCGCGGAACTTCTGCAGCTCCTTGCGGTCCACCATCTCGGCCAGGTCCTTGTAGTCCCAGGAGGCGATCTTGCGGATCTCGTGGGAAGTGCGGAAGCCGTCGAAGAAGTGGATGAAGGGCATATGGCCCTTGATGGCCGCCAGGTGGGCCACGGCGCCCAGGTCCATGCACTCCTGGGGGTGGATGGAGCAGAGCATGGCGTAGCCAGTGGAGCGGCAGGCCATCACGTCGGAGTGGTCTCCGAAGATGGACAGGGCGTGGGTGGCCACGGCGCGGGCGGAGACGTGGATGACGTTGGGCTGCAGGCTGCCTGCGATCTTGTACATGTTGGGGATCATCAGCAACAGGCCCTGGGACGCGGTGAAGGTGGTGGTGAGCGCACCGGTGGTCAGCGAGCCGTGGACCGCGCCGGCGGCGCCGCCCTCGGACTGCATCTCGGCGATGCGCACCGTCTGGCCGAACATGTTCTTGCGGCCGGTGGCGCTCCACTTGTCGGCCAGCTCAGCCATCACGGACGAGGGGGTGATGGGGTAGATGGCGGCCACCTCGGTGAAGGCATAGGCCACGTGAGCGGCGGCGGTATTGCCATCCATGGTGATCATTTTTCGTTCCATGTTGAGTCCTCCCTACATGTCAAAATGGGTTGGATGGTTCATATTTTACCACTAAAATTTGCCTTTGTAAATTGAATCTTATGCTTGTTTATGGTACAATGGCCCAGGTAAAATTGTTCGAATTTGACAGGGATGGTGCCGTGATGTTCTGCAAAATCAGGTCCCTTGGGCTGTACGGAGTGGCCGGTTATGAGGTCGGTGTGGAGTGCGATCTGGCCTCCGGACTGCCCGCTTTCACCGTGGTGGGACTGCCCGATACAGCGGTGAATGAGGCCCGGGAACGGGTCAGATCGGCGGTAAAAAACTGTGGATTTCAGTTCCCTGTCAGCCGGATCACGGTCAATTTGGCCCCCGCAGACCGCAAAAAATCGGGCACGATCTACGACCTTCCCATCCTGGTGGGCATCCTCTGCGCCGCCGGTCAGGCCCGTCTGGAGGACCCAGACTGCGCCTTTGTGGGAGAGCTCTCCCTGGCCGGAAAGCTCCGCCCCGCCCCGGGGATGCTGCCCATGGCCCTGGCCGCCCGGCGCTCCGGCATCCGCCGGCTCTACGTCCCGGAGGACAACGCCCCCGAGGCCACCCTCGCCGGGGATCTGGAGGTGTATCCCGTGCGGGACGTGGCCCAGCTGATGGACCACCTGTCCGGCCGCGCCCCCCTGGACCCGGCGCCCCCCTGGCAGGGGGAGCGGGCCCCGGAGCCCGGTCCCGACTTCGCCGAGGTGAAGGGGCAGGAGAACGTCAAGCGCGCCCTGGAGATCGCGGCGGCGGGCGGGCACAACCTGCTGATGATCGGCCCGCCCGGGTCGGGCAAGTCCATGCTGGCCCGGCGGCTGCCCTCCATCCTGCCCGCCATGACCCGGCGGGAGGCCATGGAGGCCACCGAGATCCACTCGGTGGTGGGGCTGACCTCCCGGGAGCACCCCCTGCTCACCGCCCGCCCCTTCCGCGCCCCCCACCACACCATCTCCCCCATGGGGATGTCGGGCGGGGGCACCAACCCCAGGCCGGGGGAGATCTCCCTGGCCCACAACGGGGTGCTGTTCCTGGACGAGCTGCCCGAGTTCCAGAAGGACGTTCTGGAGGTGCTCCGCCAGCCCCTGGAGGACGGCGCGGTCCAGATCTCCCGGGCCTCCGGCTCCGTGACCTACCCCAGCCGCTTCATGCTGGTGGCCGCCATGAGCCCCTGCAAGTGCGGCTGGTACGGCCACCCCTCCGGCCGCTGCCGCTGCTCCGAGGGGGCGGTGCAGCGCTATCAGGCCCGGATCTCCGGCCCCCTGCTGGACCGGATCGACCTGTTCGTGGAGGTGGAATCACTGGAATTCGACGCTCTTTCCCAGCGCCGGGAGGGAGAAAAATCAGCGCAGATCCGGGCCAGAGTGGACCGCTGCAGGGCCGTTCAGACAGCCAGATTTGCCGGAAAAGAGGCCCTCTGCAACGCCCAAATGGGGCAAAACGAGCTGAAAAACTGGTGTGATCTGGATGAAAACTGCCTGAAGATCATGCGCGGCGCCTTTGAAAAAATGGGTCTGACCGCCCGCTCCTACGACCGTATCCTGCGGGTGGCCCGGACCATCGCCGACCTGGACGGCGCACAGCGCATCTCCCCCGCCCACCTGGCGGAGGCCCTCCAGTACCGCCCGCCGGAGTATCTGCGGAGATAGTCCCGAGCCGCCGGGAGCGCCGGCGCCGGGAGAAGCCGTCACACTGTCTATTATGAAAAAGGAGGTCATAAAATATGCCCAGCTGTTTCCTGGAATGGGGTCCCCTGACCCGCTTCATCACCGACGCCTTCGTGGGCTGCGGCGTGCCCCGGGCGGACGCGGAGATCTGCGCCGACGTGCTGCTGGAGTCCGACCGGCGGGGCATCGAGAGCCACGGGGTCAACCGCTTCAAGCCCATCTATATCGACCGCATCAGGGCGGGCATCCAGCAGCCGGTGACCCGGTTCGAGATCGTGAAGGAGACGGCCACCACCGCCGTGGCCGACGGGCACCACGGCATGGGCCAGGTGATCGGACACAAGGCCATGTCCCTGGCCATCGCCAAGGCCAAGGAGTACGGCATGGGCATGGTGGCGGTGCGCAACTCCACCCACTACGGCATCGCGGGCTACTACGCCACCATGGCCACCCGGGAGGGCTGCATCGGCATGACGGGCACCAACGCCCGCCCCTCCATCGCCCCCACCTTCGGGGTGGAGAACATGCTGGGCACCAATCCCCTCACCTTCGGCCTGCCCACCGACGAACCCTTCCCCTTCGTGCTGGACTGCGCCACCTCGGTCAGCCAGCGGGGCAAGATCGAATACTATGAGCGCATCGGCAAGGACACCCCCGCCGGCCAGGTCATCGGCCGGGACGGCAGCGTGCTCACCGACTCGGCCTACATCCTGAAGGCCCTCACCCAGGGCCAGGCGGCCCTGGCGCCCCTGGGCGGGGTGGGGGACGAGATGGCGGGCTACAAGGGCTACGGCTACGCCACGGTGGTGGAGGTGCTCTCCGCCGCCCTGCAGCAGGGCCAGTTCCTCCACGCCCTGTCCGGCGTCGGCCCCAACGGGTCCAAGCGCCCCTACGGTCTGGGCCACTTCTTCCTGGCCATCGACACCGAGGCCTTCTCCGGCCGGAAGGAGTTCGAGCACACCTGCGGCGAGATCCTGCGCGCCCTGCGCGCCAGTGAGAAGGCCCCCGGCCACGACCGGATCTTCACCGCTGGGGAGAAGGAGTATCTGGTCTCCCTGGAGCGGAAGGAGGGGCTTTCCATCAATGAGGCGGTGCAGAAGGAGCTGTCCACCGTGCGGGACGACCTGAAGATGGACTTCCCCTTCCCCTGGGACTGACCGTTCCCCTCCGCCCTCCCCCGGCCCGGGCCCTCCGCCGACAGCGGGAAGTCCGGGCCTTTTCCAGGCCTCGGGCAGGCCCCGGCGGGACCGCTGTCCGGCCTCCCGCTCCGTCGGCCGCCGCGCTTTGGGGGCGCGCGACAAAAGGACGGGACAAGAATTGTGAAAACAGACATTTACACACCCGCAGAAATAAGATACAATAAAAGCAATTTCATTCCATCCACAGTGATTCCCGATGCAGGCAGACTCAGAACCATTCCGAGCCATGCGGCCCATGGCGCCGCATGGCTTTTTTGTCGTTTGGAAGGAGGGACGATCATGCCGATCCTGCTCATGACCGCGTGGCTGGTGTTCAACGGCCGGGTCACGCTGGAGCTGGTGCTGGTGGGCCTGGGGCTCACCGCCGCACTCTACGGGGGCTGCTGCGCCCTGCTGGGCTTCTCCTGGCGGCGGGAGCTGCGCCTGTGGCGGCTGCTGCCCGGGGCGCTGGGCTACCTTCTGGTGCTGGTCCGGGAGGTGCTGCTGGCCAACCTGAGGGTCATGGGGGTGATCCTCACCCCGGGCCGCGCCCGGCACACCGACCACCGGCTGGTGGAGTTCCGCGCCCCGGTGAAGACCGCCGGAGGGCGGCTGATCCTGGCCAACTCCATCACCCTCACCCCGGGCACCATCACCGTGTCCCTGTCCGGGGGGCACTACTGCGTCCACGCCCTGGACGAGCGCTTCGCCCACGGACTGGAGGACTCCGCCTTCGTGCGGGGCATCCGGAGGATGGAGGGCAGGCTCCATGATTGAGATGACCGAGGGCCTGCGCCAGTTCCTCATCGGCGTCATCATCCTGCACAGCCTGTGCATGCTGGCCGGGATGATCCGGGCCGCCATCGGCCCCCGGTTCACCGACCGGGTGGTGGCGGTGAACCTGATCGGCACGGTGGCGGTGCTGATTCTTTGCGTGCTGTCCTATTTCCTGGGCGCCGGCTATCTGGTGGACGTGGCCATCCTCTACGCGCTGCTGAACGTGGCGGCAGTGGTGGTGCTGTGCCGCATCGCCCGGGTGAACCACATGGAGAAAGCCAGGCGGAAGGAGGAGAAGCCATGATCCGCACCATTCTCGGCGGGACGCTCATCGCCCTGGGCCTGCTGGTGACCGCCGTCGCCGCCCTGGGCCTGTTCCGGCTGGACCACGTGCTCAAGCGGATGCACGCCACCGCCCTGGCCGACACCATGGGCAGCCTGCTCACCGCCCTGGGGGTCATCCTCCTGTGCGGGCCGGGCGCCCAGGCCCTGAAGCTGCTGGCGGTGGTGGTCTTCCTGTGGCTGACCAACCCCATCATGAGCCACCTGATCGCCAACACCGAGCTGCTCACCGACCGTGACCTGGACGCCGACCGTGAGACCGGGGAGGGGGAGCTGCTGCTATGACGCTGCTGGAGGGCCTTTTGCTGGCCATGCTGATCGTGTGCGCCGTGACCTCGGTGCTCTCCCGGCGGCTGGTGGCCTGCGTGATCCTGTACATGGCGTACAGCGTGGTCATGTCCATCATCTGGTTCCTGCTGGAGTCCCCCGACCTGGCCATCACCGAGGCGGCGGTGGGCGCCGGCATCACCAGCGTGCTGCTGTTCATCACCCTGCGCAAGATCCACGAGCTGGAAGGGATGGAGGAGGAGGACGAGCATGAAGAACGATGACACCTCCCTGCTCCGCCGCCTGCGCAGCTGGGTGGAGGGGGAGGACGAGGAGCACCAGGAGCTGCCCCCCATCGTCAACATGGAGGAGCTGGAGCCCGCCCCCCGGCCCAAGGAGCACCGCTCCCTGTGGCACCTGCAGGACAAAAGCCGCATCCCCGTGGAGTACTGGGTGATGGCGGTGCTGGTGGCGGTGACCCTGTCGGCCTCCCTGCTCTACACCAGTCTCGGCATGCCCCCCTTCGACGACCCCAATGTGCCCACCATGAACGAGGTGCCCCAGCGCTACGTGGAGCAGTGCGTGGAGGAGACGGGAGCGCTGAACACGGTGGCGGGCATGATCCTGGACTACCGCGCTTTCGACACCTTCGGCGAGTCCACCGTGCTCTTCGCCGCCACGGTGAGCATCGTCTTTCTCATGCGGCAGGAGGAGAAGCGGCCTTCGTCCCGGAAGAAGAAGCGCCGGGCCCGGCCCGCCCCCGCGCCTTCGGGGGACGTGTTCTCCGGGCCCTATACCGACAGCGTCTTCCGGGGCACCGCCCGGCTGCTGATCCCCTTCATCATGCTCTTCGGCATCTACGTGGTGGTGAACGGCCACCTGTCCCCCGGCGGCGGCTTCTCCGGCGGGGCCATCCTGGGCGGCGGGCTGATCCTGTGCGCCATGGTGGTGGGCCAGGAGCGGATGCGCCGGGTGCTGGGGCTGGACCGGTTCACAAAAATCACCGCCTTCTGCCTGCTGGCCTACGCCGCCATGAAGGGCTACTCCTTCTATACCGGCGCCAACCACGTGGGCTGGGAGGTGCCCAAGGGCACTCCGGGCAATCTGCTCAGCGCGGGCTTCATCCTGCCGCTGAACATCTGTGTGGGAGTGATCGTGGCGGGGACGATCTTTTCGTTCTACCTGCTGTTCTCCCAGGAAGAGAGGGACTGAGCCATGCTGGAAACCATCCTGCAGCAGCGCTATATGCTGGTGGCGGTGATTTTGTTCACCATCGGGCTGTGCGTGCTGTTTCTCCATCCCAACCTCATCAAGAAGATCATCGGCATGGACATCATGGACGCGGCCATCATGCTCATGCTGGCCACCGGCGGCTATGTGGAGGGGCGCAAGGCCCCCATCATCACCGACGGCGTCACCGAGTTCACCCACTACATCAACCCCGTGCCCAGCGGCCTGGTGCTCACCGGCATCGTGGTCAGCGTGAGCATGACCGCCTTCTTCCTGGCGCTGACCCAGCGGCTGTACGCCCGGTACCGCACCATCAATCTGGACGAGATCCTGATCCAGGCCAAAAAGGAAGTGAAGTAGTCCATGCCCTTCGTCTACAACGTGCCCTTCTTCAGCATCTTTCTGGCCATGATCGTGGGGATCTGCCTGACGCTGGTGAAGAACGGCCGGCTGGCCCTCCGGCTGACCATGGGCGTGGCGGGGGCGATCTTTCTCCTGTCGGCCTGGCTGTTCGCCGAGCTGGCCCGGACCAACACCAGCTATATCTACCTCATGGGCCACTACCCCGCTCCCTGGGGCAACGAGCTGCAGGTGGGCCCCTTCGAGGCGGGCATGGCCGCGGCCTTCTGCCTGATGCTGCTGGCCGCCCTGCCCGGCGGCCGCCGGGACTTCCTCCGGGACATCCCCCAGGGCAAGCAGAGCCTGTTCTGCCTGTTCATCAACCTGACCCTGGCCAGCAGCCTGGTGCTCATCTACACCAACGACCTGTTCACCGGCTACGTCTTCGTGGAGATCATGGCCATCGTGGCCGCCGGGCTGGTGATGGCCGAGGGGCGGGGGCGCTCCATCGCCGCCGCCATGCGCTACGTCTCCCTGAGCGCGGTGGGCTCCGGACTGTTCCTCATGGGCATCACCATCACCTACTACATCACCGGCCACCTGCTGATGAACGACCTGGGCCAGGCCATCCGGGCCCTGTTTGAATCGGGAGAATACCGGGTGCAGCTGGTGGCGGGCATGGGGCTGATGGTCATCGGCCTGAGCATCAAAAGCGCCCTGTTCCCCTTCCACGGCTGGCTGCCCGAGGCCTATTCCGCCTGCACCACCATGGCCAGCGCCGTGCAGTCGGGGCTGATCTCCAAGTGCTATCTCTTTCTCATCATCAAGTTCATCTGCCGCATGTGCTCCCTGGAGATCCTGCTGGAGCTGCACATCACCGACACCCTGTTCGTGCTGGGCCTGGCGGGGATGATCTACGGCTCGCTGAAGGCCATGGGGGAGGAGGAGTCCCGGCGGATGATCGCCTACTCCTCGGTGGCCCAGGTGGCCTACATCTTCATGGGCATCGGTCTGGGCACCCTCCACGGCCTGGCCGCCGCCTGCTACCAGCTGCTGGCCCACACCTTCACCAAGCCCATGCTGTTCACCACCGTCAGCGCCCTGGTGCGGGTGGGAGAGGGCAGCGACAGCTGGCACGACCTGCGGGGCAGCGCCCTGCGCGCTCCCCTGGCCGGGGTGGCCTTCAGCATCGGAGGCCTGTCCCTGTGCGGCCTGCCCCTGCTGGCCGGCTTCGCCGCCAAGTTCGAGCTGGCCGCCGCCGCGGTGGACCAGGGGGACAAGATGCTGTTCACCCTGCTGGCCCTGGGGGCCAGCTCGGTGCTCAATTCCATGTACTATATCCCCGCCATGATCACCATCTGGACGCCCCCCGCCGATGGGCAGGCCCGCCCCCGCCCCGCCGTCCCGGCGGCCCGGGACTGGAGCTTCGTGTGCTCCACCCTGCTGTTCCTGGCGTGCAACCTGGCCCTGGGCATCCTGATCGGCCCGGTGATGGGGCAGCTGCTGGCCGGTATCGTCCGGGTGTGACCGGCGGCAAATTGAGAGGAAAGGAGAGAGGGAGATGAGCGGAGCCTGGCTCCTGGTGCCCATCCTGCTGCCTGTGGCGGGCGGCCTGTCCATGCTGCGCATCCGCTCCTCCCGGCTCCGGCGGGCGGTCACCCTGGGCGTGCTCTCCGCCCAGGCGGTGCTGTTCGCCCTGCTGACCTTCCTGGTGGAGGGGGGCGAGCCCCTGCTGTACCTGGGGGTGGACCTGCCCGTGCGGCTGCACAGCGACGGGGTGGGCCGGCTGTTCGGCCTTCTGGTGTGCCTGCTGTGGCTGGCGGCCGCCGTCTACGCCCTGGACTACATGGAGCACAAGGAGAACCGGGCGCGGTTCTTCGGCTTCTACCTGGTGAGCCTGGGGGCCCTGATGGGCATCTGCCTGGCGGGCAACCTGATCACCATGTACCTGTTCTACGAGATGATGACCATGCTCACCGTCCCCCTGGTCATCCACACCCAGGAGAAGCGGGCCATCGCCGCGGGCATCAAATACCTGGGCTTCTCCGTGCTGGGCGCGGGACTGAGCCTGTTCAGCTTCTTCTTCCTGCGCCGCTACTGGGCCGACGACCTGTTCGCCCCCGGGGGCATCCTCAACCCCGCGGCCACGGCGGGACACGAGCAGCTGCTTTTGGTGCTGTACCTGCTGATGATGATCGGCTTCGGCGCCAAGGCGGGCATGTTCCCCCTGTTCACCTGGCTGCCCGCCGCCCACCCGGTGGCCCCCTCTCCCGCCAGCGCGGTGCTCTCCGGCCTGATCACCAAAATGGGAGTGCTGGCCATCCTGCGGGTGACCTGGTTCGTCTACGGTCCGGAGCTCCTGGCGGGCACCTGGGCCCAGAACGCGGCGCTGGCCCTGGCGCTGGTGACCGTGTTCGTGGGCTCCATGCTGGCCTACAAGGAGCGGGTGCTCAAGCGGCGGCTGGCCTATTCCACCGTCAGCCAGGTGTCCTACATCCTGTTCGGCATCTTCCTGCTGGACGGCACCGCCCTGAAGGGGGCGCTGCTCCAGCTGGTGTTCCACGCCGTGGCCAAGAACGCCCTGTTCCTCGCCGCCGGGGCCATGATCCTGGCGGTGGGACAGACCCGGGTGGAGGGGCTGCGGGGGGTAGGGGCACGCACCCCCGCCGCTCTGGCGGGCTTCGCCCTGGCCGCTTTGTCCCTCATCGGCATCCCGCCCACCGGCGGCTTCCTGAGCAAGTGGTATCTGGTCCAGGGCGGACTGGACGCCGGCCTGTCCGGCTGGGGTTACGCGGGGCTGGCGGTGCTGATGGTGTCCGCCCTGCTCACGGCGGGCTACCTGCTGCCCGTGGTGCTGGCCGGCTTCTTCCCCCAGGAGGGCGTTCAGCCTCCCCAGCAGGAGTGTCCCCTGTCGGCGGGCATCAACGGCACCGTGCTGCTGCTGGCGGCGCTGACCGTGGCGCTGGGCCTGTTCCCCGGACTGCTGGACCCCCTGGTGGAGCCCGCCCTGGCGCTGCTGGCGCCCTTTGGATCGTGAGTTGGATGGAAGGAGGTGAGTCCCCGTGCTGATGTGCCTGGCGGTGCTGTTCCCCATGGCGGCGGGCGCGCTGCTGCTGGCCTCCCGGTGCGAGAGCCGCGCCGCCCGGGAGCGGGTGGTGCTGGCCGTGTCGGCGGGGACCGCCCTTCTTGCCCTGCTGGCCGTCTTCCTGGACGCCGGGCGGCGGCTGGTGCTGGTGCGGTTCAGCGAGGAGCTGAGCCTGGCCTTCTGCCTGGACGGGCTGGGCGAGATCTTCGCGGTGATGGTGTCGGTGCTGTGGGTGCTGGCCTCGGTGTACGCCCTGGAGTACATGAAGCACGAGGGGCATGAGACCCGCTTCTTCGGCTTCTTCCTGATGAGCTTCGGGGTCACCCTGGGCATCGCCTTCGCGGGCAACATCATCACCCTCTACCTCTTTTACGAGCTGCTCACCCTGGCCACCCTGCCCCTGGTGATGCACGCCATGGACAACCGGGCCCGCTACGCCGGCAAGCAGTACATCATCTACTCCATGACCGGCGCCGGGCTGGGCTTCATCTCCATGATCTACCTGATCACCAACTGCCAGAACTATGAGTTCGCCTTCGGGGGGATGCTGACCCCCGGCATGCCCCCTGAGGCGCTGCTGCAGCTGATGTTCCTGTTCGGCTTCTTCGGCTTCGGGGTGAAGGCGGCCATCTTCCCCTTCCACAGCTGGCTGCTGTCGGCGGCGGTGGCCCCCACCCCGGTGACCGCCCTGCTCCACGCGGTGGCGGTGGTGAAGGCGGGGGTGTTCGCCGTGTTCCGGCTGACCTACTACTGCTACGGAAATCAGGTGCTCTTCGGCACCTGGGCCCAGACGGTGGCGGTGTGCGCCGCCGCGTTCACGGTGGTCATGGCCTCCTTCATGGCCCTGCGCAACCCCCATTTGAAGCGCCGGCTGGCCTACTCCACCGTGGCCAACCTGTCCTACATCCTCATCGGCGCCGCCCTGATGACCCCCGCTGGTCTGGCGGCGGCGGTGCTGCACATGCTGTTCCACGCGGTGAACAAGATCACCCTGTTCTTCTGCGCCGGGGCGGTGTACTACCGCACGGGTCGGGAGTACGTCTACGAGACGGAGGGCTTCGGCCGGGGGGTGATGCCGGTGACCATGTTCTGCTTCACCGTCACCGGCCTGGGCCTGATGGGCGTGCCTCCCCTGACCGCCTTCATCAGCAAGTGGCGGCTGGGCACCGCGGCGGCGGACAGCGGGCTGGCGGTGGGCTGGCTGGGAGCGGGCGCCCTGGTGCTGGCCGCCCTGCTGGCCGCCCTGTATATCCTGACGGTGGTCTTCCACGCCTACTTCCCCGGCCGGGACGTGGAGCTGCTCGCCGAGGGGGACCGGGACCCCAACTGGATGATGAAGGGCCCGCTGCTGGCCCTCACTGCCATCGCCGTGGCGGTCAGCGCGCTGGCCGGACCGCTGCAGACGCTGCTGGCCGCCCTGCTGGCGGGATAGGAGGTAGGAGATGTACACCTGGATCTGCGCGGCCCTGGTGCTGCTCCCCCTGGCCGCCGCCCCTGTCGCCGCGCTGGCCGGGACCCGGAGCGGCCGGGCCCGGGACAACTTCACCGCGGCGGTGACCGCCGGAGAGTTCCTGCTGGCCCTGGCCCTGCTCTCCTCGGGCCGGGCGGGCGCGCTGCCCCTGCCCCGGCTGTGCGGGCTGGGGCTGGAGCTGCAGTTCGGCGGACTGCGCTCCCTGCTGGCCTTCCTGGCCGCCGTCGGCTGGCTGTCCGGCACCCTGATGCTCCGGGAATACTTCCGGGGCTCGGCCCATCAAAACCGGTACTACGCCTTCTGGCTGCTCACCCTGGGGGCCACGGCGGGGGTGTTCCTCTCGGCCGACCTTTTGACCACCTTCGTCTTCTTCGAGCTGATGTCCTTCACCTCCTACGTGATGGTGGTCCACACCCAGCGGCCCGACGCGGTGCGGGCGGGCGACACCTATCTGGCGGTGGCGGTGGTGTGCGGCCTGGCCACCCTGAGCGGGCTGATGCTGCTCTACCGGCTGACGGGCACGCTGAACATCGACGGGCTGTACGACGCGGTGCAGGCCGTGCCCCCCGGCCCCGCCCTGTGGACGGCGGGAGGCCTGACGGTGGTGGGCTTCGCCGCCAAGGCGGGCGCCTTCCCCCTGCACATCTGGCTGCCCACCGCCCATCCCGCCGCCCCCGCCCCGGCCAGCGGCGTGCTCTCCGGCGTGATCCTCAAGGCGGGGGTGTTCGGCATCCTGGCGGTGAGCACCCAGGTCTTCCGCTTCCAGACGGTGTGGGGCAACCTGCTGCTGGCCATCGGCCTTGTCACCATGGTGCTGGGGGCGGTGCTGGCCCTGTTCTCGGTGGACCTGAAGCGCACCCTGGCCTGCTCCTCCATCTCCCAGATCGGCTTCATCCTGACGGGCATCGCCATGCAGTGCCTGCTGGGAGAGCACGGGGTGGTGGCCGCCGCGGGCACCATGCTCCACCTGGTCAACCACGCCTCCATCAAGCTCATCCTCTTCCCCGCCGCCGGGGTGATCTACTGCTGCCTGCACAGCTTCGACCTCAACCGCATCCGGGGCTTCGGCCGGGATAAGCCCTGGCTGTCGGCCATCGTGCTCATCCCCACCCTGTCCCTGGCGGGGGTGCCCGGCTTCAGCGGGTATGTGAGCAAGACCCTGCTCCACGAGTCCATGGTGGAGTACATCCACCTGGTGGAGGGCAGCCCCCTGCTGGAGGCGGTGTACACCGGGGCGGAGTGGATCTTCCTGCTCACCGGCGGGCTGACCTGCGCCTACCTGCTCAAGCTGTTCACCGCCGTGTTCCTGGAGCCGCCCCCCCGGGGCTGTGCGCCGGGACACAAGGTCTACATGTCCCGCACCTCCGGCCTGACCCTGAGCTGTCTCGCCCTGGCGCTGCTCCCCCTGGGCCTGCTGCCCCACCGGCTGATGGAGCCGCTGGCCCGGCTGGCCATCCCCTTCGTCACCGACGAGGCCCTCCACGAGATCAGCTACTTCACCCCCGGCAACCTGCGGGGGGCCATCATCTCCATCATCATCGGCCTGATGGTCTACCTCTACGTGGTGCGTCGGCTGCTGATCCGGGAGAATGAGCTGGGCAGCCGCTACCTGGACCGCTGGCCCCGGCGGCTGAATCTGGAAAACCGGGTCTACCGCCCCCTGCTGCTGTTCGTGCTGCCCTTCCTGGGGGCGGTGGCCGCCCGGCTGGCCGAGACGCTGGTGGACGGCACTCTGTCCCTGATCAGCCGGGCGCTCTATCACCGGCAGACCAGCACGGTGGAGCCCGACGTGGACCCGGAGTTCGCCGCCTTCTCCAGCAAGCCCCGGCCCCGGCAGGGCTTCCGCTACTCCTTCGCCTACAGCCTGATGCTCATGGGGCTGGGCATCGCCTTCTGCATGCTCTACCTCATCCTGCGCTGACCCTCTCCCCGCCCGAAAGCCCGGCCCGCGCCGGGCTTTCTCCGTTGTTCTCCCGCCCGGCCGGGCGGGAGGTCAGGAATGGAAATTTTGCCGAAAAATTAAAAGTATATTCACAAATTGTTTTGATTTTTTTCGCAATCCGTTGTATCATAGCGTTTAGTATTGTAACGGTATGCTCCGCCGGCAGGGTCTCCCCCCGCCGGCGGACTGTGCCGCGTACCCGTCCCGCCGCTTCTCTTGCGCGGCGGCGCCGGGAAGAAGGAAAAGGAGGAATCCGATTTGATCGAGGTTCGAGACCTGGTCAAGCAATACGGGGACCACGTGGCTGTGGACCACCTGAGCTTCACCGTGGAAAAAGGTCAGATCTACGGCTTCCTGGGCCCCAACGGCGCCGGGAAATCCACCACCATGAACATCATGACGGGCTACATCGGACTGACTGAGGGCGAGGTCATCGTCAACGGCCACAACATCCTGGAGGAGCCGGAGGCCGCCAAGCGCTGCATCGGCTACCTGCCCGAGATCCCCCCGCTGTACACCGACATGACGGTGACTGAGTACCTCCGCTTCGCCGCCCAGCTCAAGGGCGTGCCCAAGGCCGAGCGGGCCGGACAGATCGACCGGGTGGTGGAGCTGACCCATCTGGAGGACGTCACCCGCCGCCTGATCCGCAACCTGTCCAAGGGCTACCGCCAGCGGGTGGGCCTGGCCCAGGCGCTGCTGGGCTTCCCCGAGGTCATCATCCTGGACGAGCCCACCGTGGGCCTGGACCCCAAGCAGATCATCGAGATCCGCGACCTGATCCGCAGCCTTTCCGGGGACCACACCGTGATCCTCAGCTCCCACATCCTGTCCGAGGTGCAGGAGGTGTGCGACCAGGTGCTCATCATCAACCACGGCAAGCTCATCGCCAGCGGCACCCCCGCCGAGCTGGAGCAGCAGCTGTCCGGCTCCTCCCTGTCCCTCACCGTGAAGGGGGAGGACGCGGAGGCGGTGCGCGCCCTGCTCTCCCCCCTGTCCGGCGTGACCGCCGTGACGGTGAAGCCCTCGGCCAACGCCGGGGAGCTGGACGTGGAGCTGTCCTGCGCCCAGGGCAGCGACGTGCGCGAGGCGGTCTCCTCCGCCTGCATCGCCGCCGGCGTGCCCATCCTGATGATGAAGAGCGCCGACGTCTCCCTGGAACAGATCTTCCTGGAGGTCACCGACGACGACGCAGCCCAGCCGGTCGAAGCGGACTTTGCCGGGGCTGACGGGACCGACGCGCCGGCGGAGGACGCCGGGGAAAAGGAGGAGCCGGAGCAATGATCGCCATTCTCAAGCGGGACTTCCGCTCTTATTTCAACTGCATGATCGGCTATGTGTTCATCGCCGTCACCCTGGCCTTCGTGGGCATCTACTTCATGGGAGTCAACCTGGTCAACGGCTATCCCTACTTCTCCTACACCCTGGCCAGCACCGTGATGTTCTTCCTGTTCTGCATCCCCATCCTCACCATGAAGTCCATGGCGGAGGAGCGCAAGACCCGCACCGACCAGCTGCTGCTCACCGCACCGGTCTCGGTGGGCCAGGTGGTGCTGGGCAAGTTCCTGGCCATGGCCGCCGTGCTGGCCATCCCCATGCTGGTGATCTGCCTGTGTCCGCTGATCATGCGCATCTCGGGCGCCACGGGGCTGGCCTCTGACTACGCCTCCATCCTGGCCATGTTCCTCATGGGCTGCATGTTCATCGCCATCGGCATGTTCATCTCCTCCCTGACGGAGAGCCAGATCATCGCCGCCGTGGGCACCTTCTTCGTGCTGCTGGTGCTGTACATGTGGGACGACCTGCTCAATTACCTGCCCACCGGCGTCTCGGCCAACATGATCGCCTGCCTGGTGGCCATCATCATCGTGGCCCTGCTGCTCTACCTGATGTCGGGCAGCTCCACCCTGGCCATGGTGATCGCCCTGATCGGCGCCGTGGCCGTCATCGCCGCCTACTTTATCAACTCCGACGTATTCAGCGGCCTGATGAGCCGCATCCTGGGCGCCCTGTCCGTCACCGCCGTGCTGGACAACTTCGCCTTCTATTTCGTGTTCGACTGGGGCGGGCTGGTGTTCTACCTGACCGTCACCGCGCTGTTCGTCTTCCTCACGGCCCAGACCGTGCAGAAGCGGCGCTGGAATTAAGGGGGTGTCCGTCCAATGAAACGCATGAGCAAGAACGCCCGGATGGGCACCTACGCCTTCGGCCTGTCCGCCGTGGCGCTGGTCATCGTCATCGTGGTCAACCTGATCGTGGGCCAGCTGCCCACCTCGGTGACCCAACTGGACATCTCGGGCAACCGTCTGTATGAAGTCTCCTCCACCACCACCGACCTGCTGGACTCGCTGGACAAGGACGTGGAGCTGATCCTCATCGGCGAGGAGGGCCGGGTGGACGAGCGGGTGGTGAAGTTCACCGAGAAGTACGCCTCCCTCTCCTCCCACCTGAGCTACAGCTATATCGACCCGGTGGCCTACCCCTCCGTGCTGGAGACCTATGAGACCTCCAGCAACACCATCGTGGTGCGCTGCGAGGAGACCGGCCGGCAGACCATCGTTTACGGCTCCGGCTTCGAGGGCTACTCCGGCGCCATGATCACCTACGACCCCAACGCCTACATGTCCTCCCAGGTGCTCCAGGAGGTCAACTTCGACGGCGAGGGCCAGCTGACCGCCGCGGTGAACTACGTCACCAGCGACATCACCAAGCACGTCTACACCCTCACCGGCCACAGCGAGGCGGAGTTCCCCACCTCTCTGGGCGCCCTGATCGAAAAGGCGGGGCTGACCTATGTGGCCGAGCCGGTGAACCTGCTCATGGACGGCGCTCTTCCCGAGGACTGCGACCTGCTGATCATCAACGTGCCCGCCACCGACCTGTCCGCCGATGAGCTGGAGATGCTCACCGACTACCTGGCCGGCGGAGGCGACCTGCTGATGGTGATGGACGCCGCCGGCCTGCCCAACTTCAACACCCTGATGGAGACCTACGGCCTGGTGATGCAGGAGGGCTTCCTGGGCGACTCCAGCCGCTATTACAGCGCCTACGCCTCGGCCTACGGCCACTTCTGCATCGCGCCGGAGCTGTCCGCCGCCAGCGACATCACCAGCGACATCACCGCCGACGCCCTGCTGCTCTATCCCCGGGGCATGGTGCAGGTGGACCCCGCCCGGGAGTCCATCACCGTCACGCCCTTCCTGACCACCTCGGAGAACGGCTATCTGTTCGTGGATGAGAACACCACCTCCGACGAGGGCACCTATATCATCGGCGCCGCCGCCACCGAGGAGACCGACGGGGGCACCGCCCACTTCACCGTCATCTCCTCCGCCTCCCTCATCAGCGAGTCGGTCACCAGCTTCTGGTCCAGCATGTCCAACCTGGACATCTTCATGAACGCGGTCACCGCCAACTTCGACGGTGAGGTGGCCAACACCTCCATCCCGGCCAAGAGCCTGTCGGTGGAGTATGTCTACGTGACTAATCCCTCCCTGTGGGGCGGGCTGTTCGTGCTGGTGCTGCCCCTGGCGGCCCTGATCGGCGGCCTGGTGTACTGGCTGCGTCGGAGGAAGCGCTGATGAAAAAGCAGACCAAGCAGATGATCGTGCTGCTGGTGGTCCTGGCGGCGTGCCTCGCCTGTTACTTCGGCATCAGCCGCTATCTGGCCCATCAGCAGGAAAACCAGACGGACGACGCGCCCACGGTGGGCGCTCTGTCCGGCGAGCTGACCGGGGTCACCCTGGCGGGGGAGGAGAGCGAGCTGGCCTTCACCTGTGAGGGCGGCGTGTGGAGCTACACCGACCCCGCGTTCCCCGTGAACCAGGACACCCTGGCCGACCTGGCCGGGCTGCTCACCCCCCTGGCCGCCGGGCGGGCCATGGAGATCACCGACTCGCTGGAGGCCTATGGCCTGGCCAGTCCCTCCTACACCCTCACCGCCTCCGACGCCCAGGGCGGCAGCCTCACCCTGCTGGTGGGCGACGCCAACACCAACGGCGATTACTACGCCATGGAGCAGGGGGGCGACACCGTCTATGTCCTGGACAGCGGCCTTGTCTCCTATCTGACCATGGGGCTCTACGACTTCATGCAGCTGGAGAGCTTCGACAAGATGAACGAGGCCAACATCACCGCCCTCACCCTGACGGTGGGCGGCGCGGAGCAGCCGCTGGTGCTCACCAAGCAGACGGTGACCACCGCCATCCCCGCCGAGGAGGAGGGGGAGGAGGACACCACCGAGACCTCCTACGTCTGGTCGCTGGACGGCGCGGAGCTGTCCGGCCTGACGGTGAGCCAGGACTATCTGGACTCCCTGGGTGAGGATGAGGAGGCCGCCGGCCTCCAGGACCTGCTGGACGACGCGGTCTCCACCCTGTCCGCCCTGGCCTTCGACCGGTGCGTGGACTACCAGGCTCCCCGGGAGGAGCTGCTGGGCAGCAGCCCGGCGGGCACCCCCATCCCCCTGACGGTCACCGTCAGCTACACCAATGACGACGGAGCCGAGCTGTCCACCACCCTGTACCTGGGCGCCTCCAATGAGGACGGCGACTACCTGGCCATGAAGGACGACTCCTCCTATCTCTACGTGCTCAGCGCCGACCAGGCTCAGCCCCTGTTCACCCTGGCCCAGGCCCTGTAAGGAAGGCCGCGCGGCATAAAAAACTCCCTCCGGATCGCTCCGGAGGGAGTTTTCTTGTTCTCTTGCCGGGGTCTCACTTGCCCAGATAGGCCCGCTTGACGTCCTCGTTGGCCAGCAGCTCCTTGCCGCTGCCCGTGAGGGTGACCTTACCGGTCTCCAGCACATAGCCCACATCGGCGATCTTCAGGGCCATGTTGGCGTTCTGCTCGATGAGCAGCACGGTGACGCCCAGGTGGTTGATCTCCTTGATGATATCGAAGATCCCCTTCACCACGATGGGTGCCAGACCCAGGGAGGGCTCGTCCATCATGATGAGCTTGGGGCGGCTCATCAGCGCCCGGCCCACGGCCAGCATCTGCTGCTCGCCGCCGGACAGGGTGCCCGCCGCCTGCCAGGAGCGCTCCTTCAGCCGGGGAAACAGCTCGTAGACCCACTTCAGGTCGCTGGCCATCGCCTCCCGGTCGTTGCGCAGGTAGGCGCCGATCTTCAGGTTTTCCAGCACCGTCAGGTCGGGGAACACGTGCCGCCCCTCGGGCACCAGGGTGAGCCCCTTGGAAACGATCTTGTCAGGGGACAGGCCGGTGATGTCCTCCGCCTGGAAGTGGATGCGGCCCTCCGCCGGCTTGACCAGCCCGGCGATGGTGCGCAGGGTGGTGGATTTGCCCGCGCCGTTGGCCCCGATGAGGGTGACGATGGCGCCCTCGGGCACCTCGAAGGAGATGCCCTTGACCGCCTCGATGCCGCCGTAGCGGACCTTCAGTTCATCAATCTTCAGCATCTTCCGCCACCCCCAGATACGCGTCGATCACGCGTTGATCATTGCTGACCTCCTCCGGGGTGCCCCGGGCGATCAGCTTGCCGAAGTCCAGCACATAGATCCGGTCGGAGATCCGCATGACCAGATCCATATGGTGCTCGATCATAAATACCGTCAGGTCGTACTTGTCCCGGATCTGATGGATGAAATCGGTCAGCTCCTGGGTCTCCTGGGGATTCATGCCCGCCGCCGGCTCATCCAGCAGCAGCAGCTTGGGCTCGGTGGCCAGGGCGCGGGCGATCTCCAGGTGGCGCTGCAGGCCGTAGGGCAGGGAGCCGGCGATCTCGTCCTTCAGGTGCAGCAGGTTCTGTTCCTCCAGCAGGGCGGCCGTCTCCTCCCGCATGCGCTTCTCCTCCGCTTTGTTGAAACGGAAGGTGGCCGACAGGACGTTCTGCCTGGCCCGCATATGCTTGGCGATGAGCACGTTGTCAAATACGGAAAGCGCGGAGAACAGGCGGATGTTCTGGAAGGTGCGGGCCACCCCAAGCTGGGTGATCCTGTCGGGCGTGGGGCTGAGTACCTGGCTGGTGAAGGCGTGGCTGTCCAGCCGCAGAGCCTCCGCCCGCCGGGCCTCAAGGGCCTCGTCGTACGCCTTCTGCATGGCCGCCTTCTTCTCCGGGTCGGTCTCCGCCCGGACGGCCTCCAGCGCCTCGGGATCGTCCACGCTGAAGCGGGAGGTGTATTTCAGGGCGTCCTCCCCGGCATAGGCCTTGACCATCTTGCCCTGGGGATGGTTGCGCACGATGGGCTGGCCCTGGAAGGTGATCAGGCCGTTGGTGGGCTCATACACGCCGGTGATGCAGTTGAAGGCGGTGGTCTTGCCGGCGCCGTTGGGGCCGATGAGGGCCACGATCTCGCCCTTGTTGACCTCCAGCGACAGATCGTTCACCGCCACCACGCCGCCGAACTGCATGGTCACGTTCTGGACGCGAAGCACGTTCTCGCTCATCACGCCGCCTCCTTCCCGGCCGCCTTGCGGGCGGCAAGCCGTCTGGAGAGCCTGACCGCCACGTCGGTCAGCTCCTTATCGCCCATGATGCCCCTGCGGAAGAAGAGCACCACGATCATGATGACCACCGAGAAGACCACCATGCGGAAGCCGGTGCCCACCAGAGGCACCCGCAGCGAGCCGGTGACGATGAAGTAGCCCAGCCAGCACAGCAGCGCCAGGGCCACCACCCAGGCCAGCACCTCGGCCCACGTTCGCCCTGGCCCGCGGCGCTCCCGGCGCACCAGCAGGAAGGCCCCGCCGATGACCACCACAGCGAAGATGACGATGAAGGCGATACGCTTGGGGGCCAGCACGGAGTCGAACACCAGGGAGTTGTCCAGGAAGCGCAGCCACCACTCGGAGCAGGCCACATACAGGAAGGTGGCGATGCAGGAGCCCGAGATGGAGCCGATGCCGCCGATGACCACGATGAGCAGGATCTCATAGGTCATGGTGGAGGTATACACCTTGGCCTGGGCGTTGTTGGCGAACATGGCGAACAGCGCGCCGCCCACCCCGGCGAAGAAGGAGGAGATGCAGAAGGAGAGCATCTTGTGCTTGGCCAGGTTGATGCCCATGGCCTCGGCGGCGATCTCGTCCTCCCGGATGGCCTTGAAGGCCCGTCCATAGGAGGAATTGATGAGCATGACAATGATGGCGATGCACACAATGGCCACCAGGAAGGGGACAAAGGCGGACAGGCGCAGGATCACCTCTCCGTCGGCGTTCTTCACATTGAAGCTGGTGAAGGTGGGAATTTGGGTGATCATATTGGCGCCGTTGGTCACCGGGCCCAGGGCCTGCCACTGGAAGATGGCCCGGATGATCTCGGCAAAGCCCAGGGTGGCAATGGCCAGATAGTCGCTCTTGAGCCGCAGCACCGGCAAGCCGATGAGCCAGGCGAAGAGGGCGGCCACACAGCCAGCCAGCAGGATGGCAAGTGTCACACCCAGAATCAGGCCCACAGGGGTGCCCGCCCCGCCAAACAGGTCGGGCAGGGAGAACTTCACCGCCGAACCGCCGTAGAGATAGTATACCGTATCCTTCTGGGCCATGGGGACGGTGAGGATGGCATAGGTATAGGCGCCCAGGA
>CALXCT010000137.1 GCA_944386865.1 uncultured Oscillospiraceae bacterium | reverse complement strand
GAGGGCGGCATCAAGCTGGCCGAGGAGCTGGCTGAGGTGCTGGGCGGCGTCGTGGGCGGCTCCCGCGCCGTCATCGACAACGGCTGGCTGTCCGCCGACCATCAGGTGGGTCAGACCGGCAAGACCGTCCATCCCAAGATCTATGTGGCCCTGGGCATCTCCGGCGCCATCCAGCACAAGGCCGGTATGCAGGACTCCGAGTGCATCATCGCCGTGAACAAGAATGAGACCGCCCCCATCTTCGAGGTGGCAGACTACGGCATCTGCGGCGACCTGTTCAAGGTCACTCCCCTGCTCATCGACGCCATCAAGGCTGCCAAGGCCGCGAAGTGATCATCTGACCCCGCTGCCGTATACAAACGAAAGTCCCCGGGAGCACGTCACGCTCCCGGGGACTTTACACTATCAGTACAGAAAGACGCCCATCCGGCACATGTCGGATGGGCGTCCCTTGTATCAAAGAACATGATTGTAAAGTTTCCGGCTTGTCATGCTTCGTCAGCTGCCGCGTCGTAGATCCGTCCGGCGCCGGAAGCAGGCTGAGAGGCCGCGCCGGAGGCAGCACGGAAGCGAGCGCGAGATTTCTTGATCTCGTCGTAGGCCTCGGCCATGGCCTCCTCAGTGCGGCGCAGGGCATCCTCACAGTATTCGTTGGCGGCCCGGCGCAGCTCACGGGTCTGCTCCTCCGCCTGGCGCACCATCTGGTTGCTGCGCTCCCGCGCCTGAGCCAGCAGCTTGTCCTCCGCCACCATCTGCTTGGCCTGCTCCTCCGCCTGCTGGCGAATCAGCTCAGCCTCCCGCTTGGCGGAGGAAATGTATTCCGCCCGGGCGGAGAGCAGCTTTTTCGCCTCAGCCAGCTCCATGGGGAACTGGGCCCGGATCTCATCCAGCAGATCCAGTGCCTTGTCGCGTTCGATGGTGCACTTGTCCGGGCTCATCAGTACGCCCTTGGCCTCGTCGATCATCTGGAACAGCATGTCCAGCAGTTCATCTACTCCACTTGCCATAGTATCCTCCGTTCTCCGCCGCACTGTCCGGCGTGGTATTACATGATTTTCATCCGCTCAGTGGGGCGGTGCGCTGGATCACCGGGACTGTGCCGCCTTCCGGTTCACGTCCTCGATGATCTCCCGGGGAATAAAATCCGACAGGTCGGCCCCATAGCGGGCCATCTCCTTGACCACACTGGAGCTGAGATAGGTATATTTCTCACTGGAGGGGAGGAACATGGTGTCCAGCTTGGGGTTGAGCTTTCCGTTGACGATGGCCATTTGGACCTCCTGCTCGAAATCGGACACAGCCCGCAGGCCCTTGACCACCACCCTGGCCCTGCGCTGTCTGGCGTAGGTGGCCAGCAGCTCGGTGGAGGAGTCCACCTCCACGTTGGGGATCTTCTCCGTCACACGCCGCAGCAGCTCCACCCGTTCCTCCGGGGTGAACATACCGGTGTTCATTTTATTGGAGTTGATCATCACGCAGACGATCAGCTTGTCAAAGCAGGCGGCCGCCCGCTTGATGATGTTCAGGTGGCCCAGAGTGACCGGGTCAAAGCTGCCGGGATAGATCGCCGTCTTCATGGATATCACTCTGCCAATCTGCGGTACACAGTGAGCTTGATCTTTCCGTACCGGTATTCTCTCCCCCTGACATAAGGGGACTGGAGCTCGGGAAGCTGCTTTTCCAGGCCGCTTTCGCAGACCATTATACCATTTTTGTTGAGAATGTCAATTCTCGCGATAGCCTCCAACGCCTGCTCCAGCAGCGGGCTCTGATAGGGCGGGTCCAGGATGATCAAATCGAAGCGAAGCCCGCAGGTCTGGAGATAGGCAAGGGAATCTCCTTGACGGACCTGAGCCCGATCCTCCAGCCGGGTGAGCTTCAGATTCTCCCGGATCACGGCGGCGGCGTCCTGCCGTGCGTCCACAAACACACAGCTGGCCGCTCCTCTGGACAGAGCCTCGATCCCCAGCTGTCCGGTACCGCCGAACAGGTCCAGCACCCGGCGGCCCTCGATGTCGAACTGGATGATATTGAAAATGGACTCCTTCACCCGATCGGTGGTGGGCCGGGTCTCCAAGCCCTCCAGCTCCTTCAGCTTTCTGCCTCTGGCCGTTCCGGAAATCACGCGCATGGCGTTCTCCTCCTTACTCCTTGGTCTGTTCTCCATGGAAATGCTCGTAAACCGCCCGGGCGGTGGACTTGGGCACTGCCTGCTCCAGCTGCTCCAGCGTGGCCTCGCCCACGGCGCGCACGCTCTTGAACTGCTTCAGCAGCTGCAGCCGACGCTTCTCCCCTACTCCGGGGATCTGATCCAGCTGGGACCCGCGCACCCGCTGGGTGCGCTGCTCCCGGTTGAACTGGATGGCCGTGCGGTGGGTTTCCTCCTGGATCTGTCCGATAAGAGCGAACAGTGCCGGGATGGATTGGATGCCGATCTCCCGGCCATCGGGCGACACCAGTGCCCGGGTGCGGTGCCGGTCATCCTTCACCATGCCGAAAGCGGGGATGGCCAGCCCCAATTCACGCAGCACCCTGTGGGCCACACGCACATGTTCCAGCCCGCCGTCAATGAGCAGCAGGTCGGGACTGCCGCCGAAGCTCTCGTCCCCCTCCAGCATGTGCCGGAACCTGCGGCGGAGCACCTGGTCCATGGAGGCGTAGTCGTTGGGGCCGTTCAGATCCCTGATCTTGAATTTTCGGTACTCACTGCGGCGGGGCCGCCCGTCCTGGTAGACCACCATGGAGGCCACCATGTCGTCCGCCCCGGTGTTGGAGATGTCGTAGGACTCGATCCGCCGGGGCGGAGCCTCCAGTCCCAGCAGCTTGGCCAGCGCCTCCAGCAGCTTGTTCTGCCGCTCCTCCCGGGTGGTGGCCCGCTCCACCTCCTCCTCCGCGTTCCGGTTGGCCAGGCGGATCAGGTCCATCTTGGCGCCCCGCTGGGGGGTGTACAGCTCCACCCGGTGACCCGCCTGCTCGGACAGAAGGCGCTTGACGGGCACCTCGTCCTCCAGCTCACAGGGCAGCAGGATCTGGCGGGGCAGTCGGCTCCTGCCGGCATAATACTGGCGGATCAGGGCGGAGACGATCTCCTCCTCCCCGTCCTCCATGGGTGTCTCCATCAACTCCATGTCCTTGGCCGCCAGATCGCCCTCCACATAGTGGAGCACCACGAAGCAGCTTTTGGCCGTCCCCCGGAAAAAGCCTGCCACGTCGGTATCCGCCAGTGAGCTGGCCACCACCTTCTGCCGCGTGCCCAGCAGGCGGATGGCCTGGATACGGTCCCGCAGCTGGGCCGCCTGCTCAAACCGCAGCTGCTCCGCGGCCTGCTCCATCTGGGCGGTCAGCTCCGCCTCCACGTCCTTGAAGCGCCCCTCCAGAAGGCAGATCGCCTGGGCGATGGCCTCCCGGTGCCGCTCCGCGGGCACCTCGGGGCGGCAGTAGCCGTCACACAGCCCCATGTGGAAATTCAGGCAGGGCCGCTCTTTCCCAATGTCCCGGGGAAACTTCTTCCCGCAGGAGGGCAGATGCAGGGCGGTGCGCAGGGCGGTGATAATTCCCTGAGTGCTGTGGCGGCTTCCGTAGGGGCCAAAATACCGCGCTCCGTCCTCTGCCGCTTTGCCCGCCAGGGAAAAACGGGGGTACGGCTCATTCACCGTCAGGCGGACATAGGGGTAGCCCTTGTCATCCTTCAGCAGGATGTTGTAGCGGGGCTGGTGGCGCTTGATTAGCGAGTTCTCCAGCACCAGCGCCTCGAACTCGCTGTCCGCCACGATCACGTCGAAGTGGTCGATCTGGGCCACCATGGCCCGGGTCTTCTCCGTGTGGGAGGCGGAGTCCTGAAAATACTGGGAGACACGGTTTTTCAGTGCCTTGGCCTTGCCCACGTAAATCACCGTGCTGGCCTTGTCCTGCATGATATAGACCCCGGGCTTCAGCGGCAGGCCGTGGGCCTTTTCCTTCAGCTCATCAAATGTCAACGCTGTCCGCCCCCTTCCGTCCGCAAAAGCAGAAAACGGGGCGCCGCTGACGCGGCGCCCCGTTCAAGCCGGCTGTTATTCAGAGAAATTGGTGGAAATCAGCTCAGCCAGCGCCTCCACCGCTTCCTTTTCATCGGCGCCGTCTGCGATCAGATTGATGGCGGTGCCCTTCACAATGCCCAGAGAAAGCACGCCCAGCAGGCTCTTGGCGTTCACCCGGCGCTCGTCCCTCTCCACCCAGATGGAGCTTTTGAACTCATTGGCCTTCTGGATAAAGAAAGTGGCAGGACGGGCATGCAGGCCGACCTGATTGTTGACAACAGCTTCTTTGATATACATGAGAGGCGCCTCCTAATCAAATAGAAGTCAGACTTTTATGTGTTATTAGAATAACAAAATTATCCTCCATCGTCAATGGTATTTCGTACAAAAATATCACCCTGCGGCCTCCGCAATTCGTCAGCGGGGGCGGAAAGGAAGGCCTGTTTTCCCGCCGGAAAAGAGGAAGACACGCTCTTTCTCATTTCAGTTCCGCCACCGTCACGCCGTCCTCCCCCTCACCGAAGCGTCCGGGGCGGAAGGACTTGACATAGCGGCTCCGCTTGAGATGTTCCCGCACCGCCTTGCGCACCGCGCCCGTCCCCTTGCCATGGATGATGGTCACCGACTCCAGCCGGGCCAGCATGGCGTTGTCCAGATAGGAGTCCAGCACGCCCAGCGCCTCGTCCACTGTCATCCCCCGCAGGTCCACCTGGGGAGAGGCGCCCGCGGTGCGCAGGGTGCGGCTGCTCTGGGCGATCACCCGCTGGGCCTGCTTGCGGGTCCTGGCGGCGGCATCCTCCACCACCCTCACCTCGTCCTGCTTGGCGCTGATCTTCAGGATGCCCGCCTGAAGCTGGAGCGAGCCGTCTTTATTCACTGCCAGCACGGTGGCCTGGGTGCCCATGGACACCAGCACGACGGTGTCCCCCGCCGCCGCGGGCCGGGTGGGGGGTGGCAGCGGCTGCTCCTCCTCCACGCCGATGCGGGCCTCCGCCTCATTGAGCAGATGCCTTGCCTGGGCGCGCTGATCGTTGATCTGCTGCCAGTTTTCCGCCTTGGCACTCTTTTTCCGGATGTCCTTCAGCTCGGCAAAGAGCTGGTCGCTGGCCTGGCGGGCCTGGCGGATGATCTCCCGGGCCTCCGCCTGGGCCTTCTCCACCACCTTGGTCCGCTCCGCCTCCATCTGGGCCCGGTACTCCCTGGCCTGGGCCGCGGAGCTCTCCAGCTCAGCGCGCAGCCGGGCCGCCTCGGCCCGCTCCCGTTCCATGGCCTGGCGCTTCTGCTCCAGCTGGGTGAACACGTCCTCGAACCGGACATTTTCCGCGTCGATGCGCTCCCCCGCCCGGCGGATGATCTCCTCATCCAGGCCCAGCCGCCGGGAGATGGCAAAGGCGTTGGACTTGCCCGGGATGCCCACCAGCAGCCGGTAGGTGGGCGCCAGAGTCTCCACATCGAATTCACAGGAGGCGTTCTCCACCCCTGGCGTCGTCATGGCGTACACCTTTAATTCGGCATAGTGGGTGGTGGCCGCCACGCAGGCGCCCAGCGTCCTGGCGTGCTCGATGATAGCGGCGGCCAGGGCCGCGCCCTCCACCGGATCGGTGCCCGCTCCCAGCTCGTCAAACAGGATCAGGGTCTCATCGTCGGTGCGCTCCAGGATGCCCACGATGTTGGTCATATGGGAGGAGAAGGTGGACAGGGACTGGGCGATGGACTGCTCGTCGCCGATGTCGGCCAGCACCTGGCGGAACACCCGCACGCTGCTGTCCGCCCCCGCCGGGATATGCAGGCCGCACTGGGCCATCAGGGTCAAAAGGCCGATGGTCTTGAGTGTCACCGTCTTGCCGCCGGTGTTGGGGCCGGTGATCACCAGGGTATCGAAGCTGCCTCCCAGGCTCAGGTCGTTGGCCACCGCCTTTTTGGGGTCCAGCAGCGGGTGCCGGGCTTTCCGCAGGGACAGCTCCTTCCGGGACAGCCGGGGCTCACTGCCCTCCATCCGCACGGAAAGTCCCGCCCGGGCAAAGATGCAGTCCAGCAGCACCAGCAGGGTGTAGTCCTCTAAGATATCCTCCTTGTGGGCGGCCGCCTCGGCGGACAGCTCCGCCAGAATGCGTTCGATCTCCTTCTTCTCCCTGGCCTTCAGCTCCCGCAGCTCGTTGTTGGCCTTCACCACCCCCATGGGCTCGATGAAAAAGGTGCTCCCTGAGGCGGACACATCGTGGACGAGGCCCGGGATCTCATTCTTGTGCTCCGCCTTCACCGGCACCACGAACCGGCCGGGGGGCAGGGTGATGATGCTCTCCTGAAGGTATTTTGACTGGTTGGAGGAGATGAGCTTCTGGAGAATGTCCCGCACCCGGCTCCCGGCGGAGCGGATGTGCCGGCGGATGGCGGCAAGCTCAGAGCTTGCCGAGTCGGCGATCTCGTCCTCCCCCACGATGGAGTTTGTGATCCGGTCCTCCAGGTAGCGGTTGGCGTGCAGGCAGCGGAACAGGTGGTCGATGCAGCTTTTCTCCTCTCCCCCGCTGCCGCCGTACTCCTTCACCCCGCGGGCCGAACGCAGCACGGCGGCGATGTCCAGCAGTTCCCTGGTGTTCAGACTGCCTCCCATGTCAGCCCGCTGGAGGGAGGGGCCCACCTGCTTCACACCGGACAGGGCGGGCGTTCCATACAGGGAGAGCATCTTCACCGCAGCGCTGGTCTCCTGCTGGGCCCGGGCGATATCGTCCGGGTCGGTCATGGGCCGCAGCCGGAGGCAGCGCTCCTTCCCCTCCTCGGTCACAGCCTGGTCAGCCAGCCGCTCCAGCACCCGGGGCAGCTCCAGCGTCTGGATGGATTTTTCAAACAGGTCGGTCATGGCGTCTCGTCTCCCGCGATCATTTGCACCTATTCTCTCACATTTCCCCTCATTTATCAAGAGCGCCGCTCCCGCAAAAAGCACCGGAGGGAGAGCCGACGGCTCTCCCTCCGGTGCACAGGGGGATATGAGTCTGCCAAACGCAGGGACCTCAGGCGTTCAGGCCGGCCACAAAGCCCTCACGGCTGGCCTCGGTGATCTGGCGGGCCTTCACGGCGTCGCCCACGGTCACCGTCTCCACGCCGGTGTCCTTCAGCTCCTCGGCCAGGGCGTTGTCCGCCCGGACGCCGATGGACAGGATGATGGTGTCGCAGGGGAAGAGCTTGATATCGTCGCCCTGCTTGAGCAGCGCGCCCTCGTCGGTGACCCCCGCCAGCGAGGTGTTGCACTTCACATCCACAAACAGGTGACGCAGCACGGTGCGCAGGTCGTCACGGATACCGGCCTCCATCTCCAGGGCAATGTCGTCCCGCATCTCAATGATGGTCACCCGGGACTTGCACTGCATGCCGAAGAAGGCGGCCGTCTCGGTGCCGCTCATGCCGCCGCCGGCGATGAGCACGTTCATGCCCACGTCCTTCTTGCCCAGCAGCGCCTCCTCCACGGTGATGACCTTGGGATTGTCGATACCGGGTACCTTGGGGATGAAGGGCTTGGCGCCGGTGGCCACGATGACCTTGTCCGGCTTGGCTGTCTTCACCATCTCAGCGGTGAGCTTGGTGTTCAGGTGCAGGGTGATGTTGTCATACTTCTGGATCTCCCGGTACAGCCAGCCGATATAGCCGGTGTAATCCCCCTTATAGGGGGGATAGGAGGCAGAGACGAACTGGCCGCCCACGGTGTTGGTGGCTTCGAACAGTTCCACCTTATGGCCCTTGATGGCGGCGGCACGGGCGGCCTCCATGCCGGCGATGCCCGCGCCGGCCACGTAAATGGTCTTGGAGACGGGCGCCTTGGAATAGTCGTACTCATACTCATGGCCCAGCTCGGGATTGATCACACAGTACAGGGGCACGCCCTGGTAGGTGGAGGCGGTGCAGCCCTGGAGGCAGCCGATGCAGTGGCGGATGTCATTGTAGCGGCCGGCCTTGGCCTTTTCCGGCCAGTGGGGATCGGTGAGCGACTCGCGGCCCATGGCCACAAAGTCCGCCTTACCGGAGGCAATGATGTCCTCCGCCATGCAGGGCTCCGCGATGCGGCCCACGGTGACCACGGGGATCTTCAGGAACTTCTTGGCCTCGGCGGCGAAGTCCATGTTCCAGCCGTGGTGCTGATAGTGGGAGGCCACGATGCCCAGGGAGGACACCACGCCGTACATGCCGTTGGACAGGTGGATGGCGTCCACCCCCCACTCCTCCAGGTCCAGCAGGATCTGGCGGGTCTCGTGGAAGCGGCGGCCGCCCTCGGAGTTCTCCTCGGCGGACATACGGACCATGATGGGGTAATCATCCCCCACCGCCGCGCGGCAGGCCTCCACGATCTCCCGCAGGAAGCGCACCCGGTTGAGATAGGAGCCGCCGTAGTCATCCACCCGGTGGTTGCAGTTGGGCGACAGGAACTGGTGGATCAGATAGCCGTGGGCCGCATGGATCTCGACGCCGTCAAAGCCCGCCTTCTTGGCGTTTCCGGCTGTAATGGCAAAATCCTTTACGATCTGCTTGATCTCGTCGATGGTCAGCTCACGGGGCACCTCTTTGTTCCAGGCGTCGGCGATGGGAGAGCAGGACATGGGCTGTACGCCGCCGTTGACGAAATGGTTGGCCTGGCGGCCGGCGTGGTAGATCTGACAGAACACCTTGCTCTCATACTGGTGGATGGTGTCGGTGAACTTCTTGTGGCTGGGGATCTGCTCCTCAGACCACAGGCCGCAGATGTGGGGATATCCGCCGGCGTGAGGGTTCACCCGGTAGTCTTCGGTAATGATCAGGCCCCAGCCGCCCTTGGCCTTCTCCTCGTGGTAGCGGATGTACTGCTCGGACGCCTTGCCGTTATCGGGACACATATTGGCCACCATGGCGGGGACCACGGTGCGGTTGGGGATGACACAGCTGCCGATCTTCATCGGACTGAACAGATGCTTTAATTCCATAGTGAATCCTTTCTCCTTTCAAGTCCTGTGTGGTTCAGTCCTCCGTGATGGCATAGGCGCGCACGGGGCTTCCGTCGCCGTCGGCAAACTTCAGGGGGACCGCGCTGAGGTAGAATCGCTTGCCGATCAGCGGCTTGAGATTGATCAGCGACTCGATGATGCTCATACCGCGGCTGAGCACCGCCTGATGGGCAAGGCCGGAGCGGTCGATGGAGGACATATCGAAGCCGATGCCCTTGCAGCCGTACTGCTCCAGGATCTCGCCGGTCTTCCCGTTGAAATCCTTGTAGTCGAAATATTCCATCTTGCCCACCAGATCCTCATAGCCGGTGTACAGCACGACGATATCGCCCGGCTTGATGAGGTCCTTGTTCTTCTCCATCACCGCGGCGATATCCAGCTCGTCGCCGCAGTCCATGTACCCGGTGAAGTCCAGGCAGACCGCGGGACCCGCATAGGCGGACAGATCGATCTCCGCGGTAGTCTTTCCGCCCTTACAATAATGCAGCGGGGCATCCACATGGGTGCCCAGATGGGTCACCATGGAGAACAGGGACACCTGGCACTTGTATACGTTGTGGTCTACCAGGTGTTTCCAGGTCATGTGCGGGTCACCGCTGTCGGGAAAAGGCAGCGTGTTTTCATCCAGTGTAATCGTCAGGTCGTGGATCATAGTCAAAATACCTCCGTTTCCGTCGCATTCAGGGCTGGCGGGAATGTGTGTGAGGACACGGTCCCGGCCTTTCACCTGCATGCTAAACCCTCTTGCGGCACGAAGGTCAAGTGCTTTTTTCCGATCCAAAAAGGTGCGCCGCGGTGGCATGAGCCACCGCGGCGCGTCTCTCTTTATTCGATCGGTACCCAGACCTCAAAATATCGCTTCATCTTCCCCGCTTCGTGGATCCGAACCAGCAGGTGACCCACCGGCGGGTTGATGATCCGGTACCCCTTTTCCTTGATTGGTGCGATCACCTGGTCATTGAAGGAGTCCATGAAGGTCCCCTCTCCCCCGGCACAAAACACTGTATGTACGCTTTTAAAACTGGGGATGTACTCCGCCGTGG
This sequence comes from uncultured Oscillospiraceae bacterium, assembly GCA_944386865.1. Classification (GTDB taxonomy): domain Bacteria; phylum Bacillota; class Clostridia; order Oscillospirales; family Oscillospiraceae; genus CALXCT01. Next base: position 2,961 of record CALXCT010000137.1, on the reverse strand, counting down.
GCGGCATCTCCATGGCAAACAGCTTCAGATCCTCCGGCGGCAGCGAAAATCCCCAGCAGTATTCGTTGAACTCCCCCTGTCCGGGCTTCTTCTCCGGCATGACGAAAGTATGGTCCACATAGGGCATCAGTTCTGCCCACCGGCGGATGATGTCCACACCTTCCCCCTTTTCCAGCACCTCCTTGGTCCTCTGGCGCTGCCAGACCATGGCGGGGCTGTTCTCAATATCGAACTGGCCCAGCTGCTGTGGGATCATCCGCATCTTTCTTCGATACAGTGCCAGCCTTCTGAGTTTACGCTGATACTCATCAATGGTACGCAGCATCTCGATCTCTCGCTGACGATAACGATTTTCAAACTCCTCCAGGTTGTCCTTATTGATCATCTGCTCCACTTCGGATAAAGAGAAACCATAGCTTCGGTACCACATACTGTCCAGAAGGAAATTCATATCCCAGGCATCATAGTAGCGGTACCCGGATTCCTTGTCCCGCTTGGGGGCGATAATCCCGCGGCTCTCATAGTAGCGCAGCGTGTCATTGGGCAGCCCGAACATGTGGGCCACTTCGCCGATCTTGTACCCCTGCATCTGTTTCCTCCCCATTGTCGATCTTCTGCTGCTGCGGCCCCGGGATCAGGCCGGGCAGTCCGGTGTGAGTTATTCTATCATCTGCCGTATCAAAATAAAACTCCCTTTTAGGTTATTGGGTCAAGTGTTGCCGGTACACATTATCTGCAAGTTCGAATGAAATATCTACATTGCAGCAGCCGGAGCTGCTTAAATGCTGAACGAAGCACCGTCCGGTTTTCAGACATTGCAATTCCCAACATCCACCTTGAAAAGGGGCAAATCGAACAGTTCTCTTTCCAGTCTCTCTGCGGAGAGGGCCCCTCCGGAAAGAGGGGCCCTCTCGCGTCGCGCCTGATCAGGATGGATGGCTTAGTGGAAGAGATTGGCCAGAGGATAGATCACAATGGCACAAATGATCATACTCACCACAGCCATGTAACAGCCGTTCTTGAATACTGTCTTACCGTTGCAGTAGGGATCGGCATAGGCAATGCCAATAGGCACGTATGCCGGCGGGATGGTGTAGGCCAGGTTGGCGGCCACGCACACGCCAAGGGCCAGCGGGAAGGGATTGACGCCAAGCTCCAGGCACATGGGCACGCCCGCGCTGACGAAAATGATACCCACGGGCACATTGTTGGCCACGTTGGTCAGGATCACGCACAGCACGCAGACCAGGGCCACCATAGCATAGGGATTCATGCCGGCCACCAGAGGCACGATGTAGGTGGAGATCCAGGCGGGGATACCGGTGCTGGCTTCACCCATGGCACCGGCGACCATCATGATGCCGGCCAGCAGCACCACGGGCAGCCACTCGATCTTGCGGAAGGCCTCGTTCAGGTCCAGCAGGGGCTCGCCGTCCACCTTGATGATGGCCAGCAGCGCGATGGCCAGGAACAGGAAGGAGGAGTCAGCCAGTCGGGCCATGGCCAGATACAGGGGATACAGAGGATTATTGGGACCAAGGAGGGAGATGATGCTGGGCACCACCCAGCAGGCGATCAGCAGGATGGAGACGGTGACCACGATCTTCTCGCGCTTGTCCATGGGGCCGGGACGCATCGCGTCGATCTTGGCCCAGTCCACGTTCTCCAGCTGAGGCACATCCTTGTCGACCTTGATGACCTTCTTCATCCACAGCATCATCAGCGCCCAGATGATGGCGCCCACAGGAGCGGCGGCGCACACATAGGCCACGATGTTGGCGGGATTGCCGGTGATAGAGGCATAGATGCTCATCCACAGGATGGGCAGAGTATGACAGATAGGAGTCATGGCGAAGCCAATGACGGCGCTGAAGGCGATCATGACCACAACATATCTCGGCCAGCGGTCACCCTTCTTGAAGCCCATGACATCAAACATCTCGTGAGCCACGCCCAGCACAAACAGCTCAGCGGGAGCCACGTCCAGGAACAGCGCGATCACCAGCGCCGACAGGATCAGCATGAAGGTAAACATCCAGGGGCTTTTGCGGGCAACTTTTCTGGTCACAAACCACATACAAATCCTTCGAATGGTGCCGGCCTTCTCCAGCGCGAAGCAAATCAGCAGACACCCCATCACGAAGATGGCGATCCAGTTGCCGAAGGACTGCTGTCCGGCCTCATAGACGCCGGCCTGCTGCCAGGAGTTGGGATAGATGACCGTCGCATCCAGGCCAAACAGGACCATGGCCACAAAGGTCGGCCACATCATATCGACCGCCGACCACAGGTAGATCAGGCCGATAAATTCGCCCAACAAGGCCATGCCGCAGGCCGTGATGGGCTCCGGAGCGGGGATAAAGCGGAACGCGATCATGATCGCAATGCCGATGACGGATTTCACGATGTACGCAGCGTCAACTTTTCCTTTTGTCTGAGCAAGGGTACTCATGAAGATGCCTCCTATCTTTCAAACTCATTCTCTTTCTCCCGCGGCGGCAACAGCGGCAGCCGGCGCGGTCCCGCCCCCTCTCTGCAGGCGGTGGGCATAAGGCGCTCAGGTCCGCCGGCTGAGCAAGCCGGCGTGCGGTTTTGAATCGTGTCCTCACGGAGTCAACTGTAAAGTATCGCGCGGCCCGAGAGTCAAGAAAACCTCACCACTTTCTCCCTCCTCCGCTCTGAAATCGTCTCATTGTTTAATCTTTCACATTCAAATTTGTGCTATTTGCACAGTTTATTAGGGAGATTTTCTCCGAAATCCCGGAGCTTCGCACAGTTTTATGTTCCAGTTTATTCTTAAAATCCCATTTTATTCTGCTTCAAACCCTGGAGCCGCTCCAGGGTTTGCGCCACTCCGGCTGTGATATTTCATCACAACTTTTTGGTTGTCAGTAGTTTACTTTTGGTGTTTCCCATTTCCAATGGCCGATGATAGAATGTACCCGACAGCGGATACCACTG
>CALXCT010000136.1 GCA_944386865.1 uncultured Oscillospiraceae bacterium | reverse complement strand
CCATGTGCAGCACGAGGCACAGGTCCAGCAGCCGGGCCTCCTCCTCGGTGTACCGGTTGTCCCGGCGGATGGAGTGGAGGAAGTTCTGGGCCACCGACAGGTCGTCCTGGGGCCGGTGGAGGTAGAGACTGTCGTTGTCAAAGTAGTGGCGCTTGGCAGCGAAGGCGTGGGCCACGATGGTGGAGAAGCGGGCGATGAGCTGCATGGCCTGCCGCAGCTCGTTTTCGATGCCGTTGTTGTCCGGGTCGCTGTCGTAGGAGTACAGGGCCAGCACCGACCGGGCCAGCTTGTTCATCACGTCGTGGCTGGGGGCGGAGAGGATCATGTCCTCGGTGAACCGGTCGGGCAGGGTGCGGTAGTCGGCCAGCACCCGGGTGAACTCCTCCAGCTGCTGCCTGGTGGGCAGGGCGCCCAGCAGCAGCAGGTAGGCGGTCTCCTCAAAGCCAAAGCGGTGCTCGCTCATGAAGCCGCCGATCAGCTCCTCCACGTTGATGCCCCGGTAGATCAGCCGGCCGGGCATGGCGGTCTTCTCCCCGTCCTGGATGTAGTAGCCCTGGACGTTGCCGATCTGGGTGATGCCGGCCACCACGCCGGTGCCGTCGGCATTGCGCAGGCCGCGCTTGACGTCTATCTTCTGATAGTAAGCGGGGTCGATGCGGTTATGTTTCTGGAACTCGTCGCATAGGCTGTGGATAAAGGCGGCGTCGTTCTCCGGGCGGGTGTTCGGCATGGGAGCCCCTCCTTTACGATTCAGTGTATTAAATGAAATTTTACCTTATTTCCGCGCCCCGGTCAAGCACAGAACCCACAAAAGGACGGGGAGCGGGAGGGCAATTTTTGGCCGCCGGAAAAAACGGAAGAAGGAGGCGGACGCCGTGAGAAAGGTGGTCGCGGCCGCGCTGGGACTGTATCTGCTGTTCTATCTGCTGCCCCTGGCGGTGCTGGGAGAGGCCGAGCTCCGGGGGCGGGCTCAGCCGCAGCCGCTGGGGGCCGAGGTGCTGCCCGGCGACAGGCCGGAGAGGACGGCCGGGCTGGACGGGGCGCAGACGGTGCGGGTGCGGACGGAGGACGGGACGGTGGAGGAGCTGGCCATGGACGACTACCTCTGGGGGGTGGTGGCCGCCGAGATGCCCGCCTCCTTTGAGCAGGAGGCCCTGAACGCCCAGGCGGTGGCCGCCCGGACCTACACCGTCAGCCGCCAGCAGCACACCTCCGCCGCCCATCCCGACGCCGACGTGTGCACCGACGTGGGCTGCTGCCAGGCCTATATCACCCGGGCGCAGGCGGAGGAGAACTGGGGGGAGAAGGCGGAGGAGTACGCCGCCAAGATCACCGCCGCGGTGGAGGGGACGGACGGCCTGGTGATCCTCTATGAGGGAGAGCCCATCCAGGCGGTGTTCTTCTCCTCCGCCGCGGGGGACACCCTGGCGGCGGCGGAGGTGTGGGGCAGCGAGGTGCCCTACCTGACGGGGGTGTCCAGCCCCGAGGGGGACGAGGTGCCCAACTATCACACCCAGGTCACGGTGACGGCGGAGCAGTTCCGCCAGACCGTGCTGGAGGCCTATCCCGAGGCCGACCTGTCGGGAGAGCCGGAGGAATGGCTGGGGGAGGTCACCCTGAACTCCGCCGGCGGGGTGGCCCGGATGGCGGTGGGCGGGGTGGAGATCCCGGGCACCGAGCTGCGCACCCTGTTCTCCCTGCGCTCCACCTCCTTCACCCTGACGGCGGAGGGGGAGCAGCTGACCTTCTCGGTCACCGGCTACGGCCACGGGGTGGGCATGAGCCAGTACGGGGCCAACGCCATGGCCGGGGAGGGGGCCGGCTATGAGGAGATCCTCACCTGGTACTACACCGGGGTGACGGTGGAGCCCTGCCCCCTGTGGTGAAATGCAGGAGGAGATGCGCCCGCCCCCGTCCCCGCGCCGCCGCCGGGGGCGGCGGCGCGGTTGCCCCCGTTATGGATTTGACAGACCAGAAAAAGGGAAAAACGGCTGCCCCGACCGGGGCGGCGCGGCGGGGAAACCCCCGCCGCGCCAGGGAGTTTCCACAGTTTCCACAGAGTTTTCCACAACTGCATAGGGGGAGCGGATATGCAGGATTTGGGTGACATAAGATCTGTCAAGAGTCAACTTACCTGCATTTTACACAAACTTGATTTTTGCAGGAACCGGACCATCTTCCCGGGGGACTTCCCCCTTGCGGAGGCCGGGGGGAACTGGTATAATGACACTCATCGACAAAGACCCCTCCCGGTCCGGAGGGAAGAAGGAGGCTTTCCCCATGACCACCGTCCTCATCGTTCTGGCGGCGCTGTTCGTGTGCTATGCCGTGGTCCTGTTCCTGAAGAAGGGGCCCATCCCCTGTGTCCACTACTTCATCCTCGCCCCGGAGGACCGGGCCCAGGCGCGGGTCTGGAAGGAGTACCGCAACGCGGGGATCAGCATGCTGCTGTTCGCGGCGGGCTGCGCCGCCGGGGTGGCCATCCACATCTGGGCGCCGGGCTGGATGACCAAGTACCTGCTGGTGCTGGCCGCCTGCCTGGTGATCTACCTGTGCGCCTACGACCTCAAGCCCCGCAAGTGGGAGGATCTGCCCGAGGCCCAGGCCAAGCGGGGCGGCATGAACGACATCATCTGACACGTGCCCGGCGGAGCCGCTCCGCCGGGAGGGAACGGGAGACCGTCCGCCGCCCCTCCGGGGCGGACCGGGCGCCCGCGGCGGGGGCCGCGGGCGCTTTTTTAGTATAAGGACAGGAATAATTGCCCAAACTGACCATAGATTGTACTACCGCCGGGGGCGGAACAGGCTGTGGAAAGGAGTGGCGGCGATGGAGGAAGCGGTGCGGACCTTTGTGGGACCGGCCCGGAAAAAGAGGGCGGACCAGGGGGAGCGGCGGGCGCTGGAGGAGGGCCTGGCCCAGACCAGGCGGCAGATCAACCAGGCCTACGCGGGCTTCGACTGCGCGGACGACCCCGACCTGATCGACTCCTTCGTGTTCGAGATCAACGCCCTTCAGGCCCGCTACAACTACCTGCTGCGGCGGATGAAGGAGCTGGAGGGGCGGCTGTGAGCGGCTGGGACGCGGGCCAGCTGCCCGCGGTGCTGTGGTGGAGCGTGGGGCTGGGCGGGGCCTTCCTGCTGCTGGTGGCCCTGCGAAAGCCGCTGGCGGGGGCGGTGCGCCTGCTGGCCCGCACCGGGCTGGGCACCGCCGCCCTGGCCCTGCTGGCCCCCCTGGGGGGCGCGGTGGGGATCAGCCTGGGGGTGAACCTGCTCAACGGGGCGGTGCTGGGGGTGCTGGGGGCGCCCGGCCTGGGCCTGCTGCTGATGCTCAACTGGCTGTTCTGACAGCATAAGAAAAACATATGGAAAACCGGCGGCTGCTCTCTTTTCAGACCGGGTGATTTTGAGTATACTGGAACCAGTCACCGCGGGAGGATGAGAGCAGATGAGGATCATAGAGACGGGCGGGCAGCCGGACACCCACGTGTCCTGCCCCGCCGTGCAGGCGGGGCCCGCAGGCCCTGGGACGCCGGGCCGGTGCGACCTGCTGGCCGAGCACACCCTGGAGGTGTCCATCAACGGCCGGGCGGTGCTCAACCTGGTGTGCACCCCCAGCCAGCTGCCCGAGCTGGTGCTGGGCCGGCTGTACACCGAGGGGATCATCCGGCACTGCGGAGAGGTGGAGGAGATCCGCCTCAGCCCCGGGCGGGACCGGGCGGCGGTCACCCTGCTGCGGGAGGCCGGGCCGGAGCCGGAGGCGCCCTACGTGGAGACCCTGCCCACCAGCTGCCCGGACAACCGCCTGCTCAGCGACCGGTTCTGTCTGGAGCGGACGCTGCGGCCCGTCACCCCCATCCCCTGGAGGCGGGAGTGGATCTTCTCCATGGCCCGGGCGCTGGAGCGGGGCACTGAGCTGTACGGGCTGACCCGGGGGGCCCACAGCTGCTCTCTGGCGGTGGAGGGGGAGATCCTGTACCTGTGCGAGGACCTGGGCCGGCACAACGCCCTGGACAAGGTGGTGGGCTGCGCCCTGCGGGACGGGACCGACCTGCGCCGGGCGGTGCTGTACACCAGCGGCCGGGTGCCCGCCGACATGGTCCGCAAGGTCATCCGGGCGGGCATCCCCGTCATGGCCAGCAAGACGGTGCCTACCCGGTGCGCCGTGGACATGGCCCGGGACCACCGGCTGACCCTGCTGTGCATGGCGGTGAACGACAGCTTCCAGCTCTTTTCCGGCGCGCTGGACCGGTGAGGACCGGCGGGCCGCCCCATTGGGGGCGGCCCGCCGGTTTTTCGCCCCCAAACAGCGAAATTGCATGATAAAATTTTAACATAATAAGTAATTCTGCTGGTAAAAGGGGTGACTTGCCCGGCGAAATCTGTTATGATAGACAAAAACGGGGGCACAGACGCCGCGGCGGGGGCCGTCCGGTCCGTCCGCCGCCCCGCCCCCGGGAAAAAGAGAGGAGAAAAATAGCAAAAAGGCTTGCACTCCGGGCGCTGAAACGGTACAATCGACAACGCGAAAAACTTATCATGGCATTAGCAATACTTAGAAATGGCCCGGGGGTCAGGACCCGCCGGGCAAGGGGGTCCGGCAGACCCGCCGGAGGCCGGCGGGGACGCGGGAGCGTATGGAGGAACCAACATCAAGGAGGGATTTTTTTGAGCGTAAAGCAGACCGTCCCGTTCGCCGGGACACAGGAGCAGGCCGACCAGCTGCAGCAGATCATCGCGCAGCTGCGGGACGAGCCGGGCTCCCTCATGCCCATCATGCAGAAGGCCCAGGAGATCTACGGCTACCTGCCCATCCAGGTGCAGACCATGATCTCGGAGGGCACCGGCCATCCCCTGGAGGAGATCTACGGCGTGGCCACCTTCTATTCCATGTTCAACCTGACGCCTAAGGGGAAGTACCGCATCTCGGTCTGTCTGGGCACCGCCTGCTACGTCAAGGGGGCGGGGGACATCTTCGCCAAGCTGCAGGAGCTGTTGGGCATCGCCGGCGGGGAGTGCACCGCGGACGGCAAGTTCTCCCTGGACGCCTGCCGGTGCGTGGGCGCCTGCGGCCTGGCCCCGGTGATGATGATCAATGACGATGTCTACGGCCGCCTGACGGTGGATGAGCTGGAAGGCATCCTGAAGAAGTATCAGTAAGCCATGATGCCGGAGCTTGCCATGAGCGTGCTGGACCTGGCCCAGAATTCCGTCCGGGCGCAGGCCTCGCTCATCGAGATCAGCGTCACGGCGGACACGGCGGCGGACCGCCTCACGGTGGAGATCGCCGACGACGGCTGCGGTATGACGGCCGAGCAGGCCGCCCGGGCGGAGGACCCGTTCTTCACCACCCGCACCACCCGGAAGGTGGGGCTGGGCGTCCCCTTTTTCAAGCAGGCGGCGCTGGCCGCGGGGGGCGAGTTCCGGCTGTGGTCGGAGCCGGGGAAGGGGACCCGGGTGACCGCCAGCTTCGTGCTGGACAGCATTGACCGGATGCCGCTGGGAGACATCAGCGGCGCCATCCACACGCTGATCGTGTTCAACACCCAGCTGGACGTGCTCTACCGCTATGAGGTGGACGGGCGCGGCTTTGTGCTGGATACCAGACAGGTCCGTGAGCTGCTGGGCGGCGTGCCCCTGGACGCCCCGGAGGTGTCCCTCTACCTCAAGGAGTACCTGGAGGAGAACAAGCGGGAGGCCGACGGCGGCGCGACGATATAAGGAGGACAAGGAAATGAAATCTCTGGAAGAGCTGAAAGCCATTCGGGACCGGATGCAGGGCCAGGTGGGGGTGCGCAGCGCCGACGCCAGCCAGACCCGCGTGGTGGTGGGCATGGCCACCTGCGGGATCGCCAGCGGCGCCCGTCCCGTGCTGAATACCCTGGCCGAGCTGGTGCAGCAGAAGGGGCTGACCAATGTGACGGTGTCCCAGACGGGCTGCATCGGCCTTTGCCAGTATGAGCCCATCGTGGAAGTGATGGTGCCCGGCAAGGACAAGGTGACTTACATCAAGATGACCCCGGAGAAGGCCAAAGAGGTCGTGGAGCAGCATCTGGAGCGGGGACTGACCGTGAGCAAGTACACCCTGCAAAACGAGAATCTGTAAGGGGGGCCGGGAAGTATGTATCGTACCCACGTACTGGTGTGCGGCGGCACCGGGTGCACCTCGGGCGGCTGCGACAAGGTGATCGCCGCCCTGGAGGCCGAGATCAAGAAGAACGGGCTGGAGCAGGAGGTCTGCGTGGTCAAGACGGGCTGCCACGGCCTGTGCGCCCTGGGCCCGGTGATGATCGTCTATCCCGACGACATCCTGTACGCCATGGTCAAGCCGGAGGACGCGGCCGAGATCGTCAGCGAGCACCTGCTCAAGGGCCGCCCGGTGTCCCGGCTGATCTACGACGAGTCGGTGACCACCGAGGGCGTCAAGAGCCTGAACGACACCAACTTTTACAGCAAGCAGCACCGGGTGGCCCTGCGCAACTGCGGCGTGATCGACCCGGAGAAGATCGACGAGTACATCGCCCGGGACGGCTATGAGGCCCTGGGCAAGGTGCTGACCACCATGACCCCCGACGAGGTGATCCAGCTGCTGCTGGACTCCGGCCTGCGGGGCCGCGGCGGCGCCGGCTTCCCCACCGGCCTGAAGTGGAAGTTCGCCTCGGGCAACCGGGGCCAGGTGGAGAAGTACGTCTGCTGCAACGCCGACGAGGGCGACCCGGGCGCGTTCATGGACCGCTCCGTGCTGGAGGGCGACCCCCACGTGGTGCTGGAGGCCATGGCCATCGCGGGCTACGCCATCGGCGCCAACCAGGGCTACATCTACGTCCGGGCGGAGTATCCCATCGCGGTGGAGCGGCTGAAGATCGCCATCGGCCAGGCCCGGGAGTACGGCCTGCTGGGCAAGAACATCTTCGACAGCGGCTTCGACTTCGACATCGACATCCGGCTGGGCGCGGGCGCCTTCGTCTGCGGCGAGGAGACCGCCCTGATGACCTCCATCGAGGGCAAGCGGGGCGAGCCCCGTCCCCGTCCGCCCTTCCCGGCGGTGAAGGGCCTGTTCGGCAAGCCCACCATCCTCAACAACGTGGAGACCTG
>CALXCT010000135.1 GCA_944386865.1 uncultured Oscillospiraceae bacterium | reverse complement strand
GTCTCGGACACGAAGGTCACGCCCCCCGCGGTCAGGAACTCCTTCAGGGCCATGTAGTTTTCAATGATGCCGTTGTGCACCACGGCGATGCGCCCCGACTGGCTCACCTGAGGATGGGAGTTGACGTCGGAGGGCGCGCCGTGGGTGGCCCACCGGGTGTGGCCCACGCCCAGGGTGCCATGGACCGTCTTTCCGCCCTCCACCATCTCGGACAGCACCGCCAGCCGTCCCTTGGCCTTGGCCACCGACAGCCCCTCCCGGGGCGAGTACACCGCCAGCCCCGCCGAGTCATAGCCCCGGTACTCCAGGCGGGCCAGCCCGTCCAGCAGGATGGGTGCCGCCTCCTCCCGTCCGATATATCCAACGATTCCGCACATGCTCGATCCCCTCCGAACGCTTCGGTCTGCAGTTTCAGCTCCGGTCCCGCGCCTTTCCGCCGGGGGCTCACTCCCCCGCCGCAGGCGCGCGGCACACGCCCATTATTATACAACGGACCCGCCGCCCCGCGCAACGGAAAATCCGCCGCCCGGCGGATTTTTCTCCTTCCGACGCCTCCGCCACGGACAAAGGCGGATGGGACCGCGCCCATCCGCCTTTTCGTTGCGTCAAGTATTATCCCTTGTCATCTCTTCAGCAGGGCGACGATGCGCTCCACCGCCTCCCGGGTGGCGTCCGCGCCGCCGAAGGAGGTCACCCGGATATAGCCCTCGCCGCTGGGGCCGAAGCCCGCGCCGGGGGTGGTGACCACGTTGGCCTCGGTCAGCAGGCGGTCGAAGAAATCCCAGGAGCCCATGCCGTCCGGCGTGCGGGCCCACACATAGGGGGAGTTCACCCCGCCGCACACCTCCAGCCCCGCCCGGCTCAGGCCGGAGAGGATCACCTGGGCGTTGCTGCGGTAGAAGGCGATGGTCTCCTCCACCTGGCGGCGGCCCTCGGGCGTATAGATGGCCGCGGCGCCCCGCTGGACCACATAGGACACGCCGTTGAACTTGGTGGACTGGCGGCGGTACCACATCTCGTTGAGGGACACCCCATTGCGCACCAGCTCCTTGGGGATCACCGTGTAGGCGCAGCGCACGCCGGTGAAGCCCGCCGTCTTGGAGAAGGAGCGGAACTCGATGGCGCAGCGCTTGGCCCCCTCGATCTCATAAATGGTATGGGGGATCTCCGGCTGGGTGATGAAGGCCTCATAGGCCGAGTCATACAGGATCACCGCGTCGTTGGCGTTGGCGTAGTCCACCCACGCCTTCAGCTGCTCCCGGGTGGCTGCCGCGCCGGTGGGGTTGTTGGGGAAGCAGAGGTAGATCAGGTCCACCTTCTCCTTGGGCACCTTGGGGATAAAGTCATTCTCCTTCACACAGGGCATATACACCAGCCGGCCCCACTGCTCGGTCTTGGGGTCGTACTCCCCCGCCCGGCCGGCCATGGCGTTGGTGTCCACATAGACGGGATAGACGGGGTCGCACACCGCCACCACGTTGTCGGTCCCGAAGATGTCGCCGATGTTGCCGCAGTCGCTCTTGGCGCCGTCGGAGACAAAGATCTCCTCGGCGGTCAGCTCCACGCCCCGGGCGCGGTAGTCCTGCTCGGCGATGGCATTGACCAGGAAGTCATAGCCCCGGTAGGGGGGATAGCCCCGGAAGGTCTCCTCCTTCCCCATCTCGTCCACCGCCCGGTGCATGGCCTCCACCACCGCGGGGGCCAGGGGTCGGGTCACGTCCCCGATGCCCAGGCGGATGAGCTTCTTGTCCGGGTGGGCCGCGGCGTAGGCGGACACCCGGCGGTCGATCTCGGCAAACAGATAACTGCCGGGCAGCTTCAGAAAGTTTTCATTGAGTTTCATGGTCGATACCGTCTCCTTGTCAGTTTTTCCTTTTTGGGGGAACGCGGCCCCTTTATCCCTTCCGGCGGTCCAGCACCGCCCGGGCCGCCCGGGCCAGCGGCACACCCAGGTCCATGCTCTGCTTCTGGAGCAGGCGGTGGGCCTGCTCCTCGGTCAGGCCGCGGCTTTCCATCAGCACGTCCTTGGCCCGCTGGATCAGCCGCCGCTCCTCCTCCGGGCGGCCGGGCCGCGGGGGAGCCTCCGCGCCCCGGGGACCCTCCCGGAGCATCCGGCTCACCGTCCGGTTGAGCTCCCCCCGGGTCACCGGCAGGGCCAGCCGGCCGATCTCCGGGTCGGCGATCATGTCCAGGTGGCTCTGGCTGGCGATGACCAGCATGGCGCACCGGCCCCCCAGGTCGCGGTACAGCTGCTGGGCCGTGCTGTCCCCCAGCTTGAAGCCGCACACCACCAGGCCGATCCGCTGCCGGTAGGCCAGCCGCCGCACCCGGTCCGCCGAGCGGCACAGCACGCAGGCGGCGGTCCCGCCGCTCTCCAGGATCTCCCGGACCCGCTCGCCGGTGCCGCTGTGCTCAAAGGCCACGATCACCTGTTCCACACACGTCCCCTTCTCTTGGGCGGCAGGACGCCGTCAATAGATGGTCATATACTTCTCCCGCTCCCAGCTGGACACCCGGGTGCGGTACTCGTACCATTCCTTCTCCTTGCCCTCGATATAATTGGCGGCCACGTGCTCACCCAGGGTGTCCATCAGCACCGGGTCCTCCCGCAAAAACTCGATGGCTTCGGCCAGGGTGCCGGGCAGGTTCTCGATGCCCCGCTCCTGGCGGGTCTTGTCGTCCATGGCGAAGATGTTGTCCGTGATCTCCGGGGGCGGGGTCATCCCCTTCTCGATGCCGTCCAGGCCGGCTGCCAGGCAGACCGCCAGGGCCAGGTAGGGGTTGCAGCAGGGGTCGGGGCAGCGCAGCTCCACCCGGGTGGACTGGCCCCGGGCGGCGGGGATACGGATCAGCGCCGAGCGGTTGCTGGCCGACCAGGCCAGATAGCAGGGTGCCTCATACCCGGGCACCAGCCGCTTGTAGGAGTTGACCAGGGGGTTGGTGATGGCGCACATCCCCTTCACATGGGCCAGCACGCCGGCGATGAAGGAATAGGCCGTCTTGGACAGCTGGCGCTCCCCGTCGGGATCGTAGAAGACGTTCTTTCCGTCCTTGAACAGGGACATGTTCACGTGCATGCCGGAGCCCGCCACCCCGTAGAGGGGCTTGGGCATGAAGGTGGCGTGCAGGCCGTTGCGCTGGGCCATGGTCTTGACCACCAGCTTGAAGGTCATGATTTTGTCCGCGCAGTCCATGGCGGAGGCGTACTTGAAGTCGATCTCATGCTGGCCGGCGGCCACCTCATGGTGGGACGCCTCGATCTCATAGCCCATCTCCTCCAGGGCCAGGCAGATCTCCCGGCGGGTGCCCTCCCCGTGGTCCAGGGGGCCCAGGTCGAAATAGCCCGCCTCGTCGTTGGTCTGGGTGGTGGGCTTGCCCTCCTCGTCCGTCTTGAACAGGAAGAACTCCGCCTCGGGGCCCACGTTGAAGGAGTCGAAGCCCATCTTCTTCGCCTTCTCCATGGTGCGCAGCAGCACCCCTCTGGGGTCGCCCACGAAGGGAGTGCCGTCCGGGTTGTGCACCGCGCAGATCAGCCGGGCCACCTTGCCGTTCTGGGGCCGCCAGGGAAAGACCACAAAGCTGTTCAGATCGGGGTAGAGGTACTGGTCCGACTCGTTGATGCGCACGAAGCCCTCGATGGACGAGCCGTCCAGCGTGATCTGGTTGTTCACCGCCTTCTCGATCTGGGAGGCCGTGATGGCCACGTTCTTCAGCTGGCCGAAGATGTCGGTGAACTGCATGCGGATGAACTTGATGTCCTCCTCTTTTACGATCCTGATGATGTCTTCCTTGGTATACGCCATGGCGGATTGCCCCTTTCCTAAGCGAAGTCGGCCTGAGCCGGGTTGTAAAAAAAGAGGATGCTCCCCCACTGGCAGAACACCCTCGTTCACAACTTCCTAAATAGTATACAGGCTCCCGGCGGGCCTTGTCAAGCATATTTTCCCATGTTCCGCCCGGGGGCACAGGCCCCCGGGCGGAGCGGCGGGACGGTCCGGGCGAGTTACCCCGGCAGCGGGCGTCCCTTCTCCAGGAACACCAGCTCCGCCCGGGCGCCCAGCCGGGAGAGCAGCTCGTTGGTGATGGTGCCGCAGCGCTCCGCCGCCTGCTCGGCGCGGATCTCCTCCCCCCCGTCCCGGCCGATGAGGGTGACCGTGTCCCCCGCCCGTACGCCGGGCACACCGGTCACATCGGCCAGCAGCTGATCCATGCACGCCCGGCCCACCATGGGGCACCGCCGCCCCCGGATCAGCACCTCGCCCCCCTGCTCCGGCATGGAGCGGGGGATGCCGTCGGCGTACCCGATGGTCACCGCCGCCAGCCGGCAAGTCCTCTCCGCCCGGAAGGCCAGGCCGTAGCCCGCCCCCTCCCCGGCCGCCAGTGTCCGCACAGACGCCACCCGGGCCCTGAGAGAGAGCACCGGGCGCAGGTCCAGCCGGTTTACGGTGGGGGCGCTGTCGCTGCCCACCCCGTACAGGGCCACCCCCGCCCGGGCCCAGGCGCAGAGCTGCCGGGACAGGTTCCAGATGCCGTAGCTGGCCTGGACGTGGGTCTCCCCCGGCGGACAGCCGTTGGCCCGCATCCAGGCCACGGTATCGTAAAACAGCGCCAGCTGGGCCCGGGTATAGGCCCGGTCCTCGGGCCGCATGCTGTCGGACACACACAGGTGGGAGAAGGTACCCTGGACCTTCAGATGGGGCAGGGCGAAGATCCGCCGGATGGCCTCCCGGTCCTCCGCCGGGACGCCCAGGCGGCGCATCCCGGTATCCAGCGCCAGGTGGATGGGCAGCTCCACTCCCTGTGCCGACAGGGCGCGCGCGTGTTCCTCGTCCACCGCCGCCGGGAGCAGCCGCCACCGGGCGGCCTGCTCCGCCTGCTCCGGGGGCGTGTAGCCCAAAATGAGGATGGCCCCCCGGAGCCCCGCCCGGCGCAGCTGCACGCCCTCGTCCAGGCAGGCCACACCGAAGGCGGCCACCCCCTCCCGCTCCAGACGGCGGGACACCTCCACCGCGCCGTGGCCGTAGGCGTCCGCCTTCACCACCGCCATCAG
>CALXCT010000134.1 GCA_944386865.1 uncultured Oscillospiraceae bacterium | reverse complement strand
CCGCCATGTGGATCCATATTCCAAAAAACGCGGGCCGTTCTATCGTTTCCAACGACGCTGTGATACCAGTCACACCCAGAAAAATTCTATTCTATACTATCACAACAGATTTTTAATTACAAGCTGTATGCTGTTAGAAACGAATACATTTTCATGCAATCTATCCACCAAACGAGCAAAATTCTTATCGCTTCCTTATTTCCACCTGTTTACAGAAAAGGAAAGCTGTCTCTTGCCCTATCCCAAGTTCAGAACTGCATAGAAGCCCGCTGCCGCCCCCGCCCGTACCCGCGCAGGTCCCATAACCGCGACGGACCGCCATCTCAACGCCGATTGCTGAGATGGCGGTCCGTCGCGGTTCGCTGTTGTCTACGTCAAAAATGTGACGCCGTATCATTCTTCCTTAGATTCCGATACAGATTGCAGGATCTGCCCTTGCAGGAAACCGATCATCTCCCATTCGGTGGGCTGGCGTCGCTGAGAGGGCCCCATTCCTGCTTTGATCTGGTCCCCTCGGGTCCGCCAGCCCTGGTGATGGCGGTGCGGATATGCGCGCGGACGGTCTGCATGTCCGTGTGGTAATAGTGCGCCACGGTGGGATACAGCCAAGCCGGGGTGGCGGGAGCGTCCGCCGACCTGGTCGCACACAAAAAGGCCGAATAGGAGAGGAAGAAAAAGCCGGTACAATCTCCCTTGAATCCCAGGCGGTACAGGGCGTCATAAATCAAGGTAATCAGTTCTTCGGGCTTCATCTTTCTTGTAGAACGGGGCCCGGAGCCGTCCCCGGGAGGAAAGTAAAAACCAGGGACGGCCCGCGGGCGCGGGTTGGTAGGAACAAGAGGTGCGCTGTCGGCAAGCACCGGCGGGGACCCACGGCAGGTAGTGATATGGCCGTGGGCGGCCGTCAATACTTCTCGCTGCCGGAAACTGCGTCGACCATCTCCACCCAGTTTCCGTTGGAATCGTAGACGTCGGCCACCACCCGGACCCGGTAGGTGCGGCCCGGCATCACAAAGCTGCATCCGGTGAAATTCACATCATTTCCATCCTCGCCGTACCAGGTCACATAGTCGTACCACACGCCGTCCGACCCTCTCCACTGAAGGCGCATGACGGCGTCCTTGGCGGTGTACCCGGGGTAGCAGTCCACATAGCCCCAGCAGTCCGCCAGGCCGTATTCGTCGATTTCAATGCAGGCAAACGTGCTGTGCGTCCCAATGTAGTAGAGCTCGGTCTCCTCCTCCTGCGGGACGTCGGGGGTGAGGGCGGCGGCCCCGGAGGCCAGGGGGATCATGAGGCACAGGGCCAGCGCCAGGGGCAGCAGCCCCCGGCGGAACAGTCGTTGTTTCATCGTGTCTTCATCTCCTTTTCTGCACTACCTGCACAGGAGACGCGGCAGACGACGAATTGCAACAAATTTTTCTTATTTTTTTCAGCTGTCAATACCGAAGCCCGCGGCACAGCTGCAGCAGCTGCGCTTGGGACAGCTCCGAAGCGAAGACGGAGAGGTATTTCCCACTGGCGTCATCCACCCAGAAGACGGTAGAGCCGCCGTCTTCCTCCACCAGCCATCCCTGGATACCGCCGATCTCAACGCCTATTCCTTTCCCAACTTCATCGTCATAAGTAGCTGCGGCAGAACCATTCGCATCCGTGATGCGGACGCAGATGCTTTCTGACCGGTCGTTCGTAAAGTTCACTTGTTGGAGCCTTCTCGTCACCTCCCCGCCTTCATACCAATACCCCTCAGGCAGCCATTCAAATCGAATCCCATGATAAATCTGGTCCGTTTTGCCCTGATTGCCTCCCACGTCCTCCTCCCGGGGGTCCCGGAAGGTGACGGCGGTGAAGGTCTGCGCCACGTGGGCAAAGACGTCGGACAGGAATTTCCGGACCTGGGGCGAGAAGGCCCAGGCGGCCACGGCCATGGCCGCGCACAGCACCGCCGCCACCAGCAGCCTGGACAGCGTCCGTTTCACCCGCCGCCCGGCTCCCGGGGCGAATCCCCTCCGGATGACGGCCCGGCACCGCCTCACGGTGTGCTCCGGCACCCCGGCTTCGGGATCGCGGTCCAGCCGTTCCTCCAGCTCCCGCGCCAGATCTCCCTGGCGGATGGCCACCTGTTCCATGGCCAGGGCCCAGGCGGCCTCATGATACTTACCCAGCAGCTCCCGGTGTGTTTTCATGTATTTTCCCCTCCGCCCTTCCAGGATGGTTTCGCAAAGAAAAATTCTCCCAAAATATTGTATCACAGTTTTTATTTCCTAATCCTAAATTTAATATACGAAATCTAAAATAACGAAGAAAAGCGGGAGATAATTATTGATTAACAAAAACGTGTGGGTTCTTGATTTAGAATAGCTATAATATCGCCCGAAGGGGACCGGCGCAGCGGCAGCAAAAAGCAGGGCGCAGGTCCGGAAAACTGCAAGAATGGAGGCGGAAACGTGGCTGTATTCGGCGAGTTGATGGCTGAGCTGCGGCAGAACAAGGGGCTGACGCAAAAGGAACTTGGACGGATCTTGTCCGTCTCCACCGGCACGATCTCCAACTATGAAAACGGAGTGCACTATCCCGACCTGGACAAGCTGGTACAGCTGGCCGACTTTTTTCAGGTCAGTACCGATTATCTGTTGGGCCGTCAGGAGCGCCCCGCTCCCGCCGGCGTCCCCGGTTTCCGGCTCCCCCAGGACGAGAGCACCCTCAAGCTGATCCGCAGTTTCAGCCATCTCCCCGATGATCGGAGACGGGCGCTGGCCCTGATCATTGACGATCTGGAGAAAGCCATGCCGCGTGACAACCACGGAAACGAAGGTGGCTCCAAATGATGATCCCTGCCGCGATCCTGGCTATCCAGGACGAGGAGGACCGCCGCTACATGGAGTGGGTGTTTCAAACCTACCAGAAGCTGATGTACCATTACATTATGGATGTGATCCACGATCCCTGGTCGGCCGACGATGTGATGCAGGATTGTGTGGTAAAACTCATCCGCAAATTAGAGGTGGTGCGCAGGCTTTCAGAAAGCAAGCGGAGGAATTACATCATCACCACGGCAAAGAATACCTCCATCAGTTACCTCCGGCGCGAGGCGGCGCAGAAGGGCATCTCCTATGACGACTGGGCAAAGGACTGTGTCGGCACGGAGCCGGAGGACAACGTGGAGGAACTGATCCTGCATCAGGAGGAGATCGGGCAGCTGCAGCTGATTTGGGAGCAGCTGGACGAACGCAGCCGGTTCGTGCTGTCGAGCCGGTACATCCTGGAGCAGTCTTTTGAAGAGATGGCCCAGGACCTGAACGTCAGCCCGGCCAGTGTTCGCATGATGCTCACCCGCGCCAAGCGGGCGGCCCTGGCCCTGATCCGCAAGCTTGACCGCACCGGGACCGCCGGGGAGAGATAAGCCCCGCGTCACTGAAACAGTTTGTATTAAATTGTTTTAATATACTATTTGTAATATATATAATGACCATTGGGAGGACAAAAGGGAGCTGAGCGCATGCGCTCAGCTCCCTTGTTCTTTCCTTCCCTCAGACCTCCATGATCACAGGCAGGATCATGGGACTTCTGCGGGTCTTTTTGTAAAGATAGCCGGACAGGTCGTCCTTGACCGCCGTCTTGATGGCCGACCAGTCCCGGGTATGGCGGGCGGCACAGCGGTCCAGCGCCTCCTCGGCCACCACCCGCAGCTCCTCCAGCAGCCCCTCGGACTCCTTCACATAGACGACGCCCCGGGCGATGCTCTCCGGCCCGCAGACCACGCTGCCGTCCTCCCCGGACATGGCTACCACGACCACCACCATGCCGTCCTCGGCCAGGTGCTTGCGGTCCCGCAGCACCACGCTGCCCACGTCGCCCACGCCGTAGCCGTCCACAAAGACCTGGCCGGAGGTGACGCTGCCGTTGATCTTGGCGCTGTCCCGGGTCAGCTCGATCACCTTGCCGATGTCGCTGATGATGACGTTTTTGGGGTCCATCCCCATCATGCGGGTGGCCAGATAGGCGTGGGTCTTCAGATGGCGGTGCTCGCCGTGGACGGGGATGAAGAACTTGGGCTTGGTCAGCGCGTGGATGATCTTCAGCTCCTCCTGGCAGGCGTGGCCGGAGACGTGCAGGGGCGTGGCCCGCTCGTTGACCACCTCGGCCCCCTTGCGGTACAGCTCGTTGATCACCGTGCCGATGGAGTTCTCGTTGCCCGGGATGGCGGAAGCGGAGATGATGATCCGGTCGCCGGGCAGGATGTCCACCTGCCGGTGGGTGGAGAAGGCCATGCGGGACAGGGCGGACATAGTCTCGCCCTGGCTGCCGGTGGTGACGATGCAGATCTTGTCCTTGGGCAGGGACTTGATGTGGTTGATGTCCACCACCACGCCCTGAGGCACCTTCATGTAGCCCAGCTCGGTGGACACCCGGATGGCGTTCTCCATGCTCCGCCCGGTGATGGCCACCTTGCGGCCGTAGCGGGCGGCCACGTCCACGATCTGCTGGATGCGGTCCACGTTGGAGGCGAAGGTGGTGACGATGATGCGCTCCTCACAGCCCTTGAACAGCGCGTCGAAGGAGGCGCCCACGCTGGCCTCGCTGCGGGTGAAGCCGGGCCGCTCCACGTTGGTGGAGTCGGCCAGCAGGGCCAGCACGCCCTTTCTGCCCAGCTCGCCGAACCGGGCCAGGTCGATCATCTCCCCCTGGATGGGGGTGGTGTCGATCTTGAAGTCGCCGGTGTGGATCACCGTGCCCACCGGGGAGGTGATGGCAAAGGCCACCGCATCGGCGATGGAGTGGTTCACATGGAGGAACTCCACCTTGAACTTCCCCGCCTGGATCACCGCCCCCGCCTCGCAGGTGTGCAGTTCCACAATATCCGTCAGCCGGTACTCGTCCAGCTTCAGCTTCACCAGCCCGGCGGTCATCCGGGTGGTATAGATGGGGGCGTTGATGTCCTGGATCACGTAGGGGATGGCCCCGATATGATCCTCATGTCCGTGGGTGAGGAAGATGCCCCGGATCTTGTTTTTGTTCTTGATCAGGTAGCTCACGTCGGGGATGACCACGTCGATGCCGTACATGTCCGTGTCGGGGAAGCCCATGCCCACGTCCACGATGATGATATCATTGCCGTACTCATAGACGGTGAGGTTTTTGCCGATCTCATTGAGTCCGCCCAACGAGATGATCTTCAGTTTTTCAGCCATAAATCGTTTCTACACTCCTTAATTTCCACAAAACTGCGCATCATGATGTAAGGGTCTGCCGGAATGCCCGGCGGCCCGGACGCACAGCCCGATCCCGCGGAAAAACGCCGCGACAAAACAGCGCGGCAGGCTCCCCCGCTTCCCGACCCTGCACCGCCGGGAAAGGGGGGACCGCCTCGCGCATCTGCTGTGATTCAAGCTGTGCTTTGCCTTATTTCCAGTGTGTTGGCCACACTTAAAGCCTTATAAATCATCTTAGTTTACCATAACCGTACAGAAAAGTCCAGCCTTATTTTTCCTGTCCCAGAGCCTTGTCCAGCCGGGCCAGCTTCTGGACATAGACGGCGCACAGCTCCTCCGCCAGTTCCATGTCCGCGCACTCCGCGGCCACCCGGAGGGCGCCCCGCCGGCCCAGCGGGGAGACGGACACCCAGCCGGAGCCGGCCCGCAGGCGCACGCTGTGCCCCCCGCCATCCCGGGAGGGGAACTGCTCCGCCAAAGCAGAAAGCAGGTCACCGGGATCGGCCGAGACGGCCACCTCCCGGCTGGCGGAGGCAAAGCGGGGGGCCTTGCCGTCCAGACTGTGCAGGCTCTCGCCGGTCAGGCCCAGGCGGGCACAGATCCGGGCGGCGGCGAAGCAGGCGTCCCGCAGCCAGGGCTGACGGACATACAGCCGCCGGGCCTCGGCCCCGTCCCGGTCCAGCCGGAGCACCGTGCCGCACAGGCCCGCGGCAGTCACCTCCACAGCGGCGGGGGCGGAGGGGGGCACTGCCACCTTTCCGTCCCCGTTCTCCATCTCGATCAGGCATACCAGGGTCAGCAGCCGCTCGGGAGTCAGCGGCGTTCCCTTCTCATCCCGCCCCAGCAGGGCAAAGCCGCCCCGGCTCACCGAAAAGGCAGCCACGCCCGGCCGCTCCTCCCGGAGCACGGTGCAGCCCAGCCCCCGCAGGGTGTCGGCCAGGGCGCGGTCGGCCTGACTGTCCTGGGGAACGGACACAGTGACCGGACAGACAGACCGCTGTGCAAGCCGCCCGGCGGCGGCCGCGTGGCGGGTATACTGGGCGTAGGCGCCGGAGAAATGCTCCCAGGTGCCCACCCGCTCTCCGCCGGGACGGGCGCCCGGCTCCGCCATCCGGCGGATCAGCACCTGCTCCCAGTCCCGGGCCACGGGCAGGCCGTCGCCATCGAACAGGTACAGTGACGCCTCGCCGCCCGCCTGCTGGATGAACAGGGAGCAGGGCAGGCGGTAGTGACCGGACAGCCAGGCCGACCCGGCGGGAAAGCGCAGCTCGTGGGAGAGGACCATGCCCCCCGCAGCGGTGACGCCCGCCCCGGCAGCCCGGGCCAGCATGGCCGCTCCCTGTCCGCCCCAGTGGCCCAGGGCCACCCGTCCCCGGGCCCCCAGCTCCGCGCCCAGACGCACCATCTCCTCCGGACCGAACCCCGCGCCCAGCGTCCCTTTCAGCATACCGATCCTCTCCCCGCACATTTCATCTCCGTTAGTATGGTCACAGAGGCCCGGTTTCATCCGCCTCTTGTGTTTCCGCTTTCGCTGGAGTACAATAGGCCAATAAGGCCAAAAGGGGGGGACCGCTATGGATACGTTCCGGCCGGGCGTTTACCGGCATTTCAAGGGGAACGAGTACCAACTGCTGGGGATCGCCCGGCATTCCGAGACCATGGAGGAGCTGGTGGTCTACCGGGCGCTTTACGGAGAGCGGGGCCTGTGGGTGCGTCCGGCGGCCATGTGGAGCGAGCGGGTGGAGCGGGACGGCTACTCCGGCCCCCGGTTCACCTTCGTGAGGGAGGAACCATGAACATCCAGATCTTCGGAAAATCCAAATGCTTCGACACCAAAAAGGCGGAGCGCTATTTCAAGGAACGCCGGATCAAGGTGCAGCAGGTGGATGTGGTCAAATTCGGCATGAGCCGGGGGGAGCTGGCCAGCGTGAAGGCCGCGGTGGGGCTGGAGCAGCTGGTGAACTGGGACCACCCGGGCGCGGCGCTGCTGAAGTACCTGGCCTACGACCAGGACAAACTGGACAAGCTGCTGGACCATCAGGAGCTGCTGAAAACCCCCATCGTCCGCAATGGAAAACAGGCCACCGTGGGCTATCAGCCCGAGGTGTGGAAAAACTGGACGTGAGCAAAGGCCCGGAGCGACGCGCTCCGGGCCTTCCCTTTTCCCCCGGGGCTACCATCCGGCTACCAAAATTTCCTTGGACCCGTTGTCCCGCAAGGTGTTGCGGGCGAAGCTGTTCCGCAGCGGGAAGGTCCGGCTACCAGATGGCTACCAGCAGAACTTTTCCGGCCGGAACAGGCCGGTTTTTTTATTTTTCGAGGGATCTCCCCACTTTATGAGACATGCAAGGAGTGTCATACTTGGCTGATTTCCACGATCTGTCAGGTTATGGCAACACCTGCCAAATATTCGTAAGGAGGAAAATCCCATGAGAAATCTCAAGAGAGCTCTGTCTCTGGCTCTGGCCGCCGCCATGCTGATCAGCATGATGGTGATCGGCGC
>CALXCT010000133.1 GCA_944386865.1 uncultured Oscillospiraceae bacterium | reverse complement strand
TTGAGGATGTTCATCATGGGCACGGGCAGCTGTTTGGCGTTCACGCCGCCGATGTAGTTATAGAGGCTGGTGCCCAGGCTCTCCGCCGCCGCCTTGGCGCAGGCCAGGGAGGCGCCCAGGATGGCGTTGGCCCCCAGGCGGGACTTGTTGGGGGTGCCGTCCAGCTCGATGAGGGTCTTGTCGATGGACACCTGGTCCAGCACGTTCATGCCGATCAGGGCCTCGGCGATCTCGGTGTTGCAGTTGCACACCGCTTTCTCCACGCCCTTGCCCAGGTAGCGGCTCTTGTCGCCGTCCCGCAGCTCACAGGCCTCGTAGATGCCGGTGGACGCGCCCGAGGGCACCGCCGCCCGGCCCATGGTGCCGTCGTCCAGGTACACCTCCACCTCCACGGTGGGGTTGCCCCGGGAGTCCAGGATCTCCCGTGCCAGTACGTCCACGATCTCGATCATGCTTTTCATCTGTGTCAGTCTCCTTTCAAACTTTGCTGGGGCAGGTTTCCAGTCTCAAAAGTCTCTCAGTTGACGATCAGCGTTTCCCCGTCCATCTCCTCCGGCTTGGCCAGGCCCATCAGGTCCAGCATGGTGGGGGCGATGTCGGCCAGCCGGCCGTCCCGCAGGCGCACGTCGGCCCCCACGAGATAGAGGGGCACGGGGTTGGTGGTGTGGGCGGTGAAGGGGGAGCCGTCCTCGGCGGTCATCTGCTCGGCGTTGCCGTGGTCGGCGGTGATCAGCGTGATGCCCCCCATCCGGGAGGTGGCCTCCACCACCCGGCTGACGCACTCGTCCACCGTGGTCACCGCCTTGCAGGCCGCGGAGTACACCCCTGTGTGGCCCACCATGTCGCAGTTGGCGAAGTTGAGGATGATCACGTCGTACTCTCCGCTCTCGATGCGGCGCACCGCCTCCTGGGCCACCTCGTAGGCCGACATCTCGGGCTGCAGGTCGTAGGTGGCCACCTTGGGGGAGGGGATGAGCACCCGGTCCTCCCCGGGGAAGGTCTGCTCCTCGCCGCCGTTGAAGAAGAAGGTGACGTGGGCGTACTTCTCCGTCTCGGCGATGCGCAGCTGGGTCAGGCCCAGGCGGCTGATATACTCGCCGAAGATGTTCTCCAGCCGGTGGTGGGGATAGGCCACCGACACGTTGGGCATGGCCGCGTCATACTCGGTGGTGCACACGAAATCCACCGGGATGAAGCCCCGCCGGCGCTCGATCTTGTCAAAGTCCTCGTCCGCCAGGCAGCGGGTCAGCTCTCGGGCGCGGTCGGGGCGGAAGTTGAAGAAAATCACCCCGTCGTTCTCCCGCAGGCGGGCCCCCTCCAGGCAGACCACCGGCTCCATGAACTCGTCGGTGACTCCCGCGTCGTAGGACTTGCCCACGGCGGCGGAGGGGTCCGGTTCCAGAGGCGCGCGGCCCAGGGCGATGGCGTCGTAGGCCCGCTGCACCCGCTCCCACCGGCTGTCCCGGTCCATGGCGTAGTAGCGGCCCATGACGGTGGCGATCCTGCCCACCCCCAGCTGGGCGCACCTGTCCTGCAGCTGCTCCACGAAGCCCCGGCCGGAGGTGGGGGCCACGTCCCGCCCGTCCAGGAAGCAGTGGACAGAGACCTTGTCCAGCCCCTGCTCCCCGGCCATCTTCAACAGGGCGAACAGGTGCTCGATGTGGCTGTGGACCCCGCCGTCGGACACAAGGCCCATCAGGTGCAGGGCGGTGCCCCATTCCCGGCAGTGCTCCATCACCTCCAGATAGGCGGCGTTTTCAAAGAAGGCCCCCGTCTCGATGTCCCGGCTGATGCGGGGCAGGTCCTGGAACACCACCCGGCCCGCGCCGATGTTGGTGTGGCCCACCTCGCTGTTGCCCATCTGTCCGTCGGGCAGGCCCACGTCCAGGCCGGAGGCGGACAGCCGGCAGCCGGGGGACTGGGCGGCGATCATGTCCAGGTGGGGGGTGGGGGCGTTGCGCACGGCGTTGCCCGCCTCAGCGGCGCGCAGGCCGAAGCCGTCCATGATGATCAATGTGGTCGGTGTTTTCATAGATTCCCTCTCTTGCTCAGCACAGGAATACCGGCAGCCCTCCTGAAACGGGCGGCCGGCGGCGCCGGGACGGCGGGAGTCCTTCCCCGTCCGGGCCCCGCGCGCCTGTTCCTGTCACGCTCCGCTCCGGGCGCGGCGGCCGCCGGGAGGTCTCCCGGTCCCGCCGCGCCCCGCGGGCGGCTGTCACTCCTGATTGGCGGCGTTGATGATCTGGATGAAGTCCTCTGCGTTCAGCGACGCTCCGCCGATCAGCCCGCCGTCGATATCCGGCTGGGCGAGCAGCTCGGCGGCGTTCTTGGCGTTCATGGAGCCGCCGTACTGGATGGTCACCGCCCGGGCCACCCTGGCGTCATACAGCTTGCGGATCACCGCGCGGATGGCCTGGCAGACCTCCCCCGCCTGCTGGGCGGTGGCGGTGCGGCCGGTGCCGATGGCCCAGATGGGCTCGTAGGCCACGATGATCCGCCGCATCTGCTCGGCGGGCACCCCCGCCAGGGCGGTCTTGACCTGGTAGGTGATGTATTCCAGGGTCACCCCCAGCTCCCGCTGCTCCAGGCTCTCGCCCACGCACAGGATGGGGTTCAGCCCCGCCGCCAGGGCGGCGTGGATCTTCTTATTCACGGTGAAATCGGTCTCATTGTAGTACTGCCGGCGCTCGGAGTGCCCGATGATGACGTATTTCACGCCCTGCTCGGCCAGCATGGCGGCGGACAGCTCGCCGGTGAAGGCCCCCTTCTCCTCGAAGTGGACGTTCTGGGCGGCGATGGCCACCCGGGTGTTCTTGAACAGGCGCACCGCGCTGGGGATGTTGATGGCGGGCACGCACAGCACGATGTCGCACCACTTGCCCCGGGGCAGCAGCTCCCGCAGCTGCTGGGCGAAGGCCTGGGTGTCGGACAGCGTCTTGTTCATCTTCCAGTTTCCGGCAATGACGGTTTTCCGGTATCTGCGATTCATTGGTCGACCTCTCTTTCCTGTGTTTGGGCGAAGGCCCGCGGGGCGCAGGCCCCGCGGGCCGGGTATCGCGTCAGGGGCGCTTGGGAAGGCCCCGGCTCTCTCGGCTTATGGGTCGGGCGATGCTCCGCTCCGCTGGGCTCGCGCGGGGGCCCCGGGAGCTGCCCGGCCCGAAAGTCTTACTTGTCCAGCAGGCACGCCACGCCGGGCTCGTCGCCGCATGCTCCAGATCCCTCGCTTCCCCGCACAGCGGGAAAGCTCTCTCCTTTCGCTGCGGCTCCTCTCCCCACGCTACCCGCTCCGCTGGGCTCGCGCGGGGGCCCCGGGAGCTGCCCGGCCCGAAAGTCTTACTTATCCAGCAGGCACGCCACGCCGGGCAGCTCCTTGCCCTCCATGAACTCCAGGGAGGCGCCGCCGCCGGTGGAGATGTGGGTCATCTTGTCGGCGTAGCCCAGCTGCTGCACCGCGGCGGCGCTGTCGCCCCCGCCGATGATGGTGATGGCATCCGTCTCGCTCAGCGCCCGGGCCACCGCTTCGGTGCCCTTGGCAAAGGCGGCGAACTCAAACACGCCCATGGGCCCGTTCCAGATCACGGTGCCCGCGTCCTTCACCGCCGCGCAGTAGAGCGCCACCGTCTCCGGTCCGATGTCCAGGCCCTGCCAGCCGTCGGGGATCTCCCCGGACTTCACCACCTGGGTGTTGGCGTCGGGAGCGAAGGCGTCGGCGCACACGGTGTCCACCGGCAGCAGCAGCTTCACGCCCTTCTCCGCCGCCTTCTTCACCATGTCGTTGGCGTAGTCCTCCCAGTCGGCCTCCAGCAGGGAGGCACCCACGTTGCCGCCCTGGGCGGCGGAGAAGGTATAGGCCATGCCGCCGCCGATGATGATGGTGTCTGCGATCTCCAGCAGGTTGTTGATGACCCCGATCTTGGAGGACACCTTGCTGCCTCCCAGGATGGCCACCAGGGGCCGCTTGGGGCTCTGCAGCGCGCCACCGATGATCTCCAGCTCCTTCTGGATCAGGAAGCCGGACACCGCCGGCAGATAGGCCGCTACCCCGGCGGTGGAGGCGTGGGCGCGGTGGACCGCGCCGAAGGCGTCGGACACATAGACCTCCGCCATGTCGGCCATGGCCTTGGCCAGGGCGGGGTCGTTCTTGGTCTCCCCCTTCTCAAAGCGGGTGTTCTCCAGCAGCAGGATCTGGCCGGGCTGCAGCGCGGCCGCCTTGGCCCGGGCATCGGGGCCCACCACGTCGGATGCCATGACCACATCCTTCCCCAGCAGCTCCCCCAGCCGCCTGGCCACGGGGGCCAGGCTCAGCTTCTGCAGCGATTTCTTCCACTCCTCCTCGGTGACCGAGGCGGGGTCCTTGCCCTTCTCCGCCTGCTTCTTCACGTAGGAGTCGAAGGTGGCGGCGGGCTTGCCCAGGTGGGAGCAGGCGATGACCGCCGCCCCCTGGTCCAGCAGGTACTGGATGGTGGGCAGGGCCGCCCGGATGCGCTTGTCGTCGGTGATCTCCCCGGTGGCCTTGTCCTGAGGCACGTTGAAGTCGCACCGCAGCAGCACCTTCTTGCCCTTCACGTCGATGTCGGTGACCGTCTTCTTGCTGTAATTCATGCTGACACTCCTCTTCACAAGTGATGATGAAACCCGCCCCGCCGGGCGGGACCGTACTCACAGCTCGTCCGCCATCTCCCCCTGGCCGGACAGGCCGGGGAACCCCTGCTGCCGCAGCGCCTCGTAGGCCAGGATGGCCACCGAGTTGGACAGGTTCAGGCTCCGGGCGTCGGGCCGCATGGGGATGCGGATGCAGCGCTCGGGATAGGCCAGCCGGAACTCGGCGGGCAGGCCGCGGCTCTCCCGGCCGAAGAACAGGTAGCAGCCGTCCTGAAAGCGGACCTGGGAATAGTCCCGGGGGGCCTTGGTGGTGGCCAGCCACAGGTCGGGGGCGGGGTTCTCCCGGAAGAAGTGGTCCAGGCCGTCGTACACCCGCAGGTCCACCATGGGCCAGTAGTCCAGCCCCGCCCGCCGCACGGCCTTTTCGCTGATGTCGAAGCCCAGGGGGCGGATCAGGTGCAGCCGGCTGCGGGTGGCCGCGCAGGTGCGGGCGATGTTGCCGCAGTTCTGCGGGATCTCCGGCTCTACCAGGACGATGTGGATCAAACTCAGGACTGCCTTTCTCTTTCCAAATGACGCCGGGACGGGCCCGCCGCCCCGGTTGAGGATATTGTACCCCCAACGATAGCCAAAATCAACCATATCGACGGGAAAAGCGAAAAAATCCGGGTAAAGTTGAAAATTTCAGCCATGTTTTCCCGGGAAATCCCGGTGGGCGTAAAAAACCGGCCCGGCCGGCCTCCCGGGCAGAAAAAAGCCCCGCCCCCGGCAGATGGCGCCGGAGGCGGGGAAGATGGGGCCCTCCCGAAGGGAGCAATTCAGTTCAGGGTGAGGTCGCCCTCCCGGATCCAGCCGATCCGGCGGAAGAACAGGCCGAACAGCCAGCACAGCACGGCGGGCAGCACGAAGCAGATCAGCACCAGCCCCGCCCAGTCGAAGGCGGTGATGGCCTCCTTGGCGCCGGTGGCCACGTCGTTGACCCACCCGGCGTATACCCCGATCTGGCCCACGAAGCCGCAGGTACCCATGCCGGAGGACACGCCCCCCGAGGGGTCGTTCATCTCCAGGTGGAACACGCAGGTGGCCAGCGGACCGGTGATGGCCGAGGTGAGGATGGCGGGCAGCCAGATGCGGGGGTTGCGCACGATGTTGGGCATCTGGAGCATGGAGGTGCCGATGCCCTGGCTCACCAGGCCGCCCCAGCGGTTCTCCCGGAAGGAGAGCACCGCGAAGCCCACCATGTTGGCGCAGCAGCCCGCCACCGCGGCGCCGCCCGCCAGGCCGGTCAGCCCGATGGCCGCGCAGATGGCCGCCGAGGAGATGGGCAGCGTCAGGGCCACGCCGATGACCACCGACACCAGGATGCCCATCCAGAAGGGCTGGAGCACGGTGGCCCACTTCACGAAGTCGCCCACCGCCGAGGCCGCCGCGCCGATGGCCGGGGCCCACCAGGCCGACAGCACCACGCCCACGAAGATGGTCACCAGCGGGGTGACCAGGATGTCCACCTTGGTCTCCTTGGACACCGCCTTGCCCACCTCGGCGGAGATGATGGCGATGAACAGCACCGCCAGCGGTCCCCCCGCGCCGCCCAGGGTGTTGGAGGCAAAGCCCACCGTCACCAGGGAGAACAGCACCAGGGGGGGCGCCTGGAGGGCGTAGCCGATGGCGGCCGCCATGGCCGGGCCGCTCATGGCCGAGGCCAGCCCGCCCACGGTGTACTCGATGGTGTGCTCCCCGCTGCCCAGGGTGGCCACCACCTGGGTCAGGAAGGGGATCTGGAACTGGGTGCCGATGGTGTTGATGATGGTGCCGATGAGCAGGGAACAGAACAGGCCCTGGGCCATGGCGCCCAGGGCGTCGATCCCGTACCGCTTGGCCGAGATCACGATATTCTTGCGCTTCAGGAACTCCTTCAGCCGCTGCATAAGATCACGCTCCAGACAAAATGGGCTATACAGGTGTCATGACACCTGTATAGCCCATTATAGCGTCCCCGCGGAAAATGTCAATCATAATTTCAGCACGATGCCCACCAGGGCGGCGGCGGCGATGAAGGCCACGGGGTGGAGCTTTTTCAGGGGCGTCCACTTCATGCACACGAACACGGCGGCGGCCAGGGCCGCGGCGGGCCAATAGACCGGCTGGGTGACGGTGACGAACTGGCCGGGGGCGGTCTCCACGCCGGTGGTGTGGAACAGCAGCACGCCGGCGGCCACGCTCAGCCCGGCGGCGGCGATGAGGGCGGTGGAGGCGGGGCGCAGGCCCTGGAAGACGCGGTCCACCGTCCGGCTCTGGCGGAACTTTTTCAAAAAGCCGGCGATCACGATGATGACGATGATGGAGGGGGCGATGAGCCCCAGGGTGGCGATGACCGCGCCGGGCACGCCCGCCCGGTGGAAGCCCACATAGGTGGCCATGTTGATGCCCACGGGGCCGGGGGTGGACTCGGACACGGCGATCATGGTGGCCAGGTCCTCCGGGGTGAACCAGCCGGTGCGCGCTCCCATGTCCTGGAGGAAGGGGATGGTGGCCAGCCCGCCGCCCACCGAGAACAGCCCGGTCTTGAAAAACTCATAAAACAGGCGCAGCAGGATCACGGCGCGTCGCCTCCCCGTCCCTTCCGGTCCCGGAACCACCCGGCCAGATAGCCCGCCACCCCGGCCAGCACCACCAGCAGGGCGGGGGAGGAGAGCAGCTCCAGCGCCTGCCGGGCCGGGCCGGGCAGGCCGGGGGCCAGCCGGCCCAGGGCTGCGGTCAGCCCCTCCAGGGCCAGCACGGCCAGGAACACCCCCACGGCGAAGGGGCTTCGCAGGGTGGAGCGGCCCAGCTTCAGCACGCTCACGGCGATCAGGGCCACCACGGCGGCGTTGATGCCCGCCAGGGCGTGCTGCACCGCGGGGATGTGGGCGAAGTTGGACAGGAAGGCCGCGATGAGGGTGATGATCACCAGGGAGGGGAAGACCACCCCCAGGGTGGCGACGATCCCCCCGGGCACCCCCCGGTACTTGTGGCCGATGAAGGTGGCGGTGTTCACCGCGATCACCCCCGGGGTGCACTGGCCGATGGCGTAGTAGTCGGCCAGCTCCTCCTCGGTGGCCCAGCCCTTGCGGTCCACCACCTCCCGCTGGAGGATGGGCAGCATGGCGTAGCCGCCGCCGAAGGTGCACACCCCCACCTTGGCGAAGGTGAAAAACAGGTCCAGGTAGAGAAGCAAGGGTGCAGTTCGCCTCCTTCCGATCATTCTCCGGGCCCTCCCCTCCGGGCGGGGGCGGCCCATAGCCCTCATGGGGCGGCCGGCGGCCGGGAAGCGGAGGCTTACTCCAGCCCCTCCAGCTCCTCCAGCCACAGGGCCGCCGCCGCGTCGCTGGGCATCCGCCTCGTCGGCGCGGACTTCAGATCCCTCTCACCGGCCTGCCGGCCGGTGCTCGCTCCCTCCGTCGCGCCTCCTCTCCCCACCGGACCCGCTGGCGCTGGGCTCCGGCGGGGGCCCCGTCTTGGGCG
>CALXCT010000132.1 GCA_944386865.1 uncultured Oscillospiraceae bacterium | reverse complement strand
CCCAAGTGCCACTCCAGACCGTTCCAGTCGATCAGATGCTCGGGGGCCTGCTTGGTCAGCCCTTCCCACCAGACGGTGTTGTCCGCGGGATTCAGGGCCACATTGGTGTAGATGGTGCCGGACTTGGTGCATTCCAGCGCATTGAAGTTGGACTTCTCGTTGGTGCCGGGGGCCACGCCGAAGAAGCCGTGCTCCGGATTGACCGCCCAGAGCCGTCCGTCCTCACCCACGCGCAGCCAGGCGATGTCGTCGCCCACGCACCAGGCCTTCCAGCCGTTCTTCCGGTAGCCCTCGGGGGGGATGAGCATGGCCAGATTGGTCTTGCCGCAGGCGGAGGGGAAGGCGGCGGAGACATAGCGGACCTCGCCCTTGGGGTTCTCCACGCCCAGGATGAGCATATGCTCAGCCATCCAACCCTCCTTACGGCCCAGGTTGGAGGCGATGCGTAGGGCGAAGCACTTCTTGCCCAGCAGCACGTTGCCACCGTAGTTGGAGTTGATGGACATGATGGTGTTGTCCTGGGGGAAATGGACGATATACTTGTTGTCCTTGTCCAGGGTGGCGTAGGAGTGCAGGCCCTTGATATAGTCGGGACTGTCGCCCAGGGCGTCCAGCACGTGAAGACCCACCCGGGTCATGATCATCATGTTGAGCACCACATAGGTGGAGTCGGTCAGCTCGATGCCGTAGCGGGCGAAGGGGGAGCCCACCACGCCCATGGAGTAGGGGATGACGTACATGGTGCGGCCCTTCATGGAGCCGTCGAACAGAGCGTACAGCTTGGCGTACATGGCCTCCGGGTCCATCCAATGGTTGGTGGGGCCGGCGTCCTCCTCCTTCTCACAGCAGATGAAGGTGCGGTCCTCCACCCGGGCCACGTCGTTGGGGTCGGTGCGGTGCAGGTAACAGTCGGGGAGCAGCTCCTGGTTCAGACGGATCATCGTCCCCTCGTCCACGGCCAGCTGGCGCAGCTCATCCACCTGAGCCTGGGAACCGTCGATCCAGACGATCCGGTCCGGCTTTGTGATGGCGGCCATCTTGTCCATCCAGGAGAGGACGTGTTGGTTGGTAGTAGGTGCCATGAGACCATCCTCCTTTACGGGCGTGATATTATATATATTTTACGAGATATTGGAAGAAGATGCAAGAGGAATTACGTCAAATCGCACAGGGATTTGGGGAAGGGGAGCCGGCCGGCCAGGTCGGCAAATTCCGCCAGCCCCAGTTGCTCGCCGCGCACAGTCTCAGGCAGGCCACAGTCCGACAGGATCCGGCGCAGCTCCTCCTTGGAGGGCGCGGGGGTGAGGGAGGAGGCAAGGCTGTTGAGCAGGGTCTTCCTCCGCTGGGCAAAGGCCGCGCGGATCACCCGGAACAGCTGAGCCTCGTCCGCCTGGACGGGCGGCTGCTCCCGGGGCACCATCCGCACCACGGCGGAGGTCACCTTGGGGGCGGGCAGGAAGCACTGGGGAGGCACCTCAAACAGGTATTCCGGTTCAGTGTGGTATTGGCAGAATAGGGAGAAGGCGCCGTAGTCCGCCGTCCCGGGCGCGGCGCAGATCCGGCGGGCAACCTCCCGCTGGATCATCACGGTGATGGAAGCGAACAGGCCGGACTGGATCAGCTTGGTGAGCACAGGCGAGGTGATATTATAAGGTAGGTTGGCGCACACCCGCACGGGCAGAGCACCGCACTGCTCCCGGACCAACTGAACCAAATCCAGCTTCATGATGTCGCCTGGCACCACGGTCACGTTGTCAAAGCCGGCCAGAGTCTCGTCCAGCACGGGCAGCAGGCTCCGGTCCAGCTCCACCGCCACCACCCGGCCGGCAAGGTCCGCCAGCTGGGCGGTCAGCGGCCCGATACCCGGCCCGATCTCCAGCACGGAGCAGGTCCCGTCCGCGCCCGAGGCTTGGGCGATGTCCCGGGGGACCCAGTCTTCGATAAGAAAGTTCTGGCCCATGGATTTGGAGAAGTGGAAGCCGTGGCGCGCCAGCAGCGCCTTGATCTCCCGGATGTCGCAAAGGTCCATTCCGATCAGCTCCGTTCGCCCCGATCAGCCGGGGAGAGTAAAAGAAAAGGCACCGACTTTGGTCGGTGCCTTTTTGGCGGAGAGAGAGGGATTCGAACCCTCGAACGGGTATTAGCCGTTACACGATTTCCAATCGTGCGCCTTCGACCAACTCAGCCATCTCTCCAGGCGATTGCTCACGGTCAGCGGAGCAACATCAAACATTATAGCATTATTTTCTGGTTCGTCAAGATGTTATTTCAAAAAAAGCAGAGCAAATCTTGTGTGGAATCAGGATAAATTGGAATAATCAGGTTATTATACTACTGAACTATCCTTAGTCAGACAATTCAATAGTTAAAATAACTAAATTCAAGGAGACATAACTATGCAAATTGATACTTGAAACGAGCGAGAGCGATAAGTTACAATGTGGTAACAATTTAATAACAAAAGGGTGTAACCACCCAAACCATTCAATTTGGAAAGAAAGTAGTGATTTCTATTTGTAGTAAGCGAATGATCTCTCTGATCGCGGCTGTGCCCTGTATGCTGCTGCTGATGGGCGCCGGCGTGGACACCGCGAATGCGATCACCGAACCGGAGACGACCCAGGAGCTGCTGGCCGCCAGCGATTCGGCGGCCGCCCTGGACGAGATGCTTCAGGGACAGGAGGAGGTCCCCGCCGACGTTCCGCTGGACGTGGTGGTGGAGCCCGCCTTCCTCACTGTGGACGGAGTCCCGGTGGAGGCCCACTACACGCTGTATCAGGACGAGACCACCTACCTCTCGGTGGTGGACTTCGTGGCGGCTGTCGCGCCTGCCGGCCAGGTCACCTGGACGGGCAATGGTGTGACGGTACAGACCGAGCAGCTGACCCTCACCGCCGAGATCGGCGAGAAGTATGTGGTGGCCAACGGCCGCTACCTGTACGCGGAGGACGGCGTGCTGCTCTATGAGGACAGCACCATGCTGCCCGCCACTGTTCTGGCCAAGGCCTTTGACGCCCAGCTTGCCTGGGACAGCACCACCGGCACCCTGGCGGTCTATACCGGCAGCGGCGCGCTGGAGTCGGGCGACACCTTCTATGAGGAGGATGCGGTGTACTGGCTGTCCCACATCATCTACGCGGAGAGCGGCAACCAGCCCCTCAGCGGGAAGATCGCCGTGGGCAACGTGATCATGAACCGGGTTGAGAGCCCGCTGTTCCCCAACACGATCTACACCGTGATCTTCCAGAAGAATCAGTTCTCTCCCGTCTCCAGCGGCTCCATCTACCGGGACCCCAACGAGGAGAGCGTGATCGCGGCCAAGCTGGTGCTGGACGGCGCCGAGGCGCTGGACGATGTGCTGTTCTTCAACCGCAGCGGCCTGAACTGCTGGGCCTCCCGGAACAAGGACCTGGTGGCCGTCATCGGCGACCACGCCTTCTATGCCTGATCAAAAGCAAAGTAAAAAAGTCCGCCCGGCTTGTGCCGGGCGGACTTTTTTGTCGGGGACGGCGGGAACGAGCAAACGATGAAATTTTTCAAAAATCTATTTCTTTTTTTGCGGTTTTATCGTAAGATATCACCATATCACCGAAGAAGGAGTGACCCAGCATGCCGTATACCCGTTCCCAGGGTTGGGAACTTTTGAAGCGCTACAATCAGGACCCGTTCCATCTTCGCCACGCCGTGACGGTGGAAGCCGTCATGGGCTGGTTTGCTCGTGAACTGGGCTATGGGGAGGAGGAGCCCTTCTGGCGCATGGTGGGCCTGCTCCATGACCTGGACTTTGAACAGTATCCGGAGCAGCACTGCCTCAAGTCCCAGGAGATCATGGAGCGGGAGGGACTGGATCCCCGCCTGATCCGCGCCGCCGCCAGCCACGGCTGGGGGCTGACGGTGGACATCAAGCCGGAACACGAGATGGAGAAGGTC
This sequence comes from uncultured Oscillospiraceae bacterium, assembly GCA_944386865.1. Taxonomy (GTDB): domain Bacteria; phylum Bacillota; class Clostridia; order Oscillospirales; family Oscillospiraceae; genus CALXCT01. The sequence continues at coordinate 5,726 of CALXCT010000132.1, read as the reverse complement.
CTCTTTGCGGTGGACGAGCTCACCGGGCTGATCTGGGCGGCGGCGCTGATGCGCCCCTCCAAAAGCACGAAGGACATGGAGCTGAAATCCCTGAAAAAGAAATACAAGGACAAAAAGTTTGCAGCGGGCTGCTCCCGTAACGTGATCCAGCAGGGCGCCCAGCTTCTGGGCTGGGAGCTGGATGAGCTGCTGGAGCGGACGCTGGCCGCCATGCGGGACTGCGAGGATGAGATCGCCGCGCAGACCACAGAATCGTAATATGGCCCCAATGATCAAAAGGCATGTAAAGGAAAGGAGCCTGTCGTGAAGAAACCGTCGATCGCCATTCGCTTTCCCCGGAGCAAACCGGGAAAGATCCTGCTGAATCTGCTGGTCACACTGATTTTCGGGCTGTGCTATTTCTATGTGACCCTGCCAGCCATCAATCCCCAATCGGGCGATTTTTACGCCTTCGTGGGGGTGCTGTGCATCGTTTATGTGGTGTGTGCTCTGATCACCTCCGGCTTCCACCTGGCGGGCACTGGTGTAGGGGACTATTTCCGGTTCGTCCGGTCCCAGTGCCTGCCTGTCGGCCTGCTGTTCGCCGCGCTGCTGGTGGTGGCGGCGGTGGGCACGGTGGTCTCCATGCCCCTGTTCCGGGCCACAGACTACCGGGACCTGCTCACCGTGGAGGACGGCAGCTTCACTGAGGACATCACTCAGATCTCCTTTGACAAGATCCCCACGCTGGACCGTGCGTCGGCGGAATTCCTGGGCGACCGGCAGATGGGCACCCTCAGCGACATGGTCAGCCAGTTCGAGTACTCCAATGACTCCACCCAGATCAATTACCAGGGCCGGCCCGTCCGGGTTGCCCCCATCGATTACGCGGATCTGATCAAGTGGTTCACCAACCGGAGCCAGGGCCTGCCCGCCTATGTGCTGGTGGATATGGTCACTCAGGAGGCCAGCGTGGTGCGGCTGTCCGAGGGGATCAAGTATTCCTACTCCGAGCCCCTCAACCGCAACATCATGCGCCACCTCCGCTTCCAGTATCCCACCTTCATGTTCGACGAAGCTCAGTTTGAGATCAATGAGGAGGGCCACCCCTACTGGATCGCGCCCCGGGTGGTAAAGACCATCGGCCTGTTCGGCGGAGTGGACATTCAGGGCGCGGTACTGGTGGACGCTGTCACTGGGGAGAGCACCTACTATGACATCGCGGACGTGCCCTCCTGGGTGGACAACGTCTACACCCCTCAGCTGATCATGGAGCAGTACGACTATCACGGCACGCTGGTCAATGGTTTTCTCAACTCCATCCTGGGCCAGCGGGACGTGACGGTCACCACCGACGGCTACAACTATATCGCCCTGAACGACGATGTGTATGTCTACACCGGTGTCACCTCGGCCAACGCGGACCAGTCCAACCTGGGCTTCCTGCTCAGCAACCAGCGCACCAAGGAGACCCGGTTCTATGTGGCGCCGGGCGCCACGGAGGACGCGGCCATGGGCTCCGCCCAGGGCGAGGTCCAGGACCTGGGGTATACCGCCACCTTCCCGCTGCTGCTGAACATCGCGGGGGAACCCACCTACTTTATCCCCCTGAAGGATGCCACCAACCTGGTCAAGAGCTACGCTATGGTGAATGTGGCCCAGTACCAGGTGGTCACCGTGGCCTCCACCGTTTCCCAGTGTGAGCTGAACTATATCCAGCAGCTGACGGAGAAGGGCATCGTCCAGACCGAGCAGCTGCCCCAGACCGAGGTCAGCGGCACCGTGGCGGAGATCCGCTCCGCAGTGATGGAGGGCAACACCTACTACTTCCTCCGCCTGGAAGGGGAGGAGCAGTTCTATTCCATTTCCGCCGGGGCGAGTCCGGTGGCCGTGCTTCTGGATGTGGGCGACCAGGTGGCCATCCAGCGTGATTCCATCGAGGCGGAGCCGTCCCAGTCCATCATCCAGGCGCAGAGCGTGACTCTGACCGCCAAGGGGGCGCCGGACCCTGTGCAGGAAGAACCGGCGGCCCAGCCGGAGGAGAGCCCTGCCGCCGGCGGGCAGAACGAAGAGCAGTCTGAAGTCGTTACTGAGGGCTGAGGGCAGTGCGGAATGGAAGCGGGCCTGTGCTTTGCACAGGCCCGCTTTTTACAAGCGTTTTGGACGGGTCCGCCGCTTGTTCAGCAGCCGGAAAACCTCGGGTGAGAGCAGCAGCAGGGCGCACAGGTTGGGCAGCGCCATCAGAGCGGTGCACAGGTCGGTGAGCTGCCAGGCCAGCGACGTGTCCACCGCGCTGCCCCAGAGGATCGCCCCCAGAAAAATCAGCCGGTAGCAGCGCACACCGGTCCTGCCGCCGGTGAGGTAGCCCAGAGCCTGCTCACCATAGTAGCTCCAGCCGAGGATGGAGGTGAAGGCGAACAGGAGCAGGCACAGGGTCAGCAGCAGCGCCCCGCCCTGCCCCAGAACGGAGGAGAAGGAGGCCAGAGAGAGACTGACCCCGAAGCCCTTTGCAGGAACAGAGGGAAGGTCAATAGGTGTAAAGGAATTATACGGTACAGATACTCCGGAGGTAAGGATCGCCAGCGCGGAGATCGTGCAGATCACCAGGGTGGCCGCGAACACCTCGAACATCCCCCAGAAGCCCTGGCTGACGGAGTCGTCCGTACCGGAGGCGGCGTGGGCGATGGCGGAGGAGCCGACGCCGGCTTCGTTGGTAAAGACGCCCCGGGCCACGCCGTAGCGGAGGGCGGACAATACCCCGCAGCCCGCCGCGCCGCCGGCCGCGCTCTCAGGACGGAAGGCCTCCTGCCAGATCAGCTGCAGCACAGGGAGCAGCGCCTGGCGGTTTGACACAATGACCGCGCAGCCGCCCAAAAGGAACAGCAGAGCCATGAGAGGGACCAGACGCTCACACAGTCCGCCGATACGATTTACACCGCCCAGCACGACCGCGCCGGTGAGTACGGCGGTGCCCAGTCCGGAGACCGGGCGGGGCAGGCCGCAGGCGGCCTCCAGCGCGTCGGCAATGGAATTGACCTGTACCATGTTGCCGCCCAGGAGGGCGGACAGGGCGCACACGGCGGAAAAGAAGACCGCCGCCTTCCGCCACCCCAGTCCGTCCCTCATATAATACATTGGCCCGCCGTGCCAGCGGCCGTCCCGCCCCTTTCTGCGGTAGCGCACAGCAAGGGTCTTTTCCACAAATCCGGTCATCATCCCCAAAAAGGCGGAGGTCCACATCCAGAAGACAGCCCCGGGCCCACCCAGGGCGATGGCGGTGGCCACCCCTGCAATACTGCCAGTTCCCACGGTGGAGCCAAGCGCTGTGGCAACCGCCTGAAACGGTGTAAGGTTAGAACCATTGACAGAACTTGAGGGCCGTTTTAGGGTGCGGAGCGTGGAGCAAAGCCAGCGGGGCAGACCTGTGAGCTGAAACAGGCCGGAGCGGAGGGTAAGATATATCCCCGTGGCCAGAAACAGTCCCAGCAGCCAAGGGACCCAAACCAACATATTCAGCACAGCGATCACAGTGCCGCCTCCCTTCAGTGAGGCTTATGCCCCGGTCGGGAGAAACATGACTGAAGCCGGAAGGGGAGACAGGCCTGAAGGGCAGAGGAGGCAGGGAGCTGCGCGGCTGGAAAGGCATGCGCGGTGAAGTCCCGGGGGATGGACCAGCCGATGTGATCCTGTGCGGCGGAAAAGAAAAAGACACGAACGATGTCGTGTCTTTTCTGGCGCAGAAGGAGGGATTTGAACCCTCGCACGGTTTTACCCGCCTACTCCCTTAGCAGGGGAGCCCCTTCGGCCACTTGGGTACTTCTGCAGATCGATATGAGATTGAAAGAAATGGCGGAGAGAGTGGGATTCGAACCCACGGCTCTTTCGAGTCACCGGTTTTCAAGACCGGCTCCTTAAACCGCTCGGACATCTCTCCATAACACGGTCATCCGGCCAAATGCAAAAAGTATTCTAACATATCAGGGGGTATTTGTCAATGAAAAAATGCCGCTGTTTTGACGTTCCAGCATTGGTAAATATGAGAAAAAACTGCTGTTTAATTTTGAGTATAATGAAAGTATCGTCAGTATTTAGGATTATCTATGCGCATAACAGAGATAATATCGGATAACAAATAAATATAGGGTAAAATGAATCCGGCAGCTTTTTTGACCAATCTCGATTTGTGGATTATAATAGACTGACTTAAGAAATATTGTCAAATTCCACAAGGAAAGAAGCGTTTTCTATGGACTTCAACGTGATGAACGTCATCCTGTATATTGCGGTGATCCTGCTGTTCACCAAGAGCTTTGGCCTGCTGTCCCACCAGATCGGCCTGCCCCAGGTGGTGGGCATGGTGATCGCGGGACTGGTGATCGGCCCGGCCATCGTCAGCCAGTTCGGCTGGTCCTTCCAGGGCATCATCAATCCCTCGCCGGCGGAGATGGATGCGCTGAACGCATTCTCTCAGGTCGGCGTGATCATGATCCTGTTCTCCAGCGGACTGGGCACTGACATTCAGGAGCTGAAAAAGAGCGGTTTTGCCTCCACCATGATCGCTCTGGGCGGCGTGATCGTGCCTGTGATCCTGGGCACTGCCGCGGCACTCATGTTCATGGGCGGGCCCAGCGCGATGTTTGATCATGACAAGCTGCTCAACGCCCTGTTCATCGGCGCCATCCTGGCTGCCACCAGCGTTGGCATCACAGTGGAGACCCTGCGTGAGCTGGGCAAGCTGAATACCAAGGTAGGCACCACCATCCTCAGCGCCGCCATCATCGACGACGTGATCGGCATTATCGCCCTGAGTCTGGTGACCAGCCTGAACGGCGGCGGCAACCTGCTGATCACTATGCTGAAGATCGTGGGCTTCTTTGTGTTCACCATTGTGGTGGGGCTTCCCCTGCGCCACATGTTCCGCCGTGTGGGCGATCTGCCCGGCAAGCACCGGATCGGCATTTTTGCCCTGAGCATGTGCTTCTTCTTTGCCTACTGCGCGGAGGAGTTCTTCGGCGTGGCCGCCATCACCGGCGCGTACATGGCCGGACTGATGCTCAGCGGCCTGGGCAACTCTGACTATATCGACCGGAAGATCCTGGTCAACAGCTATATGATCTTCTCACCGGTGTTCTTCGCCTATATCGGGATCAGTGCGGATTTCAGCGGCTTCACCACCCGGGACCTCGTCTTTGGCCTTGTGCTGGTCTTCCTGGGCTGCATCGGCAAGGTGATCGGCTGCGGCGCCACCGCCCGCCTGGTCCACTATAACCACCAGGATTCCATGGTCATCGGCTGCGGCATGATCGCCCGCGGCGAGGTGGCGCTGGCCGTCTACGCAGTGGGTGCCCCGCTGATCTATTACGGCGCGGACGGCACCCTGCTGGGCCTGGACCCGCTGGTCCCCACCATCCTGCTGGTGGTGCTCACCTCCATCATCTGCCCGCTGGCCCTGAAGGTCCTCTACCGCAGCCAGGGCTCTGCCACGGAGACTCAGACCCCTCAGAGCGTGGAGGAGGCAGCCGTCACGGACAATTCCTTCGTGGATATGACCGCCAAGGAGGGCGGCTATTACGACGAATGGGAAAATGTTTGAATTGTGATAAAAACGCCCCCGGTCCATTGAACTGAACCAGTAAAAGCGGACAATAGACAAAACGCCCCCTGATGTAGGAAAATGGAAGTACTACATCAGGGGGTATTATTATGGCGAGAAAATATGAAAAAGTAAAGGTACTTCTTCCTGCTGT
>CALXCT010000131.1 GCA_944386865.1 uncultured Oscillospiraceae bacterium | reverse complement strand
TCCCGGTGCGGCTGCATGAGATGAAGCCGGAGAAGATGACCCCGGCCCACCACAGCGGGGAGTTCGCCGAGCTGGTGTGCTCCAACTCCCTGCGCTCCGACCAGCTGGAGAACGCGGTGGGGCTGCTGAAGGAGGAGCTGCGCCGGTGCGCATCGCTGATCCTCGCCTGCGCCGATGAGCACCGGGTGGAGGCGGGAGGCGCCCTGGCGGTGGACCGGCACGCCTTCTCCCGGGCGGTGACCCAGCGCATCCGCTCCCACCCGCTCATCACGGTAGTGGAGGGAGAGGTGACCGCCATCCCCACCGAGGGACAGGTGATCCTGGCCACCGGCCCGCTGACCTCGGACGCGCTGGCGGGCGAGATCGCCAAGCTCTTTCCCGACAGCCGCTATCTCAACTTCTACGACGCGGCGGCTCCCCTGGTGACCTTTGAGAGCGTGGACATGGACAGCGCGTGGTTCGCCTCCCGCTACGGCAAGGGGACGGCGGACTACATCAACTGCCCCATGACCGAGGAGGAGTACACCGCTTTCTGGCGGGAGCTGTGCGCCGCCCAGGAGGCGGAGGTCCACGGCTTTGAGGACTCGGGGGTGTTCGAGGGGTGCATGCCGGTGGAGGTGATGGCCCGCCGGGGCATCCAGACCCTCACCTTCGGCCCCCTCAAGCCCAAGGGGCTGCCCGATCCCAAGACCGGGCGGGAGCCCTACGCGGTGGTCCAGCTGCGCAAGGACAACGCGGAGGGGTCCATCTACAATATCGTGGGCTTCCAGACCCACCTGAAGTGGCCCGAGCAGAAGCGGGTGTTCTCCATGATCCCCGCCCTGAAAAACGCCCAGTTCGTGCGCTACGGGGTGATGCACCGCAACACCTTTCTGGATTCGCCCCGGCTGCTGGACCGGTACTACCGGGTCAGGCGGGAGCCCCGGCTGATGTTCGCCGGGCAGATCACCGGGGTGGAGGGCTATGTGGAGTCCACCGCCTCGGGGGCGCTGGCGGCCATTGAGCTCTCCCGCCGCCTGCGGGGACTGCCCCCGGCAGACTTTCCCCAGGAGACGGCCATGGGGGCGCTGGCGCTCTATGTCAGCAATGAGAGCGTCACCGACTTCCAGCCCATGAACATCAACTTCGGGATCATCCCGCCCCTGGGGTACAAGGTGAAAGGCAAGCGGAACAAAAACGCTGAGCTCAGCCGCCGGGCACTGGAGGCGCTGGCGGCGGTGGCGCTGGACTGAGCATCCGGCCCCCTTGGCAAAACGGAACGTGACACTGCGCCCGGGGCGGCGGGAACAGCCCCAACTTGAGACAGAAAGAGGGAACGACGATGCGGATCATTGTAGACGCCATGGGCGGGGACAACGCCCCCCAGGCCCCGGTGCGGGGCGCCCTGGCCGCGGTGAAGGAGTACGGCTGTGAGGTGATCCTGGTGGGCCGGGGGGAGGACATCCTCTCCGTGCTGGAGCAGGACGGGGTGCACGACCTGCCCGCCGGGGTGGAGATCGCCCACGCCTCCCAGGTGGTGGAGATGTGTGACAACCCCGCCACGGCCTTCCGGGAGAAGAAGGAGTCCTCCCTGACCATCGGCCTGAACCTGCTGAAGGAGGGGGCGGGGGACGCCTTTGTCTCCGCCGGGTCCACCGGCGCGCTGCTCTCGGCCGCCACCCTGCTGGTCAAGCGGGTCAGCGGCATCCGCCGGGCGGCCATGGCCCCGGTGGTGCCCACCGGCAAGGGGGGCGCCATCCTCATCGACTGTGGCGCCAACGCCGAGTGTACCCCCGAGTACCTGCTCCAGTTTGCCTTCATGGGCAGCTACTATGCCGAGCGGATGCTGGGCTGCCCGGAGCCCCGGGTGGGCCTTCTGAACATCGGCGTGGAGGAGAGCAAGGGCACTGATCTCCAGCGGGAGGCCCTGGCCCTGCTGAAGAAGGCCGGGCAGGAGGGCCGGATCAACTTCGTGGGCAACGTGGAGGCCCGGGAGGCGGTGGAGGGCGCGGTGGATGTCATCGTGTCCGACGGCTATTCGGGCAACATCTTCCTGAAGACCATGGAGGGCACCGGCCTGTTCCTGGCCCGGGAGATCAAGAAAATGTTCAAGAAGAACCTGCTGACCAAGCTGGCCGCCCTGATGGTGTCGGGCGGGATTCGGGACTTCAAGAAGCTGCTGGACTCCGGCGAGGTGGGGGGCACCGCTCTGGTGGGCATCTCCAAGCCGGTGATCAAGGCCCATGGCTCCTCCGACGACTACGCCATGAAAAACGCCATCCGCCAGGCGGTGCAGTTCGCGTCCTCCGGCATCATCGAGGACATTACGGAGAACATCGAGTATATGCGCCTGCCTGTGGGGCTGAACAAGCCCTCCGCCGGGCAGCAGGGCTGAGCAAAATGTTGGAGGAATCTCCAAAAGCCTATTGACAGGCTGGAGGAATATGCCTATTATAATTTTGCGTAAGGCCTTTTGAAGCGAAGGGCTGAGGGCCGTCCCTCGGCCGGGCTGAACCGGAGGAGGAGGATTACTGTGATTTTTGAGAAGCTGAGCGAGCTGCTGGCCGAGCAGTTCCGGGTCAAGGCGGAGGACATCACCATGAACACCACCTTTGAAAACGACCTGGGGGCCGACTCGGTGGACATCGTGGAGCTGTCCATGGCGCTGGAGGACGAGTTCGGCATTGCCGAGATGAGCGAGGAGGACCTCGCCAAGATCGTCACGGTGGGCGACCTGGTCCGCTACCTGCAAAGCAGCGTGGATTGATGAGACAGGCAAAGCCTCGCTCTCGGGCGGGGCTTTGCTTTTTCTGGAAACGAGGGAGAGGACATGAAGGATCTGGAGGAGAAGCTGGGCTACACCTTTGCCGACCGGCGGCTGCTGGAGGGGGCGCTGTACCACAGCTCCTATGCCAACGAGCACCGTGACCGGGGGATCACCAGCAATGAGCGGCTGGAGTTCCTGGGGGACGCGGTGCTGGGGATGGTGGTGGCCGACCACCTGTACCGCAGCCACCCGGATATGCCCGAGGGGGAGCTGACCCGCACCCGGGCCGCCCTGGTGTGTGAGGGCAGCCTGGTGAAGGTGGCCCAGGAGCTGGGCCTGGGCGAGCATCTGAAGCTGGGCAAGGGGGAGGACGCAGGAGGCGGGCGCAACCGCCCCTCCATCCAGGCCGACGCGGTGGAGGCCATCATCGCCGCCGTCTATCTGGACGGCGGGATCGGCTCCGCCCGGAAGATGATCCAGCGCTTCATCCTCAGCCGCAACCCCGGCGACGTGACGGAGAACCGGGACTATAAGACCGCCCTGCAGGAGCTGGTCCAGCGGGAGGGCGCCCAGGAGCTGACCTACCGGCTGGTGGGGGAGTCGGGCCCCGACCACGACAAGCGCTTCGCCATCGAGGTGCTGCTCAACGGCCGTGTGATCGGCCACGGCTCGGGCCGCAGTAAAAAAGAGGGCGAGCAGATGGCAGCCCGGGAGGCGGTGCGGCGGATGACAGAGGCGGAGGCCGCCCGGTGAGCAAAGGCTCCCGCCGCCCTCTTTTGGGAGCGGGAGCGACCCGCGCCGCTGGCGCGTCCAAGGGTTGTGCGGAGCAAAACCTTGCCCGGGCGGGATTCACTTCCACCCGGGTTTTTGAACTTGAGGCCCCTGCGGGGCCCTGGGCCCGCGGGGCGGGCGAGCAGATGGCAGCCCGGGAGGCGGTGCGGCGGATGACAGAGGCGGAGGCCGCCCGGTGAGCAAAGGCTCCCGCCGCCCTCTTTTGGGAGCGGGAGCGACCCGCGC
>CALXCT010000130.1 GCA_944386865.1 uncultured Oscillospiraceae bacterium | reverse complement strand
GGCCGCCCCGGGCCACAAAGTCTGCGGCGGAGAAGGGGTGCACCGGCTGCACCGGGGCGGAGCCCAGCAGGCCGCCGAACTCCACCGTATCCCCCACCTTGCAGCCGGGGGCGGGGATGAGTCGCACGGCGGTGGTCTTGGAGTTGACCATGCCGATGGCCGCCTCGTCGGCGATGATGGCCGAGATGGTCTCGGCGGTGGTGTCCCCCGGCACCGCGATCATATCGAGGCCCACTGAGCAGACGCAGGTCATGGCCTCCAGCTTGTCCAGGGTCAGCGCGCCCGACGCGGCGGCGGCGATCATGCCCTCGTCCTCACTGACCGGGATGAAGGCGCCCGACAGGCCGCCCACGCTGGAGCTGGCCATGACGCCGCCCTTCTTCACCGCGTCGTTCAGCAGGGCCAGGGCGGCGGTGGTGCCGTGGGTGCCGCACACCTCCAGCCCCATCTCCTCCAGGATACGGGCAACGCTGTCCCCGATGGCCGGCGTCGGGGCCAGGGAGAGGTCCACGATGCCGAAGGGAGTATCCAGACGGCGGCTGGCCTCCTGGGCCACCAGCTGGCCCATGCGGGTGATGCGGAAGGCGGTCGCTTTGATGGTCTCGGCCACCACATCGACGGGCTGGCCCTTCACCGACTGGAGGGCGTGGTGCACCACGCCGGGGCCGGAGACCCCTACGTTGATGACCTTTTCCGGCTCGCCCACCCCGTGGAAGGCGCCCGCCATGAAGGGGTTGTCCTCCACCGCGTTGCAGAACACCACAAGCTTGGCGCAGCCGAAGCCGCCCCGGTCCGCCGTGCGCTCCGCGGCGGCCTTGATGGTCCGGCCCATGAGGGCCACCGCGTCCATATTGATGCCCGCCTTGGTGGAACCCACGTTCACCGAGGAGCAGACCATATCGGTGACGGCCAGCGCCTCGGGAATGGCGGCGATGAGCCTGCGGTCGGCCTCGGTCATGCCCTTCTGCACCAGAGCGGAGAAGCCGCCGATGAAGTTGACCCCGGTGGCCTTGGCGGCCTTGTCCATGGCCACGGCGAAGGGGACGTAGTCCTCCGTGTCCGACGCGGCGGCCACCAGCGCCATGGGGGTGACCGAGATGCGCTTGTTCACGATGGGGATACCGAACTCCCGCTCGATGTCCTCACCGGTCTTGACCAGGTGCTCGGCATAGCGGGTGATCTTGTCATAGATGTTCCCGCAGGCCTTCTCCGGGTCGGAGTCGGCGCAGGACAGCAGGGAGATGCCCATGGTGATGGTCCGGATATCCAGGTGCTGCTGGTCGATCATGTGGATGGTATCAAGAATGTCGTTGCGATTCAGCATAGTCTCTGTGCTCCTTCAAAGCGGGGCGCCGGAAAGGGCGCCCCGGCATAGATGTCCCGCCGGTCAGACCCGGTGCATGGCGTTGAAGATGTCCTCCCGCTGGATGCGGATGGACAGGTCCTGGTCCTTGCCCGCCTGCTCCAGCTGGGCGGCCAGCTCGGTGAACGGGCTGGTGCAGGCAGAGGTGTCCACCAGCATGATCATGGTGAAGTAGCCCTGCAGGATGGTCTGGCTGATATCCAGGATATTCACATTGTTCTGGGACAGCAGGGTGCAGACCGAGGCGATGATGCCCACCCGGTCCTTGCCGATGACGGTGACGATCGCTTTCATTTCGTTCTTCCTTTCCGTTTCTCAGTTCAGCTCATCCAGCGTCAGCTCAAAGCTGGGCAGGAAATGCTCCATGAAATAGCCCAGGGCGGGCAGCGGGTTGGCGCGCAGGCTTTCCAGGATCTGCTCCCCCGCCTGCTGGAACTCCAGATTGCCCGCCTTACGCTCCTCCACGCACTTGATATAGGCCGCCAGCCGGTCCGCCGCCTTCACCAGCGCGTGGATCTCCGGGTCCTCCTCCAGCAGGTAGGGGCGGTACTCCTCCGCCAGCTCCCCCGGCAGCATATCCAGCAGCCGGCCGGCCGCCACCCGCTCCACCTGGCCGTAGGCCGCCCGGATCTCCGGGTTGTAGTACTTGATGGGGGTGGGCATATCGCCGGTGAGGATCTCGGTGGCGTCGTGGTACAGCGCCGCCACCGCCACCCGGCCCGGGTCGGCGGCGCCCCCGAAATGCCGGTTCTGGATCACCGCCAGGGCGTGGGCCAGCACCGCCACCATATGGGAGTGCTCCTGGATGTTCTCCCGGGTGGTGTTGCGCATCAGCGCCCAGCGGTCGATGTACCGCATCCGGGAGATCAGGGCGTAAAAGTTGTAGGTCTCCTTCATTCCTTGTCCTCCGCTCCTGTCTTGACCACCGCCTTGCTCTTCCAGCGGCCGGAGAAGTACCGGATGAGCACGATGCTCAGCGACACCACCCAGCACACCGGCATGGTGGCCCAGCCCGCATTATAAGTCAGAATGCCCAGCCCAACGGCCAGGTAGCCGGTGATCACCCGGGTGGCCAGCGCGCTCAGGGTGGCCCCGGAGGCCAGCACCACGTCCCCCGCGCCCTCCAGCAGGCCGTTGGTGGTCTGGTAGATGCCGAACAGCCAGAAGGTGAAGGCCATGAACTGGATCATCTCCACCCCCATGCGCAGCGCGTCCCCCTCCACTCCGAACAGGGCCACGATGGGCCGGGCGAAGGTGAAGGCGAGCACGCCCATGAAAATGCTCAGTCCAAAGGCCATCACCATGGTCTGGCGAAGGCCCCGGTGCACCCGGTCCCACCGGCCCGCGCCGATGTTCTGGCCGGTGAAGTTGGCCATGCCGGTATGGAAGCTCAGGGCCGGGATGGTGACGAAGTTGTCGATGCGCACGCCGGCGGTATAGGCCGCCATGGCCGCGTCCCCAAAGCTGTTCACCAGCCGCTGCATGGCCAGGTTGCCCACCGAGACGATGCCCATCTGCACCGAGGCGGGGATGCCCATGCGCAGGATCAGCAGGCACAGCGAGCGCTCAAAGGGGGCCTTCTGCCGGGCCGCCGCCAGCCGGCGGCGCATATACACCAGGGAGACCCAGGCGCACACCGCCTGGGCGATCACGGTGGCCACCCCCGCGCCGGCGATCTGCCAGTGGAAGGCCACCACGAACACCAGATCCAGCACGATGTTGGCCAGGGAGGACACCGCCAGGAAATACAGCGTCGCCCGGGAGTCCCCCACCGCCCGGAGCACGGCTGCCATGCAGTTGTAGATGAACTGGAAGAAAAGCCCCAGGGCGTAGATCCGGAAGTACAGGATGGCCATGTCCAGGATCACCGGATTGGCCACCCCCAGCACCACCTTCAGCAGAAAAGGGGTCACCGCCAGGGCCACCAGGGTCAGTCCCAGACCCACCACCCCCATCAGCCGCATGGCGGTGGTGATGGCTTTGGCCATATCATCCGTTCGCCCGGCGCCGAAGTACTGGGAGACGATGACGCTCACCCCGATGCCCAGCCCCGTGGCCAGCGCCAGGAACAGCATCACCATGGGGGTGCAGGTGCCCACGGCGGACAGGGCGTTCTCCCCCACGAACTGGCCCACCACGATGCTGTCCACCGTGCTGTACAGCTGCTG
>CALXCT010000129.1 GCA_944386865.1 uncultured Oscillospiraceae bacterium | reverse complement strand
AGATGGCCCAGGCCACCCCCCGCTACGCCCGGGAGTTCTCCAGCCTGGCCATCCGGATCAACAACACCCTGGAGTCCCTGCCCATCCCCACCATCGCCGCGGTGGGGGGCTACGCTTTCGGCGGCGGCTGTGAGATGCCCCTGTCCTGCGACTTCCGGGTGGGCGGCAGGCGCACCACCCTGTCCTTCCCGGAGGTGGGACTGGGCATCATCCCCGGCGCCAACGGCTGCGCCCGGCTCACCGCCCTGCTGGGCCCCTCCAGGGCCAAGGAGCTGATCATGCTCACCCCCATGATCGGAGGCGAGCAGGCCTACCGCCTGGGCCTTTTGAACTGGTTCGTCTCCTCTCCGGAGTGCGACAGCCTGAACGCCGCCGCCGACGAGGCCAGGGCCGAGGTGGCCAGGGCCAAGAAGTCCGGGGACGAGAGCGCCGTGGCCTCGGCCAAAAAGGCCTTCAAGCTGGCGGAGTCGGTGGCCTCCGAGGCGGAGTACTGCGCCATCCGCCGCAAGGCCATGGAGATCGCCGAGCAGCTGGCCGCCAAGCCGGCCTGCGCCCTGTCCGCCGCCAAAGCGGCCATCAACAAGGCGGCGCTGGAGACCGTTGCCGCCGGCAAGGCCGCGGAGACCGCCGAGTTCACCCTGCTGTTTGACACCTTCGACCAGAAGGAGGGCATGGCGGCCATGATCGAGAAGCGGCCGCCCCAGTTCAAGAATCGCTGAGAAGGAGAGATCACCATGGGAATCAAGAAGATCGGCATCCTGGGCGCCGGCCAGATGGGCTCCGGCATCGCCCAGATCGCCGCCGGGCGGGGCTACCAGGTCGTCCTGCGGGACATCAAGCAGGAGTTCTGCGACAAGGGCCTGAAGACCATCCGTTCCAGCATCGAAAAGCGCATCGCCAAGGGCAAGGCTACGGCGGAGGACCTGGAAAAGACGCTGGCCAACATCACCACCACCGAAAACATGGAGGACCTGAAGGACTGCGACATGATCATCGAGGCCGCCGTGGAGCGGCTGGACGTGAAGCAGAGCATCTTCCACGACCTGGGCGAGATCTGCCGCCCCGACTGCCTGTTCTGCACCAACACCTCCTCCATGTCCATCACCAAGATCATGTCGGACACCAAAAACCCCGAGCGGGGGGTGGGCATGCACTTCTTCTTCCCGGTGGCCGCCATGAAGCTGGTGGAGGTGATCCGGGGGGAAAAGACCTCCGACGCCACGGTGGCCGCGGTGTACGAGGCCGCCGCCGGCCTGGGCAAGACCGCCGTGGAGTGCCGCACCGATACCCCGGGCTTCATCGTCAACCGTTGCCTGTTCGCCTTCATGCTGGAGGCGGTGCACTGCTATGAGGACGGCGTGGCCTCGGTGGACGACATCGACACCGCCATCAAGCTGGGCCTGAATCACCCCATGGGCCCCTTCGAGATGATGGATCTGTCCGGCCTGGATACCTTCCCCCATGTGTGCGAGACCCTGCAGAGCCTGCCGGTGACCGATTGGTCCACCCCCAAGGCGGTCCAGGCGCTCATCGACGCCGGAAAATTCGGCCGGAAGAGCGGCGAGGGCTGGCATAAATACTAAAATCACGATATAATGACACTGTCGGCCGGGGGAGCGGGAGCTCCCCGGGGCCTCTCCCCCGGAGAGGCCGCCCGGCGGAAATATGACCCATATGGACCGGGCACCCCGGGACGCTTTCCCCGTGCGGCGGGGGCGCCCGGGGTGCGGGCGTTCCGGAGCCGCCGGACGCCCGCGGGGGCTGTCTCACCATAGAGGGAGAGGGGGGAGCACATCGATGGATATGGAGCTGATCCAGCGGCAGTCTCAAACGGTCTCCCCCCAGCTTGCCCAGACGATGAAGCTCCTCCAGATGAACGCCCTGGAGCTGAAGGCCTACCTGGAGGAGGTCTCCATGGAGAACCCGGTGGTGGAGCTGGAAGCGCCGGAGCCGGAGGAGGACGACAGCGTTCTGGAGGCGCTGAGTTGGCTGCGGCAAAAGGACCTGGACGGCGGCCTCCGGGAGGAGACCGCCGCCGACGAGGAGCAGGACGACCCCATGGCCAATCTCCCGGCCCGGTATCGGGAGGAGGAGAGCCTGTCCTTTTTCGTGCGCTGTCAGCTGGCCGCCCTTCGGCTCCCGCCCCAGGTGGACCGGGCAGCCCGGTGGATCGCGGACAATCTGGACGAGAACGGGTGGTATGCCCGGGGGCAAAAGCCCCCCTTCCCCCCGGAGATCGAGGCAGAGGCGCTCCGGGCCGTGCAGGGCCTGGAGCCTGCGGGAGTGGGCGCGCCAGACCTGCGGGACTGTCTGCTGCTCCAGCTGGAGCGGCAGCCCGGTGACCACGCGCTGGCCAAGGCCATTGTCGCGGATCACCTGGAGGACCTGGCCAGGAACCATTTCCACCACATCGCCAAAGCACTGGGCGTGTCCCAGGAGAAGGTGCGCCGGGCCCGGGAGGAGATCGTGGCCCTCGACCCCAGGCCGGGGCGGGCTTTTGACACTCCCCGGGCAACGGAATACATCCGCCCGGACATCCTGGTCATCCGGGACGGAGAGCGGCTGTCCCTGCGCTTGCTGGAGCAGGATATCCCGCGGCTGCAGCTGAACGAGTATTACTGCACCATGCTCAAACAGACCGATCAGGCCGATGTGTCGGCCTATCTGCAGGAGAAGGTCCGTCAGGCCCGCTGGCTCCGGCAGAGTATCCGTCAGCGGCACGACACCATCCTCCGGTGCATGGAGGTCATCCTGGACATTCAGCGGCGCTTTTTCCTCACCGGGGGCGAGCTGGCCCCCATGGCGCTGCAGGATGTAGCCGCCCGGGCGGGGGTGCACGAGTCCACGGTGAGCCGCGCGGTGCGGGGGAAATACCTCCAGTGTGCGCACGGGCTCTATCCGCTCAGCCGTTTTTTCGTCCGCACCTTGGCGGAAGGGGCCCAGACCCAGGTCACCGTGGACGCGGTGAAGGACCGGCTGGCAAGCCTGATCGCGGGAGAGGACCGGCGCAAGCCCCTCTCCGACCAGCAGCTGTGCCGGCTGCTGGGCCAGTGCGGCATGGAGATCTCCCGACGCACCGTGGCGAAATACCGGGCCGAACTGGGCCTTCCGCCGGCCACCGGACGCCGGGAACTGTAATGGCCTGCACGGTGTCGTGACATGACAGAAAGGAGGACCCTTATGGGTTGTTTTGAGGGAAAGACCGTCCTCATCACCGGTGCCGGCCGGACGGCCCTTTCCGATGGCCGGAGCGGTTCCGTAGGCTATGGGGTGGCAAACGCCTACGCCGGGGAAGGGGCCAATCTGGTCATCACCGGCCGCAATGAAAGAAAACTGCTGGATGCAAAGGAGGAACTGGAGCAGCTTTATGGAGTCCGGGTGCTGACCATGCAGGCTGATGTGGCCGCGGGGCGGGACAACGAAGCTGTGGTGGGGCGGGTGGTCCGGGAGACGGTGAAGACCTTCGGGGAGATCCATGTGCTCATCAATGCCGCCCAGGCCTCCGTCTCCGGCGTGACTCTGGCTGCGCACACCACACAGCAGTTTGACCTGGCCCTGTATTCCGGGCTCTATGCGTCCTTTTACTATATGAAGGCCTGCTATCCCTATCTGGCGCGGACAAAGGGGACGGTGATCAACTTTGCCTCCGACGCGGGCCTGTTCGGCGGCTTCGGGCAGAGCGCCTACGCCGCCGCCAAGGAGGGGATCCGCGGTCTGACCCGCGTGGCCGCCACCGAGTGGGGCAAGGACGGCATCAATGTCAACGTCGTCTGCCCCCTGGCATGGACCTCCCTGCTGGAGCAGTTTCAGCAGGCCTACCCGGAAGCGTTCCGGGCCAATGTAAAGATGCCGCCCATGGGTCACTACGGCGATGCCGAACTGGAGATCGGGCGCGTCTGTGTCCAGCTGGCTTTACCTGATTTCAAGTATATGTCCGGCGAGACCATCGCCCTGGGGGGCGGCAGGGGCCTGAGACCGTAAGATCCGGATGAAGCTTCAGGTGCCTTATATTAAACAAAAACGCCTGCGCTGCGCGCAGGCGTTTTCACTGAGCGACGGCGCAGTGAGGTGCCGTCAGGATTATTGCGGGGTCAGTCAGAAATAGGTCCCCGCGGTGAGGAAGCTCTCCGCCAGATCGGGCCGGAAATCGTCCGCCCCCTCGTTGAGGCTGTTCACCGTCACCCCGTCGCTGCCCATCTTGCCGGTGACGTGAAGGAAGCGCCCCTCCCCCAGATAGAGGCCGATGTGCCCGGTGAAGTAGACCAGATCCCCGGGCTTTGCCTGCTCCAGAGGGATGGGCCGGATGGGAAAGCCCTCCACGATGCGGGAGTTGCGGAAGATCACGATGCCGTTGAGCAGGTAGACCATGGAGGTCAGCCCCGAGCAGTCCAGCCCCTGGGGAGTCTTGCCGCCCCAGCGGTAGGGGGTTCCCCGGTAGAGCATGGCGGTGTCGATCAGCCGCCGGCGCAGGTCATTTTCGGGCAGATCCACCGGCTTTTCGTAGTATTTCGACAAAATAGTACTCTTTGTATACCCGGTCCGGCCATCGCACAGAGCCACCTGGACCCATCCGTCCACCGGGATGCCGATGGGGGACACCACGCCGCCCCGGGGCAGGGTGAGCAGCACGGCGGACTGGTACTGGGGCTGGGCCATGATGTCGCACCAGTTTTTGCCCAGCACCACGCTGCGCTCCATGCCGGCCCAGCGCCGGGCGGCGTCCTCGTCGGGGAGCAGGCAGCCGGAGGGGGCGTAGCCCTCGTAGCGGTAGGGGGTGCGGATGCGGTACCAGCCGGGACAGGGGCTGCCCACGATCTCGCAGACGGAGCCGTAGAGCACCTCGTCGCTGAGCAGGGACTGGAAGTCGGGGCGCTCCAGCAGGGGGCAGCTGGGCACCGTGATCAAAGCCTTCATGTCGTTCTCTCCCTTCCGCCGCCCCTGTCCGGGCGGCCCGTTTCACTATATGAGGAGGGACGTGTCCCTCATTCCCCCCGCTGGCGGTCCAGGGCGGCGGAGAGCAGGGCGGCGTACTCCTCTGCGGCCCACCGGGGGGCCAGGAGGGTGACGCCCTCTCCCAGGCCGAACAGCCACCCGAAGAACTGGGGGCTGACGGCCACCGGCAGGGTGACGGTGAAGTGCTCCTCCCCGTCGGGCACCAGGATGACGTCCATCCCGAACCGGTCCAGCACCACACCCACCAGGCTGTTGGCGCAGCGCAGACGGACGGAGGCCTCCCGCCCGGCGTACATGCCGAAATGGCGCTGGGCGTAGGCTGCGGCGTCGAAGCCCTCCGCGCCCTCCGGCTGTTCCCGGGCCAGGCAGGTGACGGCCAGCTCGGCCATCTTGTCCACCCGGTAGTGGCGCATCTCCCGGTGTTCGCTGTCGTAGGCCACCAGGTAGTAGTTTTCACTGTTCCAGATCAGCCCCCAGGGGGAGACGGTGTAGCGCCGCCCCTCCCGGCGGAAGACCTTCTCCTTGCGCACGTTGTAGTCGAAGTAGCGGAAGGAGACCTTTTTGCCGGCGGAGATGGCGGCGTGGAGCTTGTCCACCGAGTAGTATACGCTCTCGTTCATGGCCTTGATCCGCCGGTCCACGAACACCTGCCGCTGCAGCTGCCTGGCCTGGAACACGCTGGCCAGCCCCTCCAGCTTGCGGATGAGGGCGTCGCTTTTCCGGCGGGTGATGAACCGGGAGGACTGCACCGCGTCCACCAGCAGCTTCAGCTCGGGCAGCTCGAAGGCCCGGCTGCCGATGAACCAGCCGGGGGTGCGGCCCTTGCGGCTCTGCACGTCCAGGCCGTACCGGCCCAGAGCGGCCATGTCGTCATAGATGCTCTTGCGCTCGGCACAGATCCCGTGGCGCTCCAGCTCAGCGATGAGCTCCGCCACGGCGGCGGGGTGCTCCTCGTCTGTGTGATGCTCCAGATAGTCCTTCAGGACCAGCAGCTTCAGCTTCTGATTGGCGCTTCTGGCCATGGTCATCCCTCCCTTTTCTCTTTCAGCATAGGAGAAAGCCTGTCCTATAAAAGGGACTTTGCAAAAGGATACCATACGCGCCGGAAAAAGGCAACCGGGCACGGCCCGCTGTCTGGCGTCAGACCGGGGGAGCGGCTTGGCCGCTTACCCCTCCGGGTCCTCGGGCAGGGGGCGGCGGCCGCTGGGGTGCACCGGTCCCCACTCAGGCAGGGGCAGGCGCTGCATGGCGCCGAACACCCGGGATTTCAGGCCGGGGTAGCGGCCGTTGAGCTCGTAGACCAGCTCCTTCATCTCCTGGCGCTTGGTGTAGCCGTCGGCGGGACAGGGGTTGTGGACCACGGGGAACTGAAGGCGCTGGGCGGTGTGGGCGATGAGGGACTCCCCGCAGTAGAGCAGGGGCCGGATCTGGGTGATGCCGGTGCGGTCCAGATAGGTCACCGGCTGGAAGCAGGACAGCCGCCCCTCGTAGAACAGGGAGAGGAAGAAGGTCTCCACCGCGTCGTCGTAGTGATGGCCCAGGGCGATCTTGGTCAGCCCCCGCTCCTGCATGGCGTTGTGCAGAGCGCCCCGGCGCATCTTGGCGCACATGGAGCAGGGGTTCTTCTCCTTCCGCAGGTCGAAGATGATGTGGTTGATCTCGGTGGGGATGACGGTGTAGGGCACCTCCAGTTCCCGGCACAGCCCGGCCACTCCGGAGAAATCCATCCCCGGGATGCCCAGGTCCAGGGTGAGGGCCTCCACGGTGTAGGGCACGGGATAGAACTCTCGCAGCCGGGCCAGGGCGATGAGCAGGGCCAGCGAGTCCTTCCCGCCGGACACCCCCACCGCCACCCGGTCGCCGGGCCGGATCATGTCGTAGTCCTCCACGCAGCGGCGGACCAGGGAGAGGATGCGGTTCATGGCGCCGTCCTCCTTTCGGTGAAATAAAAAAGAAAAAACGAAATCGAGAAATCGAGAGAAAACAAAAGAAAAACAGAGCGTTGAAGAGAATTATAAAAAGCAGATTGAAAACATCAAAAAAGCGCTTGACACCCTGACACCACAGTAATATAATACAAAACGCTCCACTTGTACAGGGTGGAGCATGTATTCTGTTTAGAATCTTTTTTAAGATAGAAAGCAAAAATTGGAGGTTGCACCTATGTCCACTTTTATGGCAAACAAGGGCAATATCGACCGCAAGTGGTATGTGATCGACGCTGCCGGTAAGCCCCTGGGCAAGACCGCTGCCGCCGCCGCCGTTCTGCTGCGGGGCAAGCACAAGCCCGAGTTCACTCCCAATGCCGACTGCGGTGACTATGTCATCGTGATCAACGCCGAGAAGGCGGTTCTGACCGGCAAGAAGCTGGAGCAGAAGTACTACCGTCACCACACCGGCTGGGTGGGCGGCCTGAAGGAAGTCAAGTACCGCCTGCTGATGCAGGACAAGCCCGAGATGGCCATGCAGCTGGCCGTGAAGGGCATGCTGCCCAAGAACACACTGAGCAGCAAGGCTCTCACCCGCCTGAAGGTCTACCGCGGCGAGTCTCACGACCACGCAGCCCAGAAGCCCGAGCCCTGGGCCGCCATCTAAGCAGGAGGTAACGAAGCATGTATAAGAGCAAGAAGCCTTATTTCTA
The DNA here is from genome assembly GCA_944386865.1 of uncultured Oscillospiraceae bacterium. Classification (GTDB taxonomy): domain Bacteria; phylum Bacillota; class Clostridia; order Oscillospirales; family Oscillospiraceae; genus CALXCT01. The sequence continues at coordinate 1,029 of CALXCT010000129.1, read as the reverse complement.
TGGCACCGGCCGCCGCAAGTCTTCCGTGGCCCGGGTGCACCTGTATCCCAACGGCACCGGCAGCATCACCATCCACGGCCGAGACACCGCCGACCACTTCGCCCTGCAGACCCTCAAGCAGACCGCGCGTCAGCCTCCGGCTGCCACCGACACCCTGGGCAAGATGGACATCGTCGCCACCGTCACCGGCGGCGGCGTGACCGGCCAGGCCGGCGCCATCCGCCACGGTGTGGCCCGCGCCCTGCTGCTGGCCAACGAGGAGTACCGTCCCGCTCTGAAGAGCGCCGGCTTCCTCACCCGCGATCCTCGTATGAAGGAGCGCAAGAAATACGGCCTGAAGGCCGCCCGTCGTGCGCCTCAGTTCTCCAAGCGATAAAATGTTTCAAATTATCCCGGAAAACTTTGGTTTTCCGGGATTTTTTATCTAATTGTTCTAAACTTGTTTTTCCATTCGCATTCCGTCGTTGCAATACGGTACTATATATAGTCTATTATACTAATTTTAGACACAATATATAGGGTTATTTAGAGGTTACAAAACTTAATTTTCACGTTTGAGGTTACAAAAAAGGTTACGAGCGCCCTCTCAAAATGGTAGTAAGAAGACTGTGTCTCTTGGATAAGGATGCAGTATTTTTGAGCGCAATAGAACAGCACGCGTGGCAAAGCTTCTGCCGCGTGTGCTGTTTTCTAATAAGATGGCTATTGGAGTGTTCTGTTCATGTACTATACCACACAGGTTGCAGTTGTCGCCTTGCCACTCTCTTCAGCAATTTCAGTCGGCCATTCCAATCTGACCAATGGCATAGCGCAGGGCTTTCACGCTGATGGGCGTCTGGGGCAGGATGTTCCCATCCAGCTCCAGCAGCTTGTTGGAAATGGCAAATGCAATGGCATCCCGGGCCCAGGGAGAGACCTGGCCGCCGTCCTGGTACCGGTCCAGAATGTCTGCATCGGTCACCTTGGGGCTTCCGAACAGGCGATAGACCATCACCATAGCCTGTTCCACAGTCATGGCATCCTCCGGCC
>CALXCT010000128.1 GCA_944386865.1 uncultured Oscillospiraceae bacterium | reverse complement strand
GGATCTGCACCTCGATGTGCTTGGGCTCCACCAGGAACTTCTCGATGAAGATGTCCTCGTTGCCGAAGGCCTTCTTGGCCTCGTTCTTCACCAGCTGGAACTCCCGGCGCACGTCCTCCTCGCTGTCGCAGCGGCGCATGCCGCGCCCGCCGCCGCCGGCGGCGGCCTTCAGGATGATGGGGAAGCCGTAGCTGACGGCCATGGCCACCGCCTCGTCGGCGTCCTTCAGGGGCTTGGTGGAGCCGGGGATGATGGGCACGTTGCAGGCGATGGCAGTGGCCTTGGCGGCCAGCTTGTCGCCCATCTGGGCCAGCATCTCGGAGCGGGGACCGATGAACTTGATGCCGTTTTGCTCGCAGGCGCGGGCGAAGTCGGCGTTTTCAGACAGGAAGCCGTAGCCGGGATGGATGGCGTCCACCCCCCGGCGCTTGGCCAGGTCGATGATGGAGGGGATGTCCAGATAGGCGCCCAGAGGGCTTTTGTTCTCACCGATGAGATAGGCCTCGTCCGCCTTGGTGCGGAACAGACTGTTGGTATCCTCATTGGAGTAGATGGCCACGGTGTGCAGGCTCAGGTCGTAGCAGGCCCGGAACACGCGGATGGCGATCTCGCCCCGGTTGGCGACCAGGACTTTTTTGAATTCCATAACTGCCATGGTGATGCATCATCCTTCCTCTTTGAAGTTGAAGCGGCCCCCGCAGGGCTCTGTTAATACTTAAATTATATAAAATCCCGCTTGGCTTTGCAACGGCTTTTTCCAAAACGCTGGAAACCTTGGCGGAACCTACGAAGGGGGCAGGACTGCCGCCGACGGGATTGGGGAAAACCACAACGGTGCGCGACAGAGGGACGGATGTTGTCCACCGGCGGAAAACAAGGCGGTATCCAACAGGAAAAAAGTGTGGTACAATACTACGGAACGCGGAGAGGAGGGGCGGTATGGAGATCGGGCTGAACACAAAGCTGGAGGAGTTTCCGGGGGTGGGGCCCGCCCGGGCCAGGGGGCTGGCCCGGCTGGGGATCGCCACCGCGGCCGACCTTTTGGAGCACTATCCCAGCCGGTATGAGGACCGGCGGCAGACCTCGACCATCGCCGGAGCGCCGCCCGACCGGCCGGTGTGCGTCCGGGCCATGGCGGCCCAGAGTCCCGTTCTGAGCCGGGTGCGCCGGGGGCTGGAGCTGGTGAAGGTCCGGGCGGTGGATGAGACCGGCGTGCTGGAGGTCACCTTTTTCAACCAGGGCTACCTGAAGGATGCCCTGCGCCAGGGGGAGGAGTACGTCTTCTTCGGCAGGGCGGAGGGATACGGTCCCCGGCGGCGGATGACCAATCCGGTGGTGGAGCGGGCGGACGCGGCGGCGGTGACGGGCTGTATCCTGCCCGTCTACCCCCTGACGGCGGGGATCGGCAACGGGCTGATGGTGAAGCTGGAGCGCCGGGCGGTGGAGGCCTGCGCCTCCCGCCTGCCCGAGACGCTGCCCCGCCAGGTGCGGCGGGAGCACGAGCTGGCGGGGATGGAGTTTGCCTGCCGGCAGATCCACTTTCCCGACAGCTTCGAGCAGCTGGAGATCGCCCGGCGGCGGCTGGTGTTCGAGGAGCTTTTCTACCTGGCGGCGGGCCTTGCCCTGCTGAAGCGGCGGCGCTCGGACGGGTGGGGCACCCGGGTGGAGCCCCGCCCGGCGGCGGAGTACGAGGCCCTGCTGCCCTTTGCCCTCACCGGTGCCCAGCGCCGTGTGATGGAGGAGATCGCCGCCGACATGGCCTCTCCCCGGCCCATGAACCGCCTGGTCCAGGGGGACGTGGGCTCGGGCAAGACGGCGGTGGCGGGCTATGCCGCCTGGCTGTGCTGCAAAAGCGGGACCCAGGCGGCCCTGATGGCCCCCACCGAGCTGCTGGCCGAGCAGCATTTCCGCTCCCTGTCCGCCCTGCTGGGTCCGGCGGGAGTGCGGGTGGGGCTGCTCACCGGGTCGCTGAAGGCGGCCCGGAAGCGGCAGATGTATGAGGCCCTGGCCGCCCATGAGGTGGATCTGGTGATCGGCACCCACGCCCTGCTGTCCCAGCCGGTGTCCTTCGCCCGGCTGGGGCTGGTGGTGGCCGACGAGCAGCACCGCTTCGGCGTGGAGCAGAGAGCGGTGCTGGCCGGAAAGGCGGGGGAGGAGGACGGGCAGCGCCGCAGTCCCCATGTGCTGGTCATGTCGGCCACCCCCATCCCCCGGACCCTGGCCCTCATCGTCTACGGAGACCTGGAGGTGTCGGTCATCGACCAGCTGCCCCCCGGCCGCAGGCCGGTGGAGACCTACCTCGTCGGAGAGGACAAGCGGGCGCGGATGTACGGCTTTGTCCGGAAGCTGGCGGGAGAGGGACGGCAGGCGTACATCGTCTGCCCCGCGGTGGAGGAGAGCGAGGACGGAGAGGGCGGGGCCATGGATCTGAAGGCGGTGACCACCTACGCCCGGCAGCTGCGGGAGGAGGTCTTTCCCGACCTGAAGGTGGACTTCGTCCACGGGAAGATGAAGCCCCGGGACAAGGAGGCGGCCATGGCCCGCTTCGCCGGGGGGGAGACCCAGGTGCTGGTGTCCACCACGGCGATCGAGGAGGGGGTGGACGTGCCCAACGCGGCGCTGATGGTGGTGGAGAACGCAGAGCGCTCCGGCCTGCCCCAGCGGCACCAGCTGCGGGGGCGGGTGGGCCGGGGGGCGCACCAGTCCTACTGCGTGCTGATGACCAGGAACAAAAGTCCGGACACCCTGGCCCGGCTGAAGGTGCTCACCGGAACCACCGACGGCTTCCGGATCTCGGAGGAGGACCTGAAGCTGCGCGGCCCGGGGGATTTCTTCGGCCAGCGGCAGCACGGGCTGCCCCAGCTGAAGGTGGCCAGCCTGGCGGGGGACATGCGGCTTTTGAAGCAGGCCCAGCAGGCGGCCCACGACCTGCTGGCGGCCGACCCGGCGCTGGAGCGGCCGGAGCACCGTCCGGTGCTGGAGCGGGTGCGGCGGCTGTTCGCCGAGAACCCGGATATCTT
>CALXCT010000127.1 GCA_944386865.1 uncultured Oscillospiraceae bacterium | reverse complement strand
TCCCCGTGCTGGCGGTGGGCGGTTATCTCCACCCCTTCGGAGACGACTATATCTTCGGCGTGCCCGCCTACTACGCCCTGAACCACGGCCAGTCCCTCCCCGCCGCCCTGCTGCGCACCGTGAAGGTCTACTGGCTGGGCTGGCAGGGCACCTTTTCCGGGGTGCTGGCCATGGAGCTGATGCCCGACGCCTTCCTCTACCGGGGCTACGCCGCCACCCCCTGGGTGATGGCGGGGCTGCTGCTGCTCTGCTCGGGCAAGCTGCTGCACACCCTGGCGGTGCGCCGGCTGGGGGGCGGGCTGTGGCACTGGCTGGCCTTATGGAGCGGGCTGGGCTTTCTCACCATTCAGTGTATGCCCGACCCCGCCCAAAGCCTCTACTGGTGGAACGGCGCGGCGCTGTACACTCTGTTTTTCGCCCTGATGCTGCTGCTCATCGACCGGCTGTGCACCTGGGCCCTGCCCGGCCCCGGGCGGGGCAGCCGGGGGGTGCTGGCCCAGGCGACGGTGCTGGCCGTGGCGGTGAGCGGGGGCAACTTCGTCACCGGGCTGCTGGGCGGGCTGCTCACCGGCCTGTTCTGGCTGGGAGTACTGGTCCGGGACCGGAGGCGCTGGAAGGGGGCCACTCTGGTGCTGGCCCTCTACGCCGCCGGCTTTCTCACCGCCCTGGCCGCTCCGGGCAACGGGGTGCGGCAGGACACCGGCCAGGGCATGGCCCCCGCGCAGGCGGTGGCCGCCAGCCTGGAGCAGGGCTGGCGCGATCTGTCCGGCTTCGCCACCCCGGTGGTTGTCATCGTGCTGGTGCTGCTGGCCCCCGTGCTGTGGGATCTGGCGGGGCGGTGCCCCTTCCCCTTCCCCCTGCCCCTGGCCGTGCCGGCGCTGGCCTTCCTGCTCTACGCCGCCCAGAACGCCCCCCACTTCTACACCATGTCGGAGGCGGGCCCCGGCCGCATCCGGGACATCGTGTATTTCTTCTACCTGTGGGGGCTGCTGGTGACCGAGGGCTGGCTGCTGGGCTGGCTGCGCCGGCACTGGAGGGGGCCCGGCCCGCGGCTGGTCTCCCTGTGCACCGCCGCGGCGGCCGTACTGGCGGTGGTCATCCTTTCTAAAAACGCCCCCTGGCTCACCGCGGGCAGGGCCGCCGTGGCGCTAAGGGACGGCTCCCTGGCGGAGTACCACCAGCTCATGCTGGAGCGGGAGGCGCTCTACCGGGACCCCGGGGTGGCCGACGTGCGCTACGTCCCCGCCATGCCCAGCCAGCCCCGGCTGATCTTCGTCTACTCAGTGGACGACACCGATCCGGAGGCATTCCCCAACATCGCCGCCCGGAACTACTTTGAAAAAGAATCCGTGGCCTGCCTGCCCTCCGCCCCGGAGAGCTGAGGCACGGAAGAACAGGATGGTTTCCGATCATGCCCAGAAAGAAGAACCCCGATGAGAACAAGCCCAAGGTGAACAACCCCAACGTCATGGGCCTGCGGGCCGAGGTGCTGGAGCAGCCCATCACCGAGACGCTGGAAGTCAACTATATGCCCTACGCCATGTCGGTCATCGTCTCCCGGGCCATCCCGGAGATCGACGGCTTCAAGCCCAGCCACCGCAAGCTTCTGTACACCATGTACCAGATGCACCTGCTGGGCGGCGCGCGCACCAAGAGCGCCAACGTGGTGGGGGCCACCATGAAATTGAACCCCCACGGCGACGCCGCCATCTACGAGACCATGGTCCGCCTCTCCCGGGGCTACGGCGCGCTGCTGCACCCCCTGGTGGACTCCAAGGGCAACTTCGGCAAGGTCTACTCCCGGGACATGGCCTACGCCGCCAGCCGGTACACCGAGGTGCGGCTGGACCCCATCTGCGCCGAGCTGTTCCGGGACATCGATCAGGACACGGTGGACTTCGTGGACAACTACGACGGCAAGCTCAAGGAGCCCACCCTGCTGCCCACCACCTTCCCCAACGTGCTGGTGTCGGCCAACCAGGGCATCGCCGTGGGCATGGCCAGCAACCTGTGCGGCTTCAACCTGGGGGAGGTGTGCGACACCACCATCGCCTACCTGAAAAACCCCGCCTGCACCCTGTGGGACACCCTGAAGGCCCCCGACTTCCCCACCGGCGGTCAGCTGCTCTACGACCAGCGGGAGCTGGAGGAGGTCTACCGCACCGGCCGGGGCTCCTTCAAGCTGCGGGCCCGGTGGCGCTACCTGAAAAGCGAGAACCTCATCGAGGTCTACGAGATCCCCTACTCCACCACCGTGGAGGCCATCATGGACAAGGTGGCCGAGCTCATCAAGGCGGGCAAGGTGCGGGAGATCACCGACATGCGGGACGAGACCGACCTTTCCGGTCTGAAGCTGGCCATCGACCTGAAGCGGGGCACCGACCCGGACAAGCTCATGCAGAAGCTCTTCCGCTCCACCCCCCTGCAGGACTCGGTCTCCTGCAACTTCAACATCCTCATCGCCGGGATGCCCCGGGTGATGGGGGTGGGTGAGATCCTGGAGGAGTGGACCGCCTGGCGGATGGACTGCGTGCGCCGGCGGGTCTACTTCGACATGAAGAAGAAGCAGGAGAAGCTGCACCTGCTCAAGGGCCTGAAAAAGATCCTGCTGGACATCGACCGGGCCATCAAGATCATCCGGGAGACCGAGGAGGACGCCGAGGTGGTGCCCAACCTGATGATCGGCTTCGGCATCGACACCGTCCAGGCCGAGTTCGTGGCCGACATCAAGCTGCGCAACATCAACAAGGAGTATATCCTCCGCCGCACCGCCGAGGTGGACCAGCTCACCGCCGAGATCGCCGACCTGCAGGACACGGTGAACGATCCCCGGCGGATCAAGTCCATCCTCATCGACGAGCTGACCAACGTGCGCAAGAAGTACGCCGTGCCCCGCCGCACCGAGATCCTCTATGAGCACGAGACCGAGCAGGCAGAACCGGAGGACGAGACCCCCGACTATCCCGTGCACCTGTTCCTGTCCCGGGAGGGCTATCTGAAGAAGATCACCCCCCAGTCCCTGCGCATGTCCGGGGAGCAGAAGTATAAGGAAGGGGACGGCCCCTTCCTCCAGTGGGAGGCCTCCAACCGGGACGAGCTGCTGGTGTTCACCGACCGGCAGCAGTGCTACAAGGCCCGGCTGTGCGACTTCGACGACAGCAAGGCCAGCGTGCTGGGCGACTACCTGCCCACCAAGCTGGAGATGGAGCCGGAGGAGCGGGTGCTGTGGGCCTGCGTGCCGGGGAACTACTCCGCCCACGTGCTGTTCTTCTTTGAAAACGGCAAGGCAGCCCGGGTGGAGCTGGCCGCCTACCAGACCCAGACCCGCCGGAAAAAGCTCACCGGGGCCTACTCGGACAAGAGCCCCCTGGTCTCCGCCCTGCTGCTCACCGAGGATATGGAGGTGGCAGTCACCTCCACCGAGGGGCGCTGCGTGCTGTTCCACACCGCCAGCCTCAACCCCAAGTCCACCCGCTCCACCCAGGGGGTGGGCGTGATGACCCTGAAGCCCAAATACAAGGTGGCCGAGGCCCGGCCCCTGGACCAGGCCTCCATCGTCAACCCCGCCCGCTACCGGGCCCGCAGCCTCCCGGTGGCCGGGGCGCTGCTGAAGGAGGAGGACCGGGGAGAGACCCAGCTGAGCCTGCTGTGACCCGGCGTCCGGCCACCCGTGAGGTAACGCCATGAACCAGACTCTCCGCACCCAGCTGCTCACCGCCCTGCTCATCCTGCCCGTGTCGGCGGTGTACGCGGTTGGCTTCTGCTGGTGCTACCAGCCCAACGACATCGCCTTCGGCGGCATCACCGGCCTTGCCCAGATCATCAACGTCTTTCTGCCCTGGGCGCCGGTGGGCACCGTCACCATCCTGCTCAACGTACCCCTGTTCCTGCTGGGCTGGCGGTTTCTGGGCGGGCGGCTGCTGCTGTCCTCCCTGTACGCCATGGCCGCCACTTCCCTGGCCATCGACATCGTGGACCACCTGGTGGTCTTCCCGCCCATGGAGCCCATGCTGGCCGCCATCTTCGGCGGCGTCATCCTGGGGGCCACCCTGGGGATCATCTTCCTCCGGGGGGCCACCACCGGGGGCACCGACCTGGCCGCCCGGCTTTTGAAGCTGCGCTTCCAGTGGCTGCCCCTGGGCAAGCTGCTGCTGGCGGTGGACCTGCTGGTCATCGCCGCCACCGCCCTGGCCTTCCAGAGCCTGGAGAGCGCCCTGTACGGCATCGTGGCCCTGTACATCTCCTCCCTGGTGCTGGACGGGGTCCTCTACGGGCTGGACACCGCCAAGGTGGCCTACATCATCAGCGAGGACAGCGCCCGGATCTACGCCGAGATCTCCCGCCAGCTGGACCGGGGGGTGACCATCCTGCCCGGCCGGGGCGGCTACTCGGGGCAGGAGAAGCAGGTGCTGCTGTGCGCCTTCAAGCAGCGGGAGATCGCCGTCATCCGCGCCATCGTCAAGGGGATCGACCCGGACGCCTTCCTCATCGTCTGCCCCGCCCACGAGGTGCTGGGGGAGGGCTTCCGGGACTACAAAAAGAACGATCTGTAACCAAGGAGGCTTCCGCCATGCCCAACTATGAGCTGCTCACCGAAAACCTCACCCGCCGGGGGTTCCGGGTGTCCTTCTTCCCCTCCATGGCCCAGGCCATCCCCTGCCTCACCGCCGCCGCCAGGGGCAGGACCGTGGGGGTGGGGGGCAGCGAGACCATCCGCGCCAGCGGCCTTCTGGACGCGCTGTGCCGGGAGTCCACCGTTTACTGCCACGCCCTGAAGGGGCAGGACCCCAACGAGGCCATCGCCAAAGCTGCTGCGGCTCAGCTCTACTTCAGCTCGGTCAACGGCCTGGCCGAGACGGGGGAGCTCATCAACATCGACGGCCGGGGCAACCGGGTGGCGGCCACCCTGTTCGGACACGAGACGGTCTATCTGGTGGTGGGCCGCAACAAGATCCGCCCCGACTTTGCGCAGGCCCTCCACCGGGCCCGGAACATCGCCGGGCCGAAAAACGCCGTGCGGCTGCATCTGAACACCCCCTGTGCCGTCCGGGGGGACCGCTGCTACGACTGCCAGAGCCCCGACCGGATCTGCCGGGCGCTGACCGTGCTGTGGGGCCCGCCCAAGGGGGTGGGCGCCGTGGAGGTGGTGCTGGTGGACGAGGAGCTGGGCTACTGAGTCCGGAAAAAGAGAGGAGGCGCTTTCATGAAACGACTGTGTCCGCTGGCGCTGCTGCTGGCACTGCTGCTGTCCGGCTGCGCCTCCATGCTGGAGCGGGACTACGCCAGCCAGACCGTCCACAACCGCGCCCCCGCCGCCGAGGGGGACAGCTCCATCCTCCGGGCGGAGGACTACCACGACCTGGTCAACGGGATCTACTACTTCGTCTCCCAGGGGATGGAGACCGGCACCATCCGGCTTTACAACTACACCCAGGACGTGGAGGCCGATCTGGACGCGGCCTGCCTGGAGGTGGTGGAGGACGATCCGCTGGGCAAGTACGCGGTGGACTTCATCAAATACGACTGCACCCACATCGTCTCCTACTATGAGGCCACCCTGTCCATCTCCTACCGGCGCACCGCCGAGCAGATCGCCTCGGTGGTCTCGGCCACGGGCAGCAGCGCCATCCGTGCGGAGCTGCAGGAGGCGCTGGCCGCTTTCCGGCCGGAGCTGGCCCTGCGTATCGGCTACTTCACCGAGGGCACCGACATCCAGGCCCTGCTGGAGGAGGCCTACTACGACACCCCCGCCTCCGCCTTCGGCCTGCCCCAGGCGGAGATCAACGTCTACCCCGACCACGGGCAGCAGCGCATCGTGGAGATCCTGCTGACCTATCCGGTGGACGTGGCCGAGGCTGCCTCACTGAGCCAGGAGCTGACCCTCCAGGCAGAGACGCTGGCCCGCCTCAACGGCATCCTCCCGGGCTCCGACTGTGCCCCGGCCATCGCCGCCCTGGCCCGCGGTCAGATCGAATATGACCCTGAGGGCGGCTCCACCGCCTACGCCGCCCTGGTGGAGGGCCGGGCCGACAGCGAGGGCGTGGCCCTGGCAGTGCGGCTGCTGTGCCAGCTGGGAGAGGTGGAGTGCCAGGTGGTCCCCGGCCGGCTGGACGGGGAGGCCCGCTTCTTCAACCGGCTGCGGATCGACGGGGAGACCCTCTACCTGGACGCCGCCGCCGGCGCCGCGCTGCACACCCGGGAGGAGATGGAGCAGACGGGCTACCTCTGGGGGGACGCTCTGTCCGCCCCGGAAGAAAGTTCCGCGGAAAGTGAAAATTAGGGCTTGACAGGAGCAATACAAGTGAGTATAATAATTCCTGTCGTTGCGAGTGTAGCTCATCTGGTAGAGCGCCACCTTGCCAAGGTGGAGGTAGCGAGTTCGAGCCTCGTCACTCGCTCCATTTGAGAAAAGACAGGTGTTTCACCTGTCTTTTCTTTTTTCCGTTTCTTCAAGAGAGGAGGTCCCCCCATGAAACAAGCCGGCTTCCGGCAGCGGAGCAAGCTGTCCATCTTCCTGTCCTACTACCGGCCCCACCTGGCCCTGTTCCTGCTGGACATGGCCTGCGCCCTGGGCATCTCCCTGGTGGATCTGGCCTTCCCCTACGTGTCCAAGCTGTCCATGGAGGCCCTGCTGCCCCAGCGGGCCTACGCCGCCTTCTTCACCGTGATGGCCGTGCTGCTGCTGGCCTATGTGCTGCGGGCGGGGATGTACTTCGTGGTCACCTACCTGGGCCACCTGATGGGGGTGCGCATCGAGGCGGACATCCGGGAGGACCTGTTCAGCCACATGCAGAAGCTCTCCTTCCGCTTCTACGACAAGAACCGCACCGGCCAGCTGATGAGCCGGGTGACCAACGACCTGTTCGAGATCACCGAGCTGGCCCACCACGGGCCGGAGGACCTGTTCATCTCCGTGGTCACTCTGCTGGGCGCCTTTATCATCATGTTCACCATCCAGTGGAAGCTGGCCCTGGTGGTGCTGTGCGTGCTGCCCCTGTTCGTACTGTTCACCGTGGCCATGCGCAAGCGCATGATGCGCTCCTCCCTGGAGGTGAAGCAGACCATGGCGGGCATCAACAGCGAGCTGGAGTCCTCCATCTCCGGCATGCGCACCGCCAAGGCCTTCGCCAACGAGGACCGGGAGGTGGACAAGTTCCAGGCCTCCAACCGCCGCTTCCGGGGCGCCAAGAAGGGCTACTACCGGAACATGGGCTACTACCAGGCGGGGCTGGAGTTCTCCCTGCCCTGCATGAGCGTGCTGGTCATCGCCGCAGGCGGCTTTCTCATCATGCGGGGGGAGCTGAGCTACGTGGAGCTGATCACCTTCTCCCTGTATATCACCACCTTCCTCACCCCCATCCGCAAGCTGGCCGCCTTCGTGGAACAGTTCCTCAACGGCATGGCGGGCTTCTCCCGGTTCGTGGAGCTGATGCGGGTGGAACCCGACATCCAGGACGCCCCGGACGCCGCCGACCTGACCGGCGTGCGGGGGGAGATCACGGTGGACGACGTGTCCTTCTCCTACGACGGGCAGACCCCCGTGCTGGAGCACGTCAGCCTCACCGTCCGGCCCGGCCAGACGGTGGCGGTGGTGGGCCCCTCCGGGGGCGGCAAGTCCACCCTGTGCCAGCTCATCCCCCGGTTCTATGACGTCACTTCGGGCGCCATCCGCATCGACGGGCAGGACGTGCGCGCCGTCACCCAGAGATCCCTGCGGGAACACATCGGCATGGTGCAGCAGGACGTGTTCCTCTTCGCGGGCACCATCCTGGACAACATCCGCTACGGCCGGCCCGACGCCACCGATGAGGAGGTGGTGGCCGCCGCCCGGCGGGCGGAGATCTATGACGACATCATGGACATGCCCGACGGCTTCCAGACCTATGTGGGCGAGCGGGGGGTGCTGCTCTCCGGCGGGCAGAAGCAGCGGGTGTCCATCGCCCGGATCTTCCTGAAAAACCCGCCCATCCTCATCCTGGACGAGGCCACCTCCGCCCTGGACACCGTCACCGAGGCCCGCATCCAGTCCGCCTTCGACCAG
>CALXCT010000126.1 GCA_944386865.1 uncultured Oscillospiraceae bacterium | reverse complement strand
CAGGACATGAAGTGCTTCAAGATCCGCAACGGCGCGGTGGACTCCATCATGCTCAACGAGGCCTGCTCCTCCGGCTGCGGCTCCTTCATCGAGACCTTCGCCAAGGCCCTGGGCTACTCCATCGCCGACTTCGCCAAGATGGGCCTGTTCGCAAAGCACCCGGTGAACCTGGGCTCCCGCTGCACCGTGTTCATGAACTCCAGCGTCAAGCAGGCCCAGAAGGACGGGGCCAGCGTGGAGGACATCTCGGCGGGCCTTTCCATCTCCATCGTGAAAAACGCCATCTACAAGGTCATCCGGGCCGCCAACGCGGACGACCTGGGCAAGCACATCGTGGTCCAGGGCGGCACCTTCCACAATGACGCGGTGCTCCGCGCCTTCGAGCTGGAGCTGGGCCGGGAGGTGACCCGTCCCACCATCTCGGGTATCATGGGCGCCTTCGGCGCCGCCTTGGCCGCCCGGGACCTGGGGCTGGACCAGAGCGCCCTGCTCCCCGCCCAGGCGCTGGAGAGCTTCACCCACACCGCCAAGCCCGCCACCTGCAAGCTGTGCACCAACCACTGCTCCCTCACCGTCAACACCTTTGACGGCGGGCGCAGGTTCATCTCGGGCAACCGCTGCACCCGCCCTCTGGGCGAGGAGCCCTCCCGCCTGCCTGACCTGTACCGCTACAAATACGCCAAGCTGCGCGCCATGCAGGGCAAGGGCGCGGGCACCGGCGTGCGGGGCCGCATCGGTATCCCCTTCGGACTGAACATGTATGAGAACCTGCCCTTCTGGTTCGAGCTGTTCACCCGGCTGAACTTCGAGGTGGTCCTCTCCCCCGAGTCCTCCCGCAAGCTGTACATCAAGGGCCAGCGCACCATCCCGTCGGACACGGTGTGCTACCCCGCCAAGCTGCTCCACGGGCACGTGGAGGCTCTGGTGGAGGCGGGGGTGGACGCCATCTGGTACCCCTGCATGTCCTACAACTTCAACGAAAAGACCGCAGACAACTACTACAACTGCCCGGTGGTGGCCTACTACCCCGAGCTGCTGGCCGTCAACGTGCCCAACCTGAAAAAGACCAAGTTCTGCTTCCCCTATGTGGGACTGCACCGCCCCAAGGACTATGAGAAGAAGGCGGCGGAGTATTTCGAGCGGGAGTTCTCCATCCCCAGGAAGGAGACGGTGGAGGCCGTGCGGGCCGCCTACCGGGCCTACCACGCCTATGTGGAGGACATCCGCGCCACCGGCGCGGCCTATATCCAGCAGGCCCGGGCGGAGGGCCGCAAGATCCTGGTGCTGGCCGGGCGGCCCTACCACATCGACCCGGAGATCAACCACGGCATCAACGACCTGATCACCTCCTTCGGCTTCGTGCTCATCTCGGAGGCCTCGGTGGCCTGGCACATGGACTATCAGCCCCGCACCGTCCTCAATCAGTGGACCTTCCAGGCCCGGATGTACAACGCAGCCCGGTATGTCTGCACCCAGGACGACATGGAGCTGATCCAGCTGGTCTCCTTCGGCTGCGGCACCGACGCCATCACCGGCGACGAGATGCGCTCTATCCTGGAGAGCCACGGCAAGCTCTACACCCAGCTGAAGATCGACGACATCAACAACCTGGGCGCGGTGAGGATCCGCGTGCGTTCCCTGCTCGCCGCCATGGAGGAGCGGGAGCGCCGCCGCCGCTGAACCCGTCATCCCGCCCGGAAAGGACTCTGAAACTATGGCAGAATTAGTATACGACAAGACCGGCCGCCTGCTGTTCACCAAGGAGATGAAGAAGGAGTACACCCTTCTCATGCCCCAGATGCTCCCCGTCCACTTCGGTATGCTGCGCATGCTGCTGGAGTGCGAGGGCTTCAAGGTGGATATGCTCACCACCAACCACCGCGGCATCGTGGACGAGGGGCTCAAGTATGTCCACAACGACACCTGCTACCCCGCCCTGCTGGTCATCGGCCAGCTGATCGACGCGGTGAAGCACGGGGGCTACGACCCCCACAAGGTGGGCCTGCTCATCACCCAGACCGGCGGCGGCTGCCGGGCCTCCAACTACATCCACCTGCTCCGGAAAGCCCTGGCCAAGGCCGGGATGGAGTACATCCCCGTGGTGTCGGTCAACCTGTCCGGCCTGGAGAAGAACCCCGGCTTCTCCCTCACCCTCCCCTTCATCCGCAAGGCGGTATACGCCATGATGTACGGCGACATCATCGTCAACGTGGCCAACCAGGTCCGGCCCTACGAGGTGGAGCCCGGCGCCACCGACGCCATGATTGAGCACTGGTCCCAGCGGCTGGTGGACGGCTTCCAGGCCGGCAAGGGCATGAGCCGCAAGCAGATGCGGGACAACTTCGACCGCATCTGCGCCGACTTCGCCGCCATCCCCGTCCAGGGCGAGCCCAAGGTCCGGGTTGGCGTGGTGGGCGAGATCTATGTTAAATTCGCCCCCCTGGGCAATAATAATCTGGAAAAGTTCCTGCTGTCCGAGGGGGCTGAGCCCGTGGTCCCCGGCCTGACCGACTTCATCATCTTCAAGATCTACAATCGGGTGGCCGACGTGGACCTGTACGGCGGAAAGTGGATCAAGAAAGCGGCCTGTAAAGCATTTATGGGTTACATCGAGAGCTGCCAGCGGGACATGATCGCCGCCCTGGAAAAGTCGGGCCGGTTCCGCGCGCCGGGCACCTTCCAGGACCTGCACCGCCTGATCCGCGGCTATCTGGGCGACGGCAACAAGATGGGCGAGGGCTGGCTGCTCACCGCCGAGATGCTGGAGCTGATCCACTCGGGGGTGCCCAACATCGTGTGCACCCAGCCCTTCGGCTGCCTGCCCAACCACATTGTGGGCAAGGGCATGATCCGCAAGCTGAAGGACGACTACCCCTTCTCCAACGTGGTGGCCATCGACTACGACCCGGGTGCCACCAAGATCAACCAGGAAAACCGGATCAAGCTCATGCTGGCCAACGCCCGCGGCCTCCAGCAGGCCGCCGCCCAGGCCGGCTCCGGCCAGGCGGAGCACGACGCCGTCTCCGTCTGAGCACCTGTTCAAGGAGGACCGCTCCATGGAGAAACTCAGCCTGAAGCGCTTTGCCCTGTGCGTGCTGATCGTCGCCGCGCTGCTGCTTCTGGTCCTAAACATCCAAGCCCCGCTGAAGCTGATCTCCCTGCTGTTCGGGGCCGCCGCCCCCCTGTTCTTCGGCTGCGCCCTGGCCTATGTGCTCAACCTGCTGCTGGTGCGCATTGAAACGATATGGTTCCCCCGCAGCCGCTCCAAGCTGGTCATCCGCACCCGGCGGGGGGTGTGCATCCTGCTGTCCATCCTGTGCCTGGTGGCCATCGTGGCCGCGGTGGTGCAGCTGGTGCTGCCCGAGTTCCTCTCCAGTATCCAGATGATCGCCCGGGACCTGCCCCTGGCGCTGGCGGCGGCCCAGCAGTGGCTGATCGAGCACGCCGACCAGTTCCCCTCCCTCCAGGAGCAACTGGCCGCCCTCAACCTCAACTGGGCCGAGCTGGTGCAGAAGGGGATCAACCTGGTCATCTACGGCGCCAGCGGCATCTTCACCACCACGGTGGGCGTGCTGACCTCCGTGCTGAACGTGCTGGTCACCCTGCTGATCGGATTCATCTTCGCACTGTACCTGCTGTTCGGCAAGGAGCGGCTGGCCGGGCAGCTGCACCGGGTCTTCTCCGCCTTTCTGCCCGCCGGGGCGCGGCGAGGACTCTACTATGTGCTGGGGGTACTGGACACCACCTTCTCCGCCTTTATCGTGGGCCAGTGCACTGAGGCGGTCATCCTGGGCGTCCTGTGCGCGGTGGGCATGACCCTGCTCCAGCTGCCCTACGGGCTGATCGTGGGTGCCGTCATCGGCGTCACCGCCCTGATCCCCGTGGCCGGCGCCTATATCGGCGGCGCGGTGGGCGTGTTCCTGCTGACCATGGTCAGCCCCATGAAGGCTCTGATCTTTCTGATCTTCCTGGTCATCCTCCAGCAGGTGGAGGGCAACCTCATCTACCCCAAAGTGGTGGGCCGCTCCATCGGCCTGCCCGGGTTGTGGGTGCTGGCCACCGTCACCGTGGGGGGCGGCATCCTGGGCATCCCCGGGATGCTGCTGGGCGTGCCCCTGGCCGCTTCCCTCTACCGCCTGCTGGGCGATGATATCCGCCGGCGGGAACGCGCCTCCCTTCCGCCCTCCCCGTCCGCCAGTGCCAAGGAGACGCCGGACGGCTGACACTTCCCCGCGTTCAACAGAGAGAGAAAAGATGTGATCTTCTATGCCGGAAGCGCAGAACATCATGGGCACGCTGCCCGTCAAGCGGCTGGTGCTGACCATGTCCTGGCCCGTCATGCTGTCCATGCTTTTGCAGGCCGTCTACAACCTGTGGGACAGCATCTGTGTGGCCCAGGTCAGCGACCAGGCCTTCCTGGCCCTGTCCCTGTCCTACCCCGTTCAGATCCTGATGATCGCAGTGTGCGTGGGCACCGGCGTGGGCTTCAACGCCGTGCTGGCCCGGAAGCTGGGAGAGGGAGATCTGGAGCAGGCAAGTAAAGTCGCCTGTCACGGCTACTTCCTTTATTTTTGCAGCTGGCTGGTCTTTCTGCTGTTCGGCCTGTTCGGTGTGCGCCTCTTTTTCCAGCTCTCCATCGACGACCCGGTGGTGGTGGAGGATGGGATCCGGTATCTGTCCATCTGCTGCTGCCTGTCCATCGGCATGGCCATGCAGTTCGTCTCCGAGCGGGTGCTCCAGTGCAGCGGCAAGCCCATGGGCTTCATGATCGTCCAGGGCTCTGGCGCGGTGATCAACATGGTGCTGGACCCGGTGCTCATCTTCCTGCTGGACATGGGG
Source organism: uncultured Oscillospiraceae bacterium (assembly GCA_944386865.1). Taxonomy (GTDB): domain Bacteria; phylum Bacillota; class Clostridia; order Oscillospirales; family Oscillospiraceae; genus CALXCT01. Next base: position 23,709 of record CALXCT010000126.1, on the reverse strand, counting down.
GTGACCGGCGCCGCCGTGGCCACCGTCATCGGTCAGATCGCCGGCGCGCTGATCGGCTTCTTCCTGGTCTGGCGCAACCGGACCCACTTCCCCATCCGCTGGCGCGGGTTCCGGCCGGACCGGGCCGTCATCGGGCCCATCTACCGCATCGGCGCCCCCGCCATCGTGATGCAGTCCATCGTCAGCCTGATGTCCCTGGGCATGAACCAGCTGCTCATCCGCTGGTCGGAGACGGCGGTCTGGGTCATCGGGGTGTATTTCAAGGTCCAGTCCTTTGTGTTCATGCCCGTCTTCGGCCTGAACAACGGCCTGGTCCCCATCATCAGCTACAACTACGGCGCGCGGAGCCGTCAGCGCATCCTCCAGTCCATCCGGTTCGGTTTTCAGCTGGGTCTGGCCATTCTGGCAGCAGGCACCGTGCTGCTGTGGATCTTCCCGGGGGTGCTGCTGCAGTATTGCTTCTCCGCCTCCGCCGAGGCGCTGGAGATGGGCGTGTTCGCCCTGCGGGCCATCGCCTGCTCCTTCGTCTTCGCCGGGGTGAGCATCCTGGCCTCCTCTGTGTTCCAGCCTCTGGGCTACAGCCGGTACTCCCTGTGGCTGTCCCTGCTGCGGCAGATCGTCCTGCTGCTGCCCATTTCCATGCTGCTGCTCTGGTTTCAGCCCGAACTGGTGTGGTTCTCCTTCCTCATCACTGAGGTGATCTCCATGGTGGTGGCCATCCTGCTCTACCGCAAGGTGCTGCGGGAGAAAATCGAACAGATCGGCCTGTGACCCCCCGTTCTTTCCCGGGAAACACCGTTCCGCCCCCACACCGCAACCGCCGGTTGTCAGATTGGACACCCTTTTGGGTTGCGCCCGTGGGGGCGGTCTGCTATTCTGAGAGGGCCGAGGCACCCGAGGCAAACTCAAGTGACGGGAGGTCATCTCTTTGGAATTTCAACATCGGCTGTACGGCCTGCGGAAAAAAGCGGGGCTGTCCCAGGAGGAACTGGCGGGACTGCTGGGCGTCACCCGCCAGGCGGTGCAGAAGTGGGAGGCGGGCACGTCCCGGCCCGACATGGACAATCTCATCGCCCTGGCACGGTATTTCAACGTCACCCTGGACTGGCTCCTCACCGGCCAGGAGACCGCCCCGCCGGAGCCCGCTGCCCGGACTGTGATCAACAACTACTATACCTCATGGCGGTATGAATACAAAAGCCGCCGCACCCTGTTCGGCCTGCCCCTGGTGCATATCCACCTGGGCCGGGGGTTCCAGCGGGCCAGGGGCGTCATCGCCATCGGCAACGTGGCCACCGGAGTGGTCTCCCTGGGGATCTTCGCCGCGGGCATCGTCTCCGTTGGCTGCCTTACGGTGGGACTGCTCACCCTGGGCTGCATCGCCCTGGGCCTGCTCTCCCTGGGCTGCATCGCCGTGGGGGCGGCTGCCCTGGGCGGGGTCACCCTGGGCATTCTGTCCATCGGCGGCGTCGCGTTTGGGACATACGCCGTGGGCGGAGCGGCCTGCGCCGCCCAGATTGCCATCGGCGGGATGGCAAGCGCCCCCCTGGCCATCGGGGACGATCCGTCGGGTGCCGTGGCCCTGTTTCTCAATGACAGCACCCTCTCCCGGGAGGCCGTCCGGACCGCCGTCACCCAGGCACTGGGCGGCCCCGGCTGGCTGGCCGACCTGCTCACCTTCCTGGCCTGCCACAGCGGCTCCGTTCCCTTGCGGTAAAACAGACCGGCCCGCGCCCCATGGGGCGCGGCCCGGTCCTTCTGTTTTCCAGGAAATTCAAGGTCCCTTCCGATAGGCGGAGGGGCCGGATTCATACAGATTGCCCCCCGCGCAGTCGATGGCGACTGTGATGGGAAGATCCTTTACAGTCATTCTCTTGACGGACTCACAGCCCAGCTCCTCAAAGGCGATCACCTCGGCGCTCTCGATGCAGCGGGCGATCAGAGCGCCGGCGCCGCCCACCGCCGCGAAGTAGCAGGCGCCGTTGCGGCGGATGGCCTGGCAGACCTGTTCGTTCCGGGTCCCCTTGCCGATCATGGCGGTCAGCCCCAGGTCCAGCAGCCGGGGGGCAAAGGGGTCCATTCGGCTGGAGGTGGTGGGGCCGCAGGCGCCCACCGCCATCCCCTGCTGAGCAGGTGTGGGTCCGGCATAGTAGATCACCGCGCCCTCCAGCGGGAAGGGCGGCTCGCCCCCCTCGTCCAGCAGGGCACAGATGCGCTTATGGGCCGCGTCCCGGGCGGTATAGATGGTGCCGCTGAGCAGCACCCGGTCCCCGGCCCGCAGCCGGGACACCAGTTCAGGCAGCTGCTGGGTGGTCAGCTGATAGGTCCTCTCCTCCATCAGTCTTTTCCCTCCCGGTAGGTCCGGACCAGCTCGCCAAGGCGCCGGTCATAGGCGGAAAACTCGCCGGCGGCCCCCTCAAGGGAGCGCTGCACCCGCTCCAGCTCGCTGGCCGCGTGGGAGACAGTGGCGTCCATGTCGGTGCGCAGCAGGTCGTAGCCCTGCTCCAGGCGGGCCATCCACTCCTCCAGCCCGGCTCTGAGGGCGGCGGCCCGGTTCTCCGCCTGGCGGACGATCTCCTGGGCCCGGCGGTGGGCGTCCAGCTCGATGCCGGCGGTACGCTCCTTCACCTGCTCATAGGCCTCCGCGCCGGGGCGCAGCTTCTCCACCTGCTCCCGCAGGGCCCTGCAGTCCTGCTCCAGCTGGCTGAGCCGGGCGCTTTTCCGGTCCAGCTCAGCCTGGGCGGCACGGAGCGCCGCCTCGCTCTGCTCCAGCGACTGGGAAAGCCGCTGGTTCTCCGTGCTCTGGGCGCCCTGCTCGGACACCCTCTGCTCCAGGTCCCGGCGGGCCTGCTCCTCCCGGGCCAGCTGGTCCCGCAGTTGCTCCAGCGCCCGCTCGTGTTCCTTGTTCAGCTCCTCCATGCAGTTGAGCACGTCCTGACGGCGGAAGCCGCCGAACAGCACCCCTCTGAGCTGGAAGTTGTTCTCACTCATGGGTCATCCCTCTTTCCCCCACCGCTGTGTGCGTTTCAGGGTGTACAGAGATACTTTATCACATTTTCCGTCGAATGACAATCCCAAATCCCCCGCGCGCAGCGGCGCGCGCCCCCCTGAGATGGGAGCGCGCGCCGCTTTTCGTTGTCCAGGCCGGGACCGCGCGCCTCAGCGCAGCAGATCCTGGCGGTTGCGGTAGGTGGTGTGGAGCAGCTTATGGGCCAGGTGGCTGTTGGGCTCGCCCAGGTAATTGTCGTAGATCCACTTGATGGCGGGGTTTTCGTGGGACTGGCGCACGGGCAGCTCCTTCTCCGCCTCGTAGATGGCCTTCTTCCGGGCCTCCACCTTCTTCCAGGTGCGGGGCGCGTTGCCGCCGCCGCCGATGCAGCCGCCGGGGCAGGCCATGATCTCGATGAAGTGGTATTCCGACTTGCCTGCCTTGATCTCGTCCAGCAGCAGCTTGGCGTTCTTCAGGCCGTGGGCCACCGCCACCTTGACCACTGTGCCGTCCAAGTCCACCTCGGCGGACTTGATCCCCTCAAAGCCGCGCACGGGCAGGTACTCCAGCTTCTCCATGGGGCGGCCGGTCACCACCGTGTGGACGGTGCGCAGGGCCGCCTCCATCACGCCGCCGGTGGCGCCGAAGATCAGGCCGGCGCCGCTGCCCAGCCCGAAAGGGTCGTCGAAGGGGGTGTCCGGCAGATCGGCGAAGCAGATGCCCGCCGTCTGGATCAGACGGGCCAGCTCCTGCACCGTCAGGGCGTAGTCCACATCCTGATAGCCGCTGTCCGCCAGCTCGGGCCGCTTGCACTCGAACTTCTTGGCGGTGCAGGGCATGATGGACACGCTGCAGATGCTTTCAGGGTCCACCTTCTCCTTCTCGGCAAAGCAGGTCTTGATCAGCGCGCCGAACATCTGCTGGGGCGATTTGGCGGTGGACAGGTGCTTGGTATAGTCGGGGGCATAGGTCTCACAGTACTTCACCCAGGCCGGGCAGCAGGAGGTGATCATGGGCAGGGGGCCCTCACCCTTCAGCCGGCGCAGCAGCTCGGTGCCCTCCTCCATGATGGTCAGATCGGCGGAGAAGTCGGAGTCGAAGACGTACCGGAAGCCCAGCCGCTTCAGGGCGGTGACCAGCCGTCCGGTGCTGACAGTGCCGGGGGCCTCCCCCAGCGCCTCCGCCAGGTTGACGCGGACCGAGGGCGCCACCTGGACCACCAGGACCTTGCCCTTCTCCATCTCATGGTAGATGTTCTCCCGGTCGTCCTGGATGGTGAGCGCGCCGGTGGGACATGCCTGGATACACTGGCCGCAGTTGACGCAGTTGGTGTCCACCAGCTTCTTGCCGTAGGGCGTGGTGACGATGGAGTGGAAGCCCCGGTTCTCCTTATCCATCACGTGCAGTCCCTGGATCTTCTCGCACACATCCACGCAGCGCATGCACAGGATGCACTTCTGGTGGTTGCGGCGCACCGAGGGGGAGCTGTTGTCGTCCGGGGTGGCGCGCAGCTCCAGGTCGAAGGTGGCGGGCTTATAGATGCCCACGTCCTGGGCCACCTTCTGCAGCTCACACTGGCCGCTCTTCTGGCAGGCCAGGCAGTTCTGGGGATGGCGGGCAAAGATCAGGGAGAGGATGTTCTTCCGGGCCTTGAGCACCTTGGGGGAGGCGGTATGGACCACCATGCCCTCCGCCGCGGGGGTGCTGCAGGCGGTGGGAAGCTGGGCCATGCCCTCCACCTCCACCACGCAGATGCGGCACACGGCCTTGACCTGCTGGTCCTCATGGTAGCAGAGGGTGGGGATGCTGATGTTGGCCTTGCGGGCAGCCTCCAGGATGGTGGTGCCCTCCTCCACACAGACGGGCTGATGATCGATGGTCAGATGGATCATTTCCGGTGGCCTCCTTCCTGAGCGCAGACAGGACAGAAGTCCTTGTCGATATGTCTGAGATACGCATCCCGGAAATTCTGGATGCTGGTGAGAACGGGGACGGCGGTGGAGTGGCCCAGGCCGCACAGGGACGTGGTACGCAGGGTCCAGGCCAGCGACTCGATGTTCTCCAGGTCCTGGACGGTGCCGTGGCCCTCGCTGATGCGGCGCACCAGGTTATAAAGCTGGGTGCCGCCCTCCCGGCAGGGAGTGCACTTGCCGCAGGACTCCTCCCGGAAGAAATCCAGATTGTTGAGCACGATGTCCACCACGCAGTTGGAGTCGTCGATGACCAGGATGGTGCCGCAGCCCAGCCGGCCGCCCGAGGCGGACACCGAGTCGATGTCCAGCGTCATGTCGATCTGGTCGGCGTTGATGATGGCGCCCGAGGTGCCACCCGTCTGGACGGCCAGCAGCTGCCTGCCGTCAGGAACGCCGCCGCAAACGTCGTAGATCAACTCCTTCAGATTGATGCCCATGGGGAACTCGAAGATGCCCCGGCGGTTGACATTGCCGCAGACGGTGAACAGCTTGGTGCCCGGGCTGTTCTCCGTGCCGATGCTCCGGTACCACTCCGCGCCGTTTTTCAGGATATGGGGCAGATTGGCCAGCGTCTCCACGTTGTTGAGCATGGTGGGCTTGCCGAACAGGCCCCGGATGCTGGGGAAGGGCGGGCGGAACCGGGGCTCGCCGCGCTTGCCCTCGATGGACTCGAACAGCGCGGTCTCCTCGCCGCAGACGTAGGCGCCCGCGCCCGAGCGGAACTTGATCTCAAAGTCGAAGCCGGAGCCCAGGATGTCCTTGCCGATGTAGCCCAGCTCCTTGGAGCTTTTCAGCGCCGCCTCCAGAATGGGCATCAGGTAGGAATACTCCGCCCGCAGGTAGATGAAGCCCACATGGGCGTCCACCGAACGGGCGGCGATGGCCATGCCCTCAAAGACGGCGCAGGGATCGGTGGACAGCAGGATGCGGTCCTTGTTGGTACCCGGCTCGCCCTCGTCCGCATTGCAGACGATGTAGCGCACGGGGTCCTCCGCCTGGCTGGTAAACTCCATTTTACGGTAAGTGGGGAAGCCGGCGCCGCCCCGGCCCCGCAGACCGGACCTGCGCACCTCCTCGATGATCTCCTTCGGGGAGAGGGACAGCGCCCGGCGCAGGCCCTGATAGCCGCCCGCGTCCACATAGGCCTGGGCGCTGGTGGGATCGATGACGTCCCGGTTTTTCAGCAGCACATGCAGTTCTTCCATCATTCCACATCCTCCCGAATATAGCGTTTGATCAGGTCCCGGGCGCTCTGGGGATTCAGGTTGCCGTAAGCCCGGTCATTGATCATCAGGGCGGGCGAGCTGTCACACAGGCCAAGGCAGGGACAGTACTCCAGGGTGAACCGGCCGTCGGGCGTGGTCTCCCCCATGGAGATGCCCAGCTGGTCCTCCACCGCCTTCACCACCTCCCGTGCGCCCCGCACATGGCAGGGCGCGCTCTTGCACATGCGGATGATGTACTTGCCCCGCGGCTTTACCGACAGCATGGCGTAGAAGGTGACGAAGCTGTACACCTGGGTCAGCGTGATGTCCATCTCCCGGGCGATGACCCGGGCCACCTCCTCGGAAAAGGCGGGGACGATCTTCTGCACCCGGGTGATCACCTTCATCAGCATCTCCGGCCGGTCGCGGTAGGGCGCGGCAATGTCCGCCACCTCCACCAGCAGGGACTCCGGGGTTTTGTAGCTGTACTGTTCTTGACTCATGTTCTTCCTCCTGTTCCGCGGAGTCCGGTCCATCCGCCACCACGGGCGCCTTCCGCCGTCCTCCCTGATCCGTGCCGCCCCGCCGCGGCCGCTCCGGGGCTGGAAACCTCTGGTTATGCACTGATGCCCATTATAACGAAACTTTTCCAGGTTTCAAGAGTTTTGGAATAAGTAGTTTTTTTAACGCTAAAGTAGTTTTTTTAACAGGAAAGTCACAAAAATAACAGGTATTTTGAACAGTTTGTAAATTAACAGACTATTGGATGTTTGCCATCTGATTATCCATTAGTATTCATTTTTCCTACTGTTTTACCAGGATTTTTCATCCTGCGCTTCCCCCTCAGGACCGGGAATGGATACGGGCACGCCGCGCGGCGGATTCCCCCCGGTTTCCATTGACGAACCGGAGGGACGATGCTATACTGATAAAGTTAAACTTATGATGGAGAGGTGTGCCCGGATGTGGATCTCTGACAAGTGGGAGGACTACCGCCTGCTGGACTGCGGGCGGGGAGAAAAGCTGGAGCGCTGGGGGCAGTATACCCTGGTGCGTCCCGACCCCCAGGCCATCTGGGACACCCCCCGGAACAACCCGGCCTGGAAGCGCCACTCCGCCCGCTATTCCCGCTCCTCCACCGGCGGGGGACAGTGGGACCGGAACACCCTGCCCGAGCGCTGGCAGGTGCGGTACGGCGATCTGACCTTCAACGTCAAGCCCATGAACTTCAAGCACACCGGCCTGTTCCCCGAGCAGGCGGCCAACTGGGACTTCGCCCGGGCACAGATCAAGGCCGCCGGCCGGCCCGTCAGCGTGCTCAACCTGTTCGCCTACACCGGCGGGGCCACCGTGGCCTGCGCCGCGGCGGGGGCCTCGGTGTGCCACGTGGACGCGGCCAAGGGGATGGTGGCCTGGGCCAAGGAGAACGCGAAGGCCTCCGGCCTGGAGCAGGCTCCCATCCGCTGGATCGTGGACGACTGCGGCAAATTCGTGGAGCGGGAGATCCGCAGGGGCCGGCGGTACGACGCCGTCATCATGGACCCTCCCTCTTACGGCCGGGGGCCGTCGGGCGAGATCTGGAAGCTGGAGGAGAGCCTGTGGCCCTTTGTCAACCTCGTCTCCGGCGTGCTGTCTGACCGTCCGCTGTTCGTCATCATCAACTCCTACACCACGGGGCTGGCTCCGTCGGTGCTGACCTACATCATGGAATCCATCTTCACCCGGCAGTTCGGCGGTCACACCGTCAGCGGCGAGCTGGGCCTGCCCGTGGACGACACCGGGCTGGTCCTCCCCTGCGGCGCCACCGGACGCTGGACGGCAAAGGGAGGGGTCTGACATGAGCGGTCCCATCATCGAAGCCCAGGACCTGCGCTTCACCTATACCAACGCCGAGGGGGTCACCCCCATCGTGCTGGACGGGGTCTCTCTTGACATTGAGGAGGGCTCCTTCGTGGCCGTGCTGGGCCACAACGGCTCGGGCAAGTCCACCCTGGCCAAGCACCTCAACGCCATCCTGCTGCCCACCGGGGGCAAGGTCTATGTGGCCGGGATGGACACCGCCGACCAGCAGAAGCTGCTCTCCATCCGCAGCACGGTGGGCATGGTGTTCCAGAACCCGGACAATCAGATCGTGGCCAACGTGGTGGAGGAGGACGTGGCCTTCGCCCCGGAGAACCTGGGAGTGCCCAGCGAGGAGATCCGCCGCCGGGTGGACGAGGCCCTGGCCATGGTGGGTATGAGCCAGTACGCCACCCACGCCCCCCACCTTCTCTCCGGCGGGCAGAAGCAGCGGGTGGCCATCGCCGGGGTCATCGCCATGCGGCCCCGCTGCGTGGTGCTGGACGAGCCCACCGCCATGCTGGACCCCATCGGCCGGAAAGAGGTGCTGGGCACCATCGCCCGGCTCAACCGGGAGTACGGCACCACCGTGGTGCTCATCACCCACCACATGGACGAGGCCGCCCAGGCCGACCGGCTCGTGGTCATGTCCAAGGGCCATGTCATCGCCGACGGCCCGCCCAGGACCGTGTTCCAGGACGTGGAGGGGCTCAAGGCAGTGGGTCTGACCGTGCCCGAGACCACCCAGCTTCTGTGGCAGCTGCGCCAGGCGGGCTGCGACGTCCCTCTGGACGCCCTGAGCGACGAGGAGTGCGCTCAGGTGCTGAGCGACTTTCTGACTGCCTGACGATTTCCCGTGATCGGGCGTGAGCCGAAGGGCCACACACCAGTAACGGAAAGGAAGTAAGCCTATGCATCCGATCCTTGAAACCAGAAAGCTGTGCCATGTGTACAGCCAGGGCACCCCTTTCGAGCAGACCGCCCTGCATGATGTGGACTTTACCGCCTACGCCGGAGAGTACCTGGGCATCATCGGGCACACCGGGTCGGGGAAATCCACCCTGATCCAGCATCTCAACGGTCTGCTCAAGCCCACCTCCGGCCAGGTGCTGTTCGACGGCACCGATATCTGGTCCGACCCCGCCGTCACCCGGCAGACCCGGTTCCAGGTGGGGCTGGTGTTCCAGTACCCGGAGTACCAGCTGTTCGAGGAGACCGTCTACAAGGACATCTCCTTCGGCCCCAAGAACATGAAGCTGGACGAGGGGGAGATCGACCGCCGGGTGCGTCAGGCCGCCGAGTTCGTCGGCCTGACCGAGGCCCAGCTGGCCAAGTCCCCCTTCGAGCTGTCCGGCGGCCAGAAGCGCCGGGTGGCCATCGCCGGGGTCATCGCCATGGAGCCCCGGGTGCTCATTTTGGACGAGCCCACCGCCGGGCTGGACCCGGTGGGGGTGGACGCCATCCTGGGCAACATCCGGGACTATCACCAGGCCACCGGGGCCACCATCATCATGGTGTCCCACTCCATGGAGGAGGTGGCCCGGACGGTGGAGCGGCTGGTGGTGGTCAACGACGCGGTGATCCCCTTCTCGGGCACGCCCCGGGAGGTCTTCCGCCACGGGGCCGAACTGGAGACCATGGGCCTGGGCGTGCCCCAGATGACCCGCGTGTTCCTCCGGCTCCGGCAGCTGGGCGTGGACATCGACCCCTCGGTCTACACCGTGGAGCAGGCCAGGGACGCCATCCTCGCAGCAAAGGGGGTGGGCTGAATGGCGCTGAAAGACATCACCCTGGGCCAGTATTTCCCGGGCAATACCCCCATCCACCGCCTGGACCCCCGGACCAAGATCCTGCTGACCCTGTACTATATCGTGGCGCTGTTCACCGCGGAGTTCCTGCTGACCTACGCCCTGATGTTCCTGGCCCTGGCCTCGGGCATCGCGATCTCCAAGGTGGGGGCAAAGACCATCCTGCGCGGGATGAAGCCGGTGGTGCTCATCGTGGTCATCACCGCCCTGCTCAACCTGTTCTACACCCCCGGAACGCCTATCCTCAGCTTCTGGATCTTCACCCTCACGGTGGAGGGCATCTGGGCCGCCTTCTTCATGACGGTGCGCATCCTCATGCTCATCACCGGCACCTTCCTGCTGACCTATACCACTTCCCCCATCCTGCTCACCGACGGCATCGAGAGCCTGCTGGGCCCGCTGAAGAAGGTCCGGGTCCCCGTCCATGAGCTGGCCATGATGATGTCCATCGCCCTGCGCTTCATCCCCACCCTCATTGAGGAGACGGACAAGATCATGTCCGCCCAGAAGGCCCGGGGCGCCGACTTTGAGACCGGCAACCTGTTCCAGAAGGCCAGGGCCCTGGTCCCCCTGCTGGTCCCCCTGTTCATCTCCGCCTTCCGCCGGGCCGACGAGCTGGCGGTGGCCATGGAGTGCCGCTGCTACCACGGCGGCGAGGGCCGCACCCGGATGCGCCAGCTGAAGTACACCAGGGCCGACTGGGCGGTGATCGTGCTGGGCCTGCTGGGCTGCATCGCCATCACCGTGATGGGCCATTTCGGGCTGTGACCCGCACTGTAATTTATTATGTTTTTTGATTATGTAAACTTGGTGAGAACATGGAACGCAACATCGCGCTGAAACTGATGTACGTGGGCACCGCCTACCATGGCTGGCAGGTGCAGAAAAACGCCGTCTCGGTGGCCGAGACGCTGGAGAAGGCGCTGTCCACCGTGGTGTGCCACCCGGTGAAGTGCACCGGGGCGGGCCGCACCGACGCGGGCGTGCACGCGGAGGTGTACATCGCCAATTTCCGCACCACTTCCTCCATCCCCTGCGACCGCATCCCCCTGGCGGTGAACACCCGACTGCCTGACGACATCGTGGTGGTCAAGGCCACCCAGGTGCCCGACAGCTTCAACGCCATCGGCTCCTGCCTGAAGAAGGAGTACACCTACCGGATCTACAACAGCCGTCTCGGAAATGCATTTTATGTCAACCGCGCATGGTTTTATCCCCGCCATCTGGACGAGGGGGTCATGCAGCGGGCGGCCAGCCATTTCGTGGGCACCCACGACTTCCGGGCGGTGCGCTCGGTGGGCACCGAGACCCGCACCACGGTGCGCACGGTACACTACTTCGACATCACCCGGAAGGGAGAGCTGATCGAGTGCCGGGTGTGCGCCGACGGCTTCCTCTACAATATGGTGCGGGCCATGGTGGGCACCGTCATCTATGCGGCGGAGGGCAAGCTGGACCCGGACGATATCCCGGAGATCCTGGACTCGGGCAACCGCACGCTGGCCGGCCCCACCGCGCCGCCGGGCGGGCTGTACATGACCAATCTGTGGTACCTCGAGCCGGTTCTATGACAGAAGACGGAGGCATAGGATGAAAGACCCCAAGGAAAGCAAACGGCCCAATCTGCTCCTGCGGCTGATCACCCTGGTGGTCACCGCCGCCCTGCTGCTGGGGGCGGTGGCGCTGGTGGTCTACCGGGACCGGCTGAACTTCGACGCCCTGCGCCGCTGGATGGAATACCGCAACCTGGAGACCAGCGAGACGGGCGAGGCCGCTCCCTTCTCCTACGGCGGCGGCACGGACACGGCCCTGGGCTGTCTGGACAACGCCCTGCTCTTCTGCTCCGGCAACGGCATACAGCTGTTCACCAACAGCGGCACCGAGCTTGTGGACGAGGTGATCACCCTGAACAATCCCGTGCTCAGCTGCGCCGGACGGCTGGGGGTGGTCTACGACATGGGCGGGCAGGAGCTGCGCGCCTACGACAGCCGCGGGCAGGTGTTCTCCCTGACGCTGGAGGAGCAGTACGGCATCCTCTCCGCCCGCCCCAACCAGGCGGGCTGGCTGGCCGTCACCCGGCAGCAGAGCGGCTACAAGGGGGTCACCACCGTCTATGACAGCAGCTTCTCCCCCGTGGTGGACCTGCGCTGGTCCAGCGCCTTCGTCCAGGACGCCATTCTCTCCCCCGACAGCAAATGGGTGGCCGTGTTCACCATGGGCCAGGGCACCGAGTCTTTTGAGAGCTGGCTGAACCTGTACGCCGTGGGCGAGGAGGAGCCCGCCGCCCAACTGTCCCTGGGCAACACCACGGTGCTGGACCTGGCCCACAGCGGCAGCGTGATCCGGGTGCTGGGAGAGTCCTCCCTCCACCTGGCCGCCGCCGACGGCAGCACGCTGGAGCAGTTCTCCTTCTCCGACCGCTACCTGAAGGGCTACGACCTGGGCGGCGGGGACTTCTCCCTGCTGCTGCTGGGCCGCTACCGGGCCGGCTCGGCCAACGAGCTGGTGGTGGTGGGGGACGACGGCCAGGTGCTGGCCTCCCTCTCCCCCGAGGCCCAGGTGCTGGACCTGTCCGCCGCGGGCCGCTACTTCGCCGTGCTCACCGGGCAGAGCCTGGAGATCTACGACACCGGAGACCTGTCCCTGTACGCCGCCCTGGACGACACCCAGGGCGCACGCTCCGTCGCCCTGCGGGACGACGGCAGCGCCCTTCTGGCCAACGGAGAGGACGCCTGGCTGTTCCTCCCCTGACGAAACATGAGGTAGTTTTCATGAGCGCTTTGTTTTACGACCTGATCATTCTGGTTATCTTAGTGGTATTCGCCCTGCTGGGCGCGCAGAAGGGCTTCATCCTCTCCCTGTGCGGAACACTGGCCGTGGTGGTCGCCCTGGGCGGCGCCGCCGTGGGCGCCAAGGCGCTGGCCCCCAAGGTCTCCGCCGCGCTGGAGCCCCGGTTCGCCGTGGCCATCGAGGCGAAGCTCAACGAGGAGATCTCCGCCACCGTGGAGAACGGCCGCGAGGAGTTTGAGCAGACCACTCTCACCGGCATCCTGGGCTTTCTGAGCAGCATGGGCCTTTATGAGGAGCTGGCCGGCGCGGTGGAGGACGCCATCGAAAACGGCATGACCACCGTGGCCGCCGAGGCGGCCGCTTCGGCAGCCGCCTCCCTGGCGGAGGCGGTGGCCTACCCCCTGCTGTTTTTGCTGTTCTTCTTCCTGATCATGATCGCCTGGACCGTAGCCAGCCACCTGCTGGACCTGGCCTTCCGCTTCCCCGTGCTCAACGGGCTCAACCGTCTGGGGGGCGTGGCTCTGGGGCTTGTGAAGGGCGTGCTGGTGGTCTTTCTGGTCATCTGGCTCATGCGCCGGTTCGCCCTGCTCCCCCTGCCGGAGGAGCTGGCCCGGACCACCCTGCTCCGCTTCTTCGCCGGCACCAACCCGCTGGAGCTGTTTCTGGCCAGTTTTACCTGATTTCCACCGGTTTTTCTCCCGATATTCACACGGGGTTCACATTTCCCCGGTACACTGGCACTATTCCATCGCATACAAAGGAGTGATCTATCATGCAGCCTACCCTTTGCTCCCGCTGCCACAAGAACGTGGCCGTGGTCTTCATCTCCAAGATCGAAGGCGGCGTGACCAAGAACGAGGGGCTCTGCCTGAAGTGCGCCAAAGAGCTGGGCATCAAGCCCATTAACGATATGATGCAGAAAATGGGGATCACCGACGAGGACCTGGACAACCTCACCAGCGAGATGATGTCCGCCTTCGGCGGCGCCGAGGGGATGGAGGGCCTGCTACCCCAGGCGGAGAACGGCGCGGATGACGAAGACGGCCGCACCGCCACCTTCCCCTTCCTGAACAAGCTGTTCGGCGGCGGCACGCCCGGGTCGGTCCCCGGGGCGGAGCGTCCCGCCTCCGGCGGGGAGCAGGCCGCCCCCAAGTCCGGCCGGGAGGCCCGGGGCAACAAGAAGAAATTTCTGGAGAGCTACTGCATCAACCTCTCCCGCCGGGCGGCGGAGGGCAAGCTGGACAACATTATCGGCCGGGACAGCGAGCTGCAGCGGGTCATCCAGATCCTCAACCGCCGTCAGAAGAACAACCCCTGCCTGATCGGCGAGCCCGGCGTGGGCAAAACCGCTATCGCCGAGGGCCTTGCCATCAAGATCTTCAAAAAAGAGGTGCCCTACAAGCTGCTGGACAAGGAGGTCTACCTGCTGGATCTGACCGCCCTGGTGGCGGGCACCCAGTTCCGGGGCCAGTTCGAAAGCCGGATGAAGAGCCTGATCGAGGAGATCTGCAAGCTGGGCAATATCATCCTGGTCATCGACGAGGTACACAACATCGTGGGCGCCGGGGACGCGGAGGGCAGCATGAACGCCGCCAATATCCTCAAGCCCGCCCTCTCCCGGGGCGAGATCCAGGTCATCGGCGCCACCACCCTCACCGAGTACCGCAAGTATATCGAGAAGGACACCGCCCTGGAGCGACGCTTCCAGCCCGTCATCGTGGAGGAACCCTCCATGGACGAGGCGGTGGACATCCTGCGGGGCATCGCCCCCTACTATGAGAACTACCACCGGGTGCGCATCTCTCCGGAGATGTGCCGGCTGGCGGTGACCATGAGCGAGCGGTACATCACCGACCGCTACCTGCCCGACAAGGCCATCGACCTGATCGACGAGGCCTGCTCCGAGGTCAACCTGCGCAACAAGTCCCTGGCCCGTCTGGCCCAGGTGGAGCGGGAACTGGCCGATATCAGCAAGGAATGGGAGGTCATGGCCACCGATCCCAGTGAGGACGCCTATGAGCGGATGGCCGTGCTGCGCAGCCGCCAGCTGCAGCTGCAGCAGGAGAAGTCCTACCTGGACGGCCTGGAGCGCCCCGCCCTGACGGTGGAGCATCTGGCCCGGGTGATCGAGCTGTGGACCAAGATTCCCGCCACCCAGATCCAGGAGCAGGAGTATGAGCGGCTGGCCAAGCTGGAGGACCGGCTGAAGACCCACATCATCGGCCAGGACGAGGCGGTCCACGCCGTGGCCGCCGCCATCCGCCGGGGCCGGGTGGGCATCTCCCCCAAGCGCAAGCCCGTCTCCTTCATTTTCGTGGGTTCCACCGGCGTGGGCAAGACCGAGCTGGTCAAACAGCTGGCCCAGGACCTGTTCAACTCCCCCGAGTCCCTCATCCGGCTGGATATGTCCGAGTTCATGGAGAAGCACGCGGTGTCTCGCATCATCGGTTCGCCCCCGGGCTATGTGGGCTACGACGACGCGGGCCAGCTCACCGAGAAGATCCGCCGCAAGCCCTACTCCGTCATCCTTTTTGATGAGATCGAGAAGGCCCATCCGGACGTGCTCAACATCCTGCTGCAGATCCTGGATGACGGCCGCATCACCGACGCCCACGGCCGGGTGGTCAATTTCGAGAACACCGTCATCGTCATGACCTCCAACGCCGGAAGTGAGCGCAAGGGCGGCTCTCTGGGCTTCGACCGCACCGCCAACCAGCAGACCAAGGAGAAGGCCATGCAGGCCCTGCAGCAGTTCCTGCGGCCCGAGTTCATCAACCGGGTGGACGACGTGATCTGCTTCAACCACCTGACCCAGGACAACTTCAAGGCCATCGCCAGGATCATGCTGGAGGAGCTGAAGCAGACGCTGGCCGACAAGGGGCTCTCCTTCACCTACGGGGACGACCTGCTGGGCTACCTCACAAAGAAGTCCTATTCCGAGGCCTACGGCGCCCGGAACCTGCGCCGCCTGATCCAGCGGGAGCTGGAGGACGCCATCGCCACCCGCATCATCGACAGCTACCTCTCCCCCATCACCCACCTTCAGGCCACGGTGGAGGGCGACAAGCTGGAGCTGTTGGCCCTGTGACATCAGTAAAAGAGCCTGGGAGCAATGCTCCCAGGCTCTTTTTCCGTTCTATTTCGGACCGGTCACGCAAAGTAGCCCGCGGCGAAGCCCTGCTCGCCCGCGTCCATGGCGTTGGAGCACTTGACGGCGTCGCCCACCACCGCCAGCTTATCGCCCAGGTCAGCCAGTTCCCCGGCCAGGGCATTGTTGGGGTGATAGCCCAGGGCCAGCACCACATGGTCGCAGGGAAACAGGTGGGGCTGCCCGTCGTACTCCAGCAGCACGCCGCTGGCGCAGATCTCCAGCACTCTGGTGTTGAGCATCAGGCGGATCTCCCGCTCGTTCATGAACTTCTTCTGGGCCACCACGCGGGTGCCGTCCGCACCGGCACTGATGGTGTCCGTCATCTCCACCACCGTGATGGCGCCCCGCTCGGCGTCGGCCAGGTGCATGGCGGTCTCCACGCCCACCTCGCCGCCGCCGGCCACCAGGATGCGCCCCTCAGGCAGCACCCGGCCCCGGAGGATGTCCTCGGCGAAGTATACGTTCTCCCGGTCGATGCCCGGGATACCGGGCCGGTTGGGCAGGCCGCCGGTAGCCACGATCACCTTGTCCGCGCCGAAGGCCCGGACCGCGTCGGCGGTGGCCCGCTTATTCAGCTCCACCTTCACCTTCTGCACCTTCAGCTCGTTGACCATATAGCAGGTGTAGGTGACGTAGTCGCCCTTCCCCGGCGGATAGGCCGCCGCCAGGAACTGGCCGCCCAGCGCGTCGCTCTGTTCCCACAGGGTCACATCATGGCCCCGGCGGGAAGCCGCGATGGCCGCCTGCATCCCCGCGGGGCCGCCGCCCACCACCAGCACCTTCTTGGGCTCGGTTTTCTCATAGGTATACAGGTATTCCTTGTTCATCTCAGGATTGACACAGCAGCGCATGGGGATCTGGAGATAGGTGCTGGTCACGCAGCCCTGCATGCAGCGGATGCAGGGCCGGATGCGCGCATCCTCCCCCGCCTTGGCCTTATTGGGCATATCGGGGTCGGCCAGAGAGCTGCGGCTCATGCCCACGATGTCGCAGTAGCCCTGATCCAGAATGGACTCCGCCATGTGCGGGTCGTTGATGGAGTTGACCCCCAGCACGGGGATGCTCACCACCTCTTTCAGCGCCCTGGCGTTCTGGATCGTCCAGGCGTGGGGCTGATAGGACGGCGCCACCTGGCCGGGGTTATAGGTCCCGTAGATGCCGTTGGAGCAGTTGATGGCGTCCACACCCAGCTGCTCCATATGCCGGGCCACCATCTTGGACTCCTCCAGGGTGCGGCCCGAGATGGTATGCTCGTCGGCGGAGAAACGGACCATGATGGGGAAATCGGGCCCCACCTCCTCCCGGCAGGCCTGATAGACCTCGTCAAACAGACGCATCCTGTTTTTAAAGCAGCCTCCGTACTCGTCGGTGCGCTTGTTGCTGTGGAAGGACATGAAGCCCGCGATGAGATAGCCGTTGCCCGCATGGATCTCCAGTCCGTCAAAGCCCGCCTTCTTCACATTGGCGGCGGTGGTCCGGAAATCCTCCACGATCTGCTTGATCTCGGGCACCGTCAGCTCCCGGGCCAGGTCCCGGTTCCAGGGGCTGGAGGTGGGCGAGGGCGCCACGATCTGGACTCCCCCGTTCACCGAGCTGCTGGACTGGCGGCCGGCATGGTAGATCTGGCAGAAGATCTTGGCGCCGTACCTGTGCACCGCGTCGGTCAGGGCCTTGTGCCCGGCGATCTGGCTCTCCTTATAGATGCCGGCCACATATTTGTAGCCGCCGGCGTGGGCGCTGACCCGATAGTCCTCCGTGATGATCAGGCCGTAGCCCCCCCGGGCCTTGGCCTCGTGATATTTGATGTAGCGCTCGGTGGCGTCCCCCTCCTCGGTGCACATGCTGCACACCATGGCCGTCACCGCGATGCGGTTGGGGATCTCGCACTTGCCGATCTTCACCGGCGTGAACAGATGCTCATACTCCATGCCCGTTTTCTCCTTTCCGCCTTCTGTTTCCGCCCCGCCGCAGAAGCACGGCACAGCGTTTCTTCTCGCCTTTCACTATATCATCGGGCCTCTCCGGGGGGAAATGCCGCTTTTTTTGTTTACAATAACAAAATGTTATTGTATCATGGGCTTGTCCCGGCATGAGAGTGGGCGGTCCATCAGGAGGGACCGCCGAGAGGAGGCCGCCCCTTTGGATTTTGACCAGCTGCGATATTTCGTCTCCGTGGCGCAGACGCTGAATTTCACCCAGGCCGCCAGGCTGCACTATATCACCCAGCCCGCCATCAGCCGCCGGATCACTGAGCTGGAAAAAGAGCTGGGCGCCAAGCTGTTCATCCGCAGCAGCCACCATGTGCAGCTGACCAGGGCCGGAGAGGAGTTCTTCCGGTACGCCCTGGCCGCGCTGGACAGCACCACCGCCGTGAAGCAGCGGGTGCACAACATCGCCTCAGGCAAGACCGGTCGGATCCGCATCTCCGCTGTGAGCACCTCTGACCACGCGGTCAATCAGGTCCTGTCCCGGTTCGTCCGCCAGTGTCCCGACGTGCAGATCGATCTGGATTTCTCCACCGGCATGGTGCAGATGGCCGCCATCAACAAGGGAGAGTATGACTTCTACTTCTCCTTTGAGACCCTCCTTCGCTCCAGCCACAATCTGGAGTACCTCGTCACCGATACCGACCGCTTCCATCTCTTTGTTCCCAGTCAGCACGCCAGTCTGGTGGATGTAAACGATTTTACCGCATTGAACCAGCTGCCGCTGGTGACCGAATCCCGCTCGGAAGGGCCGTTCCTGGTAGACCGGGTCTTTGCCCTGTGCCAGGCCCGCGGCTTTGACACAAGCAACCTCATCCCCTGCAATGATTACCGCACCGTGGTGGCCTTCACCAGCGCCGGCATGGGCTTCACCCTGTTCCCCGGCTCCATTGGGCGGAGCATCAATACAGACTGTATCACTGCATTCCCCATCCCGGGGGATGACGCAGAGACCGTCAACGCCATCGGCTGGGACCCCCACACCGGAAACAACACCGCCGCGGAGTTCCTAAAGGTCATCCGGCAGCTGTACGGACCGGCTTCCCCAGTCCGGAATTGACCTTCAGCGGTGCGTCCCTCCGTCTCCGGACGGGACGCACCGCGTTTTTCTATGCAAAAAAGTAACCGTCCTCATACAAACCTTGATTTCCTCAAAACACGATCTCTTTGTATAATGGAATCACACCATCGCCCCTTTCTCCGCCGCGTCCGATCGCGCACAAACTGCATAAAGGAGTGATCGTTCCATGCTCGTCATCAAAAACGCCGCTGTTCCCGGCAGTCCCGGAAACGTCACGACCCTGCTGCTCCAGGACGGCATCATCCAGGCAAACGACACCGATATCGAGATCCCGGCGGAGGCCAGCGTCATCAACGCACAGGGCCTCTATGTCATACCGGGCCTTATCGACGCCCATACTCACATGGGCGGCTCCAGCACCTTTGACCGGCCCAGCTGCGGACTGCGCCATGAGACCTATGACTACGCCCTGGCGCGCAGCGAGTTTTTGAAGTGGGGCGTCACCTCCGTACGCACCTGCGGCGACCAGTCTGGCGACATGATCTCCTTCCGTGACGAGGTCCGCTCCGGCGCTGTTCCGGGTCCTCGCCTGACCTGCTGCGGACCCTTCCTCCAGGCTGCCGGTGGCCATCCCTGGGCTACAGTCTACATGAAGGACCCCGAGCTGACGAAGCAGGCGGTCGTCTTTGCCGATCAGGAAGACACCATCGAGCGGCAGGTGGACCGCATCGCTGAGATGGGCGTGGACTTTATCAAGGCGTTTTACGCCCACATCGACAAGGTCCACTATCCCACCGCCGTGCCCCGTATGACGAAAGGCCAGCTCCGGCGCATCGTGGAAAGCGCCCACCGCAACGGTCTGCCCTGCGCCGTCCATGTGGACGGGCCGGCTGAGATGATGGATGCAGCCGATGCAGGTGCCGACTTCATCGAGCATATGGTCGCCGCCGGCAGCACCGAGACGAAGTTTACCGACGAGATGGTGAAGAAAGTGAAGGACAGCGGGGCCGTGGTGGACCCCACCATGATCTCCATTCTCCGCTTTGACCAGTCCCCCGGCTTCCCCTCCGTGTGGGAGGACCTGAAGCGGGCGGTCCGCCAGTTCCACGACGCCGGCATCCCGATGGCCGTGGGCTGTGACTCCGGCATCCCCTTCGTCCCCTTCGGCGAGTCCCTCCACGACGAGATGGCCTGCCTGTCTGAGGCCGGCATTCCCGCATCCGACATTCTGCACATGGTCACCCGGACCAATGCCAAGGTCCTGGGCCTTTCCGATCAGCTTGGCACCCTGGAGGCAGGGAAAAAAGCCGATCTCCTCCTGCTCGGTTCAGATCCCAGCAAGGATATCCGCAGCACCCGGGATATCCGGCTGGTGGTGCAGGACGGCCACATTGTGACCGACCGCATGGTCTGATCGTCCGCAAGCCCCTCTCTCCCCACCCGCAGCACAGCAGCAAAGATGCCCCGGTCCGGCGCGCGCCTTGAGAATGCCGCGAGCCGTCCGGGGCGTCTTTTTCCTGTAATCTAATTTTCGATATTATATTTCATAATATCTTAATTGACTTCTTGGTATAATAAGAATATACTGATATCATCCACAAGAAAGGCAGGGTCTCCCCATGGAATACAGTATCTCTCGAAATGCCGCTCCCTATACCGCCGTGCCCCGCCGCCGGGCCCGCCCCGAGGAGAAGGGCCGTGACCCCTATGACGGGCTGCGCCCCTGGTCGGCCATCACCCACGGCATCGGCGCCGTTCTGGCGCTGGCGGGCACCGTGTTTCTGCTGATACGGGCCATCTCCCAGGACAGCGATCCGGTGAAGCTGGCCTCGCTTCTCATCTACGGTCTGTCCATGATCGGCCTTTACACCGCCTCCACCCTCTATCACTGTGTCAACACCACGGTGGCCGGGCGGATCGCGCTGCGCAAGTATGACCACACCTCCATCTACTTCCTCATCGCAGGCACCTATACGCCCATCTGCCTCACCGCTCTCCGAGGGCCCTGGGGCTACACCCTGCTGGCCATCATCTGGACACTGACGGTGGCCGGATTGTTCATGAGCCTGTTCTGGATCAACTGTCCCCGCGCCCTCACCTCCACCATTTATATCGCCATGGGCTGGCTGGCAGTGGTCGCCATCTACCCCCTGTGGATGGCGCTGGGGGCAAGCGGCCTGTTCTGGCTGGTGCTGGGCGGTGTGCTGTACACCGTGGGCGGCGTGTCTTACGCGCTGAAGTGGCCCGGCCGGAACAATCCCCGCTTCGGCTGTCATGAGATCTTCCACGTGTTCATCGTGCTGGGCACCATCGCCCAGTTCGTTCTGGTCGCTATGCTGTAAGGGAAAAGTACCTTTCACGCAAATCAGTGAGACCCCGGGGCCGGACAGCCTCGGGGTCTCATTCTAATCATATCAGCCGCAGTGGTGCCAGGTAGCGATCCGCCGCTGCATCTGACCACCGAAGTTAAAGAGCAGCACCCCTGCCAGGATGATGCCTCCCCCCACCAGCGTGGAAGGGCCCGGCACCTCACCCAGCACCGCCGCGCCCAGCAGGCTGGTGAGAAAAGGGGTGACGAACATATAATTGCTCACCTGGGCGGCCGTCTCGGCTTTGGCAAAGGCCTTGGCCCATGCCACATAGGCAAGCCCGCTGGTGAAGATCCCCAGCAGGAGCATGCACAGCAGCGCGCCGGGCGCCGCCCGGGATGCCTCCCGCACAGAGGCGGGCAGAAACACCGCCAACAGCAGCGTGCCTGAGAAGATGCTGACAGCCGAGGCCTGAAGGGCGGAGTAGGTCCTGGTCAGCCTGCGCTGGAGCAGATTGTAAACGCTGAGGAGCACGGCGGCCAGCAGCAGCCAGGCCACCCCCGCGTTTCCCGACAGCACGCCGTCCAGCAGCGTCAAAACCAGCACGCCGGCAAATTCCACCGCGGTGGCCGCCCACTGGACGGGCCGCAGCCGCTCCCCGCAAAACACGCGGGACAGCAGTGCGGTGATCATGGGTACTGTGGCGATCAGGACGCTGGCGGTGGCCACCGTGGTGGTCTCCTGGCCCAGGTTATAGGCGATCATATAGAGGAAAAAACCGACCGCCCCCGCCAGCAGGAACCAGGGCAAATCCTTTCTTCGCGGCGGCGCCATCCCGCCTGCCGCCGCGATGACCAACAGCATCACCGAGGCCACCGCATATCGCAGAAAACCGATGGAACCGGCCGAAAAGTATCCCATGGCCGTCTTGGTCCACACATAGCCCAGAGACCAGAACAGGATGGTGACCATGGCCCAGGGATGCGCGCTTTTCCAGAAGCTCCCCTTCGTCATGTTATACCCGCAGCTCCATCATCACCTGTCCGTCCTCCTGGCCCTGCCGGGAGGGCAGGTCTCCATAGCCCTGCTCCAGCCAGAACGCGTGGTCGCCGTTTTCTCCCTCCGGGCAGCTCAGGCGCACCGCGTGGAATCCACCGGCGGCGGCAGCCCGAGCCAGCGCCTGTGCCAGGCGCACGTCCAACCCGGTGCGCCGGGCTTCCGGCTCCACAGTGAACGCACCGACCCAGAGGGTGCGCTCTCTGGGACAATCCTCCACCAGCTCCAGTCCGGCCCGCTCCATACCATTCTCCAGCAGGCTCAGCTTCAATGCACGGCCATACCGCCCGGTCTGCTCCGGCAAGGGAGGCAGCTCGTCCCACACGCACTCCAGGCCGTCCAATGCGCGGTTCAGGCTCTCCTCCACCGGCACGTCGGGCAGCTTCACCTTGGTGCCTACACAGCGGTTGATGGGCGTACCCAAACGGTAGAACTTCTCTTCATAGTCGGTCATCACTCCCTGGACTCCGTTGGCATGGAGATCCCGGGTGACCTGGGAGAGCTCATACCCCGCCTTTGGGAACTGGAACAGGGACCACTCGAACAGAGCGCGGTTGTCCGTCTTGAATCGGATCTCTCCCCCCTCCCGCAGTACTTTCCGGTAGCTGCGAAGGAACCCCTCGTGGGTCAGACGGCGGCGGGAGTGCTTCACAGAGGGCCAGGGATCGCAGAAGTTGATGTAAAGGAGATCTACTTCATCGTTTGCAAAGCAGTGATCCAGCTCAGCGGCGTCCCCGTCAATAAAAAACACATTGGTCAGACCCAGCGCGCGGCAGCGCTCCATGGCCACCACCATGGCATCGGCCGCCCGCTCCACCGCCACATAGAGGTCTTCCGGGTGCTGCGCAGCCGTCTCGGCGGTAAAGCGCCCCTTGCCACATCCCAGTTCCAGCCGGAGCCTGACCGCATCGGGCTTCAGACTGCGCCACTTCCCTTTCAGCCGCTCCGGCTCTTTGATCCAGTATTGTCCGCAGGCCTCCATGCGGGGGACCAGGTTGGGCTTTTTTCTCATTCTCATAACTGTCGGTTCCTCTCTCTGGTTGATCCAGAATAAAATACCACAAACCCTTGCAAATCGCAAGAATATCTCATATAATAGGAGAGCTTTGTTTGTAGGTTTGTCAAACATATTGGACGGTGAACTCGCAAGGAGAAAGCCAATGAAGTGGCCTCATAGGGAAGCTGTTGGAACGGAGGTTGTGGAGTGCAAGCTGCTTGGCGAAGTCATCCAACGAGAAGAAGGAGTGACAGGAATAAAAACGCTTCTGGTCCTCTCTATGGCTTCGTTCCACCTTGCCGTTGTGGCGAGGCGTGTAAGGACGGATGAGCTTATGACGGATACCAAGCTGAGCAGCAGTTTTCTCAAACAGGGTAGGGATTTCTCGCTTACTGTTGGAGAAACGGTTGGTGAATTCAAAACCGTTGTCGGTCTGGACGCATTCCACCCGAATGTCCCGGCGGGCATACCACTTAACCAGCCTTTTCAGAAAGTCTGCGGAAGAATAAGTTGTCTGCTCCGGATAGGCGGCCAGGAAACGCAAACGGGTGAATTCATCCATGGCAGTATACTGGTACAGGCGCAG
>CALXCT010000125.1 GCA_944386865.1 uncultured Oscillospiraceae bacterium | reverse complement strand
GCGCCGATCACCATCATGCTGATCAGCATGGCGGCGGCCAGAGCCAGAGACAGAGCTCTCTTGAGATTTCTCATGGGATTTTCCTCCTTACGAATATTTGGCAGGTGTTGCCATAACCTGACAGATCATGGAAATCAGCCAAGTATGACTCCCCTTGCCTTCGCGTAAAATATACACCACCCCCCGGGGAGAGTCAACACCCCCGGTCGAAATGTAACACAAGCGTAACATTGCCGGAAATATTTCTTAGCCACCGTTCCGCCCGGCGTTCTTCCTTTATATTTTAATGAAGTTTTTCACTTAATTGATGCACGTGCCCGCTTTTTGTGTTACAATATGCCCATGATCCATTCACACGAGGAGGACAGCCCATGAAGCCCGTTTACGCCAACACCTTCGGCATCCGCAAGACCAACAACAGCCAGGGCGAGACCGTGGAGGTCACCCTGGACATCGGACATAAATATATGGAGACCGCCACCACCATCACCAGCAAGGGCGTGGAGAACATCTCCACCCCGGGCATGGAGCAGGTGGCCAGCGTGGTCATGACGGTGCACAACGCCGTGGCCCTGCGCAATCTGCTCAACCAGACTTTGGGCGAGCTGTGACGGGAACTTTTCTCCCGCCCTGCCGTCTACCTTTATATATGGAATATCACCAAGGAGGAACCTGTCCATGAAAAAGCGAATTCTTTCCCTGCTTCTCGCTCTGTGCCTGACCCTGGGCCTGTCCGTTCCCGTTTTGGCCGCCGGCACATGGACAGACGCGCTGATTGAGGCCGCCGGCGGAGCCGCCAACGTGAAGGCCTACATGGCGATGATCCTCAACAGCGCCAACAACGCCATGAGCGGCGTGGTCACCAGCGCCGACGGCAGCGACGTGCCCGCCACGCAGAAGTGGGTCACCCCGGCCGCCATGTCCACCCTCCAGCGGCAGGTGGACGCGGTGCACACCTACTATCTGGCCTGGGACAGCCTGACCGCCGACCTGAGAGACGAGGCCTCCCTGGCCACCCTGACCCTACAAGAGGCCGTCCCCACCTTCAAAAACGCCATCAAGACCGGCCTGATGACCGAGCAGCCCGGCACCAACACCGCGCCCCCGGAGGATGACGATCCGCAGATCACCGATCCCCCCGTCCAGGAGCTGCCCTTTTCCGATGTTCCCGAGACCGAGTGGTACTACCCCTTCGTCTCCACCGTCTACGAAAAGCAGCTGTTCGCCGGCTATGACGACGGCACCTTCCGCCCCGACCGGCCCATGAGCTACGGGGAGTTCCTGGGCGTGCTGGCCCAGTTCAGCCGGGACGCCATCGACACCTCGGGCGCGTCGGTGTGGTACGAGCCCTTTGTGGATTGGGCGCTGAAAAACCAGCTGATCCCCTCCGCCATCCAGGAGAAGTTCGATCCCGCCGCCAGCATCACCCGGCAGGACATGGCCGCTCTGATGGGGGCGCTGATCAACGCCTACGAGGTGGACTACACCGTGATCAACCACGACCCCATCACCTTCACCGACGCGGACAAGATCTCCAGCTATGCCGCCGGCGGCGTGCTGATCTGCTGGCAGGCGGGGATCATGGGCGGCCGGACCGACGGCAGCTTCGACTCGAAGGCGACCGCCACCCGGGCGGAGGTGGCCGTGGTGATGACCCAGCTGGCCCGGGTGATGGGCAAGTGAGCCCCTCACAGACCGCATGGAAATAAGGAAAGACCTGAGCGGAACTCCGCTCAGGTCTTTTTCTCAAACACGGTACCGCAGTTGCGGCAGGTGACGTGGATCTTGCCCTTGCCCCGGGGCGCCCGGAGCATCTGCTTGCAGGTGGGGCAGGAGAAATAGCAGTGGTCCTTGTCCCGGTGGATGCACCGGCGCATCTTCACCCACTGGATCACCGGCCCCGCCACCCGCAGGAAGGCGGCGTTCTCCGCCCTGCGCCGCTCGTAGTTCCGGGACAGGATGCGGAAGAAGCCCCACAGCAGCAGCGCGGTGCCGATCAGGTCCAGGATGTAGAACACCTGCAGCCGCACCAGGGAGGAGATCAGGTACAGCACCACATAGACGCCCAGCAGGAACAGGGACAGCGCGTCGCAGCCGTAGCGTCCATACATGAGACGCTGGAGCATATTCCGGATCATGCGCGCCCTCCCTTCTTCCGTGATCGTGCGCGGCGGGCAGACACCGCCCGCCGAAAGTTCGGATATTATGATAGCCCGTTCCCCTGCTTCCGTCAAGAATCCTTTCGTAAACAAAATGTGAATAATCCAACTGTCCGCCCGGGGCGGGCAGCGGAAACTGGCCCTTGTCCCCGTGGGAAAAAGAGGGTATACTGGAGAAAACACCGAGGGAGGGCGGAAGCATGCGCCGCATCGACAAGGAGAACTACTATCTGGACATCGCCCAGGCCGTGCTGGGCCGGTCCACCTGCCTGCGCAAGTGCTACGGGGCCATCATCGTGCACAACGACGAGGTGATCGCCTCGGGCTACAACGGCGCCCCCCGGGGCCGGCGCAACTGCGTGGACCTGGGCCGCTGCACCCGGGAGGAGCTGAAGATCCCCTCCGGCCAGCGGTACGAGCTGTGCCGCTCGGTCCACGCCGAGGCCAACGCCATCATCTCCGCCGCCCGGCGGGACCTGCTGGGCTCCACCCTGTACATGGTCTGCAAGGACCCCGCCACCGGCGAGCTCATCCCGGGCACCACCTCCTGCTCCATGTGCCGCCGGCTCATCATCAACGCAGGCATCCAGCGGGTGGTCATCCGCAACACCCCCACCGAGTACAGCGTGGTCCACGTGGAGGACTGGGTCCGGGAGGACGATTCCCTGCCCGGACAGAGCTGACCCTGCGCCCGTCAAGGCCGCTCCCCCCCCGGGGGGAGCGGCCTTTCTTTTCGGATGCGAATGTTCTTGACAGAAAAGAGCCTGGGCTTTACAATGTAAAAGGATCATTTTGAAAAACTTTAGGGGATGTTTTTCAATCTCATTCAAACCGCGGGCCCGGCCTTGTGTCCGGCCCGCGGGCCGTCGAAAGGCGGCATTTCCATTATTCAAACTGCATGGAGGTGTGTAAAACAAGCCTATGTTGCCTTAT
Source organism: uncultured Oscillospiraceae bacterium (assembly GCA_944386865.1). GTDB lineage: Bacteria > Bacillota > Clostridia > Oscillospirales > Oscillospiraceae > CALXCT01. Next base: position 887 of record CALXCT010000125.1, on the reverse strand, counting down.
ATCATTACCGGCGTGGTCTGTCTGCTGGTGGGTCTGGCCGTGGGCGTGCCTGTGGGCATCCAGCGCCGCAAGGCCGCCGCGGAGCGGGAGATCGGCAGCGCGGAGGATGAGGCCAAGCGCATCATCAACGAGGCCATCAAAAGCGCCGAGAGCAAAAAGCGTGAGGCTCTGGTGGAGGCGAAGGAGGAGATCCTCACCGCCCGCAACGAGTACGAGCGCGAAGTGAAGGAGCGCCGCGGCGAACTGCAGAAGCAGGAGCGGCGCCTGCAGCAGAAGGAAGAGAACCTGGACCGCAAGACCGAGAACATCGAGAAGAAAGAGGAAGTCCTCTCCGCCAAGCTGGCCGACCTGGATCAGGAGCGGGACGAGGTGGAGCGGGTCAGAAAGAGCCAGATGGAGGTGCTGGAGCGCATCTCCGGCTTCACCGCCGAGGAGGCCAAGAACTACCTCATCAGCCAGCTGGAGGCGGAGGTCACCCACGAGTCCGCCATGAAGATCAAGGAGATCGAGGCCCGCTTCAAGGAGGAGTCGGACACCATGGCCCGGGAGATCATCTCGCTGGCCATCCAGCGCTGCGCCGCCGACCACGTGGCCGAAGCCACCGTCTCTGTGGTACCCCTGCCCAATGACGAGATGAAGGGCCGGATCATCGGCCGGGAGGGCCGCAACATCCGCACGCTGGAGACCATGACCGGCGTGGACCTGATCATCGACGACACGCCCGAGGCCATCACCGTTTCCTGCTTCGACCCGGTGCGCCGGGAGATCGCCCGCATCGCCCTGGAGAAGCTGATCCAGGACGGCCGCATCCACCCCACCCGCATCGAGGAGATGGTGGAGAAGGCCAAGCGGGAGGTGGACGCCACCATCAAGGCCGAGGGCGAGCG
>CALXCT010000124.1 GCA_944386865.1 uncultured Oscillospiraceae bacterium | reverse complement strand
AGGCCACCTGAGCGTCGAAGTTATCCATGGCGAAGTTGGCCAGGACGGTGCCCTGGAAGGGGTCCAGGAAGCAGATACGGAAGTAGTAGTCGTTGCCGGCGGTGACGTTGGGGTTGGTGCAGGTCACGCCGATGGCGGGGATGCCGGCGCTGCCGAAGGTGGGGCCGCCGGCGATGGACACGCCGGAACCGTAGGAGCCCAGCACCAGGGAGACGCCCTCGCTCACCAGCTGGCTGGCGGCGGTGGGGGCCTTGTCGGTGGAGGAGCCGTTGTCCGCGTAGACCAGCTCCACGGTGTACTCAGTGCCGCCCACTTCCACCGTGGGGGTCAGAGAGTTGGCATACTGCATGCCCAGCATCTCCTTCTTGCCGCCGGAGGCGGAGTCGCCGGTGGCGGGCTCGAAGACGCCGATCTTGATCACCTTGTCGCCGGCGGAGCCGGTGTTCTCCACGGCGCCGCTGTTGTCAGGGGTGCCGCTGTTCTGGGTGTCGCCGTCGCCGCCGCAGGCGACCAGCGCCAGGGACATGGCCAGGGCAAGCACCAAAGCAAGTACTTTCTTCATGGTTTCCTCCTCAAATTTCTGTTCCGGCCGGGCCGGAGCGTTTTGGCTGTCTCTCCCTTGTGGACAAATGTGCTCGAAACAGCTATGGAGATATTATACTCTTTTCCACAGTAAATTGCAAGAAAAACTCATTGGAAATTCAATTTCATCCCTCCGGTGGGCGAAGACGCGGACCGGGCCCGCAGTCCCTCCCCGCCGCGGCGGCCCGGCCCTGCCGCCGGGGAGCCGCGCTGCTTTGTCCGCCGGGGCGGGGAAAATGGGGGCTTTCGACCCGAGCACATTGCTTTTTTCCCCGCTTTGGTGTAAACTATCCGCAGCCAACACACGAAACGGGAAAGGAGCGCTCCCTATGGACGAGAGAATCAAGGACCTGCTGGACCGCATCCGCGGCACCGCCGCCGATCTGGGGGAGACGGCCGCCCCCGCCGCCCGGTATGTGGGCCAGCGGGCGGGCGAGCTGGTGGACGCCGCCAAGCTCAATATCCAGATCTTCGATCAGAACGCCGCTGTCAACGACCTGCTGCGCCGCATGGGCAAGGTGATGTACGACACCCACCTGGGCCAGGAGCCCTCGGAGGACGTGTCCGCGCTGCTGGCCCAGGCGGACGAGGCCTACGCCAGCCTGGCCGACCTGAAGGCCAAGGTGGCCGCCGTGCGCCAGGGCAGGACCTGCCCCGCCTGCGGGGCGCTGTGCGCACGGGACGACCGCTTCTGCCGCAGCTGCGGCGGCCAGCTGTGAGACACGGGAGGGAACGCATATGAGTCAGTATACCTTTGCCCAGTATCAGGAGAGCGCCGAGGCCATCCGCGCCCGGCTGGGAGGCTTCGTGCCCAGGGTGGCCATGGTGCTGGGCTCCGGCCTGGGCTTTTTGGGCGACGAGGTGGAACAGCCCATCGCCGTGGACTACCATGACATCCCCCATTTCAAGGTCTCCACCGCCCCGGGGCACAAGGGCCGGCTGGTCTTCGGCCTGCTGGAGGGGCAGCCGGTGGCCGTGATGCAGGGCCGGATGCACCATTACGAGGGCTACTCCTACGAGGAGGTGTCCTACGCCGTGCGGGTGCTGCGCCTGCTGGGCTGCGAGACGCTCATCGTCACCAACGCCGCCGGCTGCGTCAACCGGGACTGGGCCGCGGGCGACCTGATGCTCATCACCGACCACATCAAGCTGTTCATGGAGTCCCCCCTCCGGGGGGCCAACCTGCCCCAGTTCGGGCCCCGCTTCCCCGACGCCAGCCACCTGTACACCCCGGCGCTGCTGGGACTGGCCCGGGAGGCGGCGGCGCAGCTGGGCATCCCCCTGCGGGAGGGCGTGTACATGTACTTCCCCGGCCCCCAGTACGAGACCCCCGCCGAGGTGCGCTTCGCCCGGGTGGCCGGGGCGGACGCGGTGGGCATGTCCACCGCACCCGAGGTCATCACCGCCGGCCACTGCGGCATGCAGGTGCTGGGGCTGACCCTGCTGTCCAACATGGCCGCCGGCATCCTGGACCAGCCGCTGAGCGAGCAGGAGGTGCTGGACGCGGCCGCCGCCGCCCGGGAGAAGTTCTCCGGGCTGGTGCGGGAGTGCCTGAAGCGGATGTGATCGCTTTCTGCCTGAGAAAGGAGCTGTTCCGCCGTGCTCACCCCTTTCAACCGGAGCGAGCTTCTGGTCACCTATGACCTGGATCAGCTCAACCGGACGCGGGACGCCCTGGCGGCGGCCCATATCCCCTATCAATACAAATGCAGGGACCTGGCCAGCCCCACCCTGCTGGACGGGCTGGCCGGCGGCAGCAGCCGGGGCCGCACCGGCACCTTCGGCATGAGTCAGGACGCCCGGGTGGAATACCGGCTCTACGTGCGCCGGGAGCAGCTGGAGCTGGCCCGGGCCCTGCTGGCAACAGGAGGAAACCTATGACATCCGTACTTTTCACCCACGCCGACGTGGTCACCATGGACCCCGCCCAGCCCCTGCTGCGGGACGCCTTCGTGTCGGTGGACGGGCCCAAGATCACCTTCGTGGGCACCGCCCGCCCCTTCGGGGACTACGACCGGGAGATCGACTGCACCGGCAGGGTGCTCCTGCCCGGCCTCATCAACGCCCACACCCACCTGCCCATGACCCTCATGCGGGGCTACGGCGGCGGACATGACCTGCAGGACTGGCTGAACCACTACATCTTCCCCGCCGAGGACCGGCTGGACAGCCGGGCGGTCCGGGCGGGCACCGCCCTGGCCCTGGCTGAGCTGATCGCCTCAGGCTGCACCTGCGTCAACGACATGTACTACTTCTGCGAGGACATCGTGGAGGAGATCGTCTCGGCGGGCCTGTCGGCCAACCTCAACCGGGCGGTGACCTGCTTCGACCCGGACGTGAAGCCGGAGGACTTCTCCTCCTGTGTGGAGATGCGCCGTCTGGTGGAGCGCTGGCACGGCTACGGCGACGGGCAGATCCTGGTGGACGCGTCCATCCACGGGGAGTACACCTCCTTCCTCAACCCCGGGATGTGGGACTACCTGGCCCGGTACGCCGCCGACCACGGCCTGGGGATGCACGTGCATGTGTCCGAGACGAAAAGCGAGCACGAGGAGTGCCTCGCCCGCCACGGCCGCACCCCCATCCAGGAGCTGGACCGCCACGGGGTGTTCGACGTGCGCGCCATCGCCGCCCACTGCGTGTACACCACCTCCGAGGACTGGGCCATCATGGCCCGCAAGGGGGTCACCTGCGCCCACAACCCGGTGTCCAACCTGAAGCTGGGCTCCGGCGTGGCCCCCATCCCCGCCATGATGGCCGCCGGGGTGAACGTGGCCCTGGGCACCGACGGGGTGTCCTCCAACAACAGCCACGACATGTTCGAGGAGATCAAGCTGGCCGCCATCCTCCCCTGCGGCGTGGGCCGGGACCCCCTGGCCGTCACCCCCCTGCAGGCCCTGGAGATGGCCACCGTCAACGGCGCCCGGGCTCTGGGCCGGCACACCGGCATGGTCTCCCCCGGCTACATGGCCGACCTCATCCTGGTGGACTTCGGCCGCCCCAGCCTGATCCCCTGCCACGACGTGGTGGAGAACCTGGTCTACGCCGCCCGGGGGGGCGACGTGGTGATGAATATGGCCCGGGGGCGGGTCATATATGAAAACGGGCAGTTCCTCACCCTCGACCTGGAGCACATCCGCCGGGAGGTGGAGGACTACGCCCTGCCCAAACTCTTCGGCTGAAGCCGATTCTTCGGGAGGACTGCACTTGTCCAGTCACAACACCGCGAAGGCCACCTTCTTCGGCGGGGCGGCCATCCTGGCCGTGGGCATCGCCGTGGTGAAGGTCATCGGCCTGTTCTACAAGATCCCCCTGGTCAACGTCATCGGGGACGCGGGCTACGCCGACTTCTCCAACGCCTACTATATCTACTCCGTGCTGCTCACCGTGTCCACGGCGGGGCTGCCGGTGGCCCTGTCCAAGATGGTCTCCGAGGCCAACACCCTGGGCCGCACCGACCAGGTGCACAAGGTGTTCCGGGTGGCCCTGTCCGCCTTTCTGCTGCTGGGCGTGCTCTCCTTCCTCATCATGTATCTGGGGGCCGACCGGCTGGCAGGCCTGATGGGCGACTCCCGGGCGGCCGACGGCATCCGGGTGCTCTCCCCGGCGGTGGTGTGCGTGGGCTGCCTGGCCGCCTTCCGGGGCTACGCCCAAGGCCACGGCAACATGACCCCCACCGCCGTGTCCCAGATCATCGAGGCGCTGTGCAAGCTGGTGCTGGGCCTGAGCCTGGCGGTCTACCTCATCCGCCTGGGCAGCGAGGACTACCAGGCCGCCGCCGGCGCCATCGCCGGCGTGACGGTGGGCACCATCCTGGCCCTGGGCTATATGGTGCTCAACTACGTCATCCAGCGGGGCCGTGAGCCCGCGTGCCTGGACCGGCGGACCGACTCCGCCGGGTCCATCCTTCGCACCCTGCTGGCCATCGCCATCCCCATCACCCTGACCTCCTCCATGGTGGGCATCGTCACGGTGATCGACTCCGCCCTGGTCCAGGGGCAGCTGCAGAAGGCGCTGCTCACCAACCAGGACAGCTGGGCGCTGTACGGCGGGCTGATCGACTTCGCCCCCCTCAGCGCCGCCCTGGCCGCGGGCGGGGAGCAGGCCGCCGACCTGGCCGAGGAGATCAGCCGCACCCTCTACGGCAACTACTCCGGCGCCATCACCCTCTACAACCTGCCCTCCTCCCTGATGGTGGCCATCACCGCGTCGGTGATCCCCGCCATCTCCGCCGCCCTGACCCGGCGGGACCGGAGCGGCTCCCGGCGCATCGCCGCCGCCTCCCTGCGCATGTGCGCCCTGGTGGCACTGCCCGCGGGGGTGGGCCTGTTCGTGCTGGGCGAGCCCATCATCAAGCTCATCTTCCACACCCTGGACCCCCAGCTGGCCGGACCGCTGCTGTCCTCCCTGGGCATCGCGTCCATCTTCGTGTGCCTGATGATGGTGTGCAACTCCATCCTCCAGGCCTACGGCTTCATCAACCTGCCCGTGGTCATCATGCTTCTGGGCGGCGTGGTGAAGATCGTGGTCAACTATAACCTGGTCATCCTGCCCCAGGTGGGCATCTACGGCGCGCCTCTGGGCAATATCCTGTGCTTCGGGCTGGTGTGCGTGCTGGACCTGATCGTGGTGGGCCGGGTGATCCCCCGGTTCCCCGGCGTGCTCACCCTGTTCGGCAAGCCGGTGCTGGCCGCCGCCGCCATGGGGGCCGCTGTGTGGGGCTGCTACGGGCTGGCCGCACGGGTGATCTCCAGCAACGCGGTGTGCACCCTGGCCTCCATCGCGGTGGGCGGTGTGGTCTACCTGGCGCTGATCGTGCTGCTGCGGGCCATCACCCGGGATGAGCTGGCTCTCATGCCAAAAGGTGACAAAATCGCCCGCCTGCTGAAACTTTAAGGGAAAACCCCTCCACTTTCTATGGTTTTGGGGCATATTATTTTGGAAAATCCCTTGCGGAGGACTGATTTTTATGGTAGATTTTATGGGTAAAGAGGCCTACGGGCTCAAGGACTTGGAGCAGATCGTCCACCTGCTCCGCTCCCCCGGCGGCTGCCCCTGGGACCGGGAGCAGACCCACGAGAGCCTGCGCCGGGGCATGCTGGAGGAATCCTACGAGGTGGTGGAGGCCATCGACCAGGGCAGCGCCGAGCACCTGAAGGAGGAGCTGGGCGACGTGCTGCTGCAGGTGGTGTTCCACGCCGACATCGAGAAGGACGCCGGCGTCTTCACCCTGGACGACGTGGCCGACGGGATCTGCAAGAAGCTGATCTACCGCCACCCCCATGTGTTCGGCGACGTGACCGTCTCGGGCACCGGCGAGGTCCTCTCCAACTGGGAGCAGCTCAAGCGCAAGGAAAAGGGACAGGAGACCCACACCGACGCGCTGCGGGCCGTGGCCCGCAGCCTGCCCGCCCTGTGGCGGGCGGAGAAGGTGCAGAAGAAGGCGGCTAAGGCCGGCTTCGACTGGCCCGACGCCGCCGGCGCGGCGGACAAGCTGTCCGAGGAGCTCTCCGAGCTGCGGGCCGCCATGGCCGGCGAGGGCGACGTGGAGGAGGAGCTGGGCGACCTGCTCTTCTCCGCGGTGAACGTGGCCCGCCGGCTCAGGACCGACCCGGAGCTGGCCCTCACCCGCGCCTGCGACAAGTTCATCCGCCGCTTTGCCGCCGCCGAGGCGGCTGCCGCCCGGGAGGGCAGCCGGCTGGAGGATTTGAGTCCGGAAAAACTGGACAAGCTATGGCGGCAGGCCAAACTCGACTTACAGGCGGAAACGCCTTAAGTAAATAAAAACCCCAAAAAATACCGGCGGGGACCGCCCGCCCAGAGACGTAGGAGGAATTTATCATGAACAAAGCTGAACTGATCAACGCCGTGGCCGAGAAGGCCGACCTCTCCAAGAAGGACTGCGAGGCCGCCGTCAACGCCGCCATTGATGTGATCACCGCCGCCCTGGCCGATGGTGACAAGGTCCAGCTGGTGGGCTTCGGCGCTTTCGAGGTCAAGGCCCGCGCCGAGCGCGTTGGCCGCAACCCCAAGACCCGCGAGGAGATCAGCATCCCCGCCTCCAAGGTCCCCGTCTTCAAGGCCGGCAAGGCTCTGAAGGACGCCGTGTCCAAGTAAGCCCTTTTGCGCATCTCCAGCGGCTCCGGCTTGCCGGGGCCGCTGGTCTTTTCCGTGGAGGTGTTTTTCCATGCGACTGGACAAGTGGCTCAAGGTCTCCCGCCTCATAAAAAGACGCACCGTGGCCAACGAGGCCTGCGACGCCGCCCGGGTCACCGCCAACGGCCGGCCCGTGAAGGCGTCCTATGACGTGAAGGTGGGCGACCTGCTGGAGGTCCGCTTCGGGGAGCGCACCCTGAAGCTGGAGGTCCTCCAGGTGGCCGACAACGTGGGCAAGGCGGACGCCTCCGCCATGTACCGCGAGGTGCTGTAAGCAGAGCGGGGCCGCCCGGCATGTGCCGGGCGGCCCCTGTTCGTCCTCCTGGGCGGAAGCAGAGCGGAGGGTGGAGATATCCCGGCGCGGGGACGGAGCGCCGTCACACGTAGTAGCTGCTGGCCGGCCGGGCGCCCAGGTCCAGGCAGTGCTTCCGGGCGGCGGAGAAGGACAGCTTCTCCCGCAGCAGGCCCTCGTCCCCCTCCCGCAGGGCGGCCCGGTAGGCGTCCAGGTTGTCCGCCAGCCGGTCCAGAGCGGCGGTGAGGGCGGGGCGGTTCAGGGAGAACAGCTGGGTCCACAGTTCCACGTCCAGGTCGGCCACCCGGGTGCAGCCCCGGAAGGAGCTGCCCTCGAAGCCCCGGCAGCCGAAGAGCTCCGGGTCGTCGCACACCGCCACGGCGATGATGTGCATCATCTGGCTGGTGTAGG
>CALXCT010000123.1 GCA_944386865.1 uncultured Oscillospiraceae bacterium | reverse complement strand
GGCCACGGTGTAGGTGATGGTGACGATGTCGGTGATGACATTGTCGGTGTTCACATAGACCTCCACCACCTTGCCGTTCTCGGTCAGAGCGGCAATGGCCTCGGCGATGGTCTGGCCCTCGGCGGTGCCGATAGGCAGAGTGTTAACATTGGCGGTCTTCCTGTTGGCGAAGACATCCACATCAGCGGTCAGCTGGCCAGTGGTGTACTTGGTGGAGTTGTTCACCTTGACCGCGGTAACGGCATCGGCAGCGACGTTGGAGTCGATGGAGTAACCGTTCAGAGCGGTGGCCACAGCGGCGGCCTTGGTCTTGGCGGTGAAGGTGGCGACAGCCTTGTCGGCCACGGTGGAGATTTCCTTGTCGATGGTGTTGTTGTCATCGGTGTCGATGCCCCACACGGAGCAGGGACGGCCGAAGTTGTCCACATCGCCGGTGGTGGACTTCACCAGGTCAAAATTGGTGTAGCCCAGGGTACGGGAGTAGTTGCCCCCAGGATTGGTGGGATCCAGGTCCTTGCCGGAGAACACCACGCCGCTCACAGCGCTGGTGCCCACGGTGTAGTAGGAACCGATCAGGGTGCTGTAGTTCACGGGGGTGGTGTTCACCAGAGCGTTGAAGATCAGCTTGGCGGTGTTGTCGCGGCTGATGCCGGCGGAGGCGGACACAGTCAGGCCCTCGTACAGGCCGGCCTGCTGGGCCCACTTGGTCACGTTCAGCTCGAACTGGCCGTTGGCGCCGAACTCATTGTTCTGGTTGTAGCCCAGGGCGGACAGCAGGATGGCGGCGGCCTGGGCGGCGGTCAGGGTGGCGTCGGGGCTGAAGGTGGTGGCGCTGGTGCCGGCGATCACGCCCACGGAGTAGCAGTAGGCGATGTAGTTGGCACCCCAGTGGCCCTGCACGTCAGTGAAGGGGGTATTGGTGCCGTTGAACAAAGTGGGGTCAAAGCTGCCGCCCGTCAGGGAGTTGGCGATCATGACGCAGAACTCCGCGCGGGTCAGGGTGGCGGTGGGGTTGTAGTTGCCGTTCTCGTCGCCGCCGACGACGCCGAGGCCGGTCAGAACTTCCACAGCTTCGGTGTTCTTCACAGAAGCGGTGTCCCCGTACTCTGCAGCAGAGGCGCCGATCACCATCATGCCGATCAGCATGGCGGCGGCCAGAGCCAGAGACAGAGCTCTCTTGAGATTTCTCATGGGATCTTCCTCCTTACGAATATTTGGCAGGTTTTGCTATACCTTGGATGATCCTGTAAATCAGCCGGGTATGACACTCCTTGCATGTCTCATAAAGTGGGGAGATCCCTCGAAAAATAAAAAAAACCGGCCTGTTCCGGCCGGAAAAGTTCCCCTGGTAGCCATCTGGTAGCCGGACGGATCCAAATGCCCGGAATGAAACCCGTAAACCATTGGGAGACAATGACTTGCGGGTTTGACATGGTAGCCGGTTGGTAGACGAGTCCAAAATATAGCAAAAAAGGGCCGCCCGAACGGGCGGCCCGGAAGTGCACGGGAAGGGGAGAGGGTCAGAAGTAGACCAACTCCTCGGCGGGGGGCTCGGCGGGTTCCACGGAGAGGGTGTGGAGCACCGGGCCGTCCCCTTTGTACAGCTTGACGTATTCGGTGCGGACCTCACCGGTGACCCACACCCAGTCCTTGGTCTTGAACCGGTCCCGGTCGGGGCCGAAGCAGATCATGCCCAGGAAGGTGGTGTCCTCGGCGCAGCAGACCATGGCGAACCGCCCGGCCACGAAGCTGCCCTGGGGGAACTTGTCCGACTGGGCCACCATGCCCCGGTAGCGGACCTTTTTGCCCTCGTAGCGGTCGGGGTGCTCCTGCACGTCGGTGTACCATACGCCGTAGTCCTCGTCGCCCAGCTCCAGCACCTCGCCGCTCATGTCAAAGGGAGGCAGGCCGGAGTCATAGTCCTCGGTGGTGCCGTCGGTGAACTCCAGGTAGATGGTGGCCCGGCGGTTGAGCATTTTGATGTTGCGCCTGCGCAGCTGCTCCTTCAGTTCCTGGTCGCAGCGGTTGAAGACGATCATGTCCGCGTTGCGAAGCTTCTCCATCATCAGGGAGGCCATGTTCTGGGCGTAGAGCTGGAAGGTGGGGGCCTCCACCATGTGGACGATCTGATAGAGCAGCCAGTTGCGGGGCAGGATCTCCCGGTCCAGCTGCTCCATGGACCACATGCCATTGTACTCGAAGATCACCTGCTCCGGGCGGTATTTCTTCTCGCACTCCCGGAGCATCTCGGTGGTCAGCTGCTCGTAGCTGTCGATGGGGAGTAGGATCACGTTGCGGCGCTTCAGCTCCGCCTCGTCGTACTCCACCTCTCCCTCCTCGCACAGGAACAGCAGGGTGCGGGAGCCGTCGGCCAGCCCGTCGGGGGTGAGGATGCTCTTGAGGAACTCGGTCTTGCCGGAGTCCAGGAAACCGCACACCAGATAGACCGGGATCTCCTTCTCCTTTTTCACAGGCGGAAGACCTCCTTCAGCCGCTCCTCCTTCAGCTCCGAGCCGATGACGCACAGCCGCCCGGTGTAGTCCGCGCCGCCGGCGCGGATGTTCAGCTCGCCGGGCGTGTAGTCGAAGTGGAGCCAGCCGCCGTCGGTGTCGGGCAGGATACCCTTGGCCCGCAGAACCATGCCGCAGCTGCCGGCCTCCAGCGCTTCCAGCGCGGCCTGCAGCTCCTCCCGGGTGAACTTCCGGGCAGTCTCCCGGCCCCAGCTGGAGAAGACCTCGTCGGCGTGGTGGTGGTGATGGTCGTGGTCGTGGTCACAGCAGCCGTCGTGGTCATGGTCGTGATCGTGGCCGCAGCAGTCGTCGTGGCCGTGCTCGTGATGATGCTCATGGTCATGGTCGTGCTCATGCTCATGACAATGGTCATGGTCATGGTCGTGATGGTGCTCGTGGTCATGGCCGTGAGCGTGGATGTCGGCCAGCAGCTCCTCGGCCAGGGAGTGGCCCTCCATGGCGTTGCGGATCTGCTGCCCGGACAGCTGGTCCCAGGGGGTGGTGATGATGGGGGCGTCGGGATTATACTGCCGCAGCTGTTCCATCACCCGGTCCAGCTTCTCCTGGGACATGCCGGCGGTGCGGCTGAGGATGATGGCCCCGGCGCACTCCAGCTGGTCGAAGAAGAACTCGCCGAAGTTTTTCATATAGACGTGGAGCTTGGCGGCGTTGACCACGGTGACGAAGCTGCCCAGCTCCATGGGCACCTGCTCGCCGGCGTTCTGCACCGCCCGGATCACGTCGGACAGCTTGCCCACGCCGGAGGGCTCGATGATCACCCGGTCGGGGGAGTAGGTGGTGATGACCTCCTTGAGGGCCTTGCCGAAGTCGCCCACCAGGGAGCAGCAGATGCAGCCGGAGTTCATCTCGGAGATCTGGATGCCGGAGTCCCGGAGGAAGCCCCCGTCGATGCCGATCTCGCCGAACTCGTTCTCGATGAGGACCAGCTTCTGGCCCTGGTAGACCTCCTCCAGCAGCTTCTTGATCAGGGTGGTCTTGCCCGCCCCCAGGAATCCGGAAATGATGTCGATCTTGGTCATAGCGCACATTACCTCGTGTCGTATAGATTGCCGCCCCCGGGGCGGATGAAGCACACATTATTGTACCGCATTTGCGGAAAAATGCAAGAGAGGGGCAGGGAAAAGCCGGGCCGCGGTATTCCGCGGCCCGGCGGGCTCACAGCTTCATCTCCAGGCCGCCGCCGGACAGCCCGTCCTTGCGGAGCATCTTCTCCAGCACGTTCACGTCGGCGGTGATGTCCATGGCGTCGTGCTCGAACAGCCGGTCCAGCTGGTGCTCGAAGCCCTCCACCACCTTGTCCATCATCCCCTCGATGCGGGCCTTGGCGGCGGTGATGTTGTCCCCCTCGATGCCCTGGGACTCCAGCTGGGCGTAGGAGTGGAGGATCTTCAGGGTGGTGGGCAGGTAGTAGTTGAGGAAGCTGCGCAGCTGGGGGGCCTTGTCGGGATTCTCCTTCAGCTGGAGGAAGATCTTGCAGGTGATCTCCTCGATCTCGTCGATCTGGGCGGAGAGCCTGGGCTGGGCGATGTCGTCGTTGAGCTGACGGATCTCGGCCAGGATGGCGTCCTCCCGGCTCAGGTCGGTGTTTTCCTGTGACTTTGTCTCCGGCCCGGGCTGGTCGGGGATGCCCTCGTCGGACAGCACCAGCCGGTCGTCCAGCAGGTCCAGATAGCCTGCGGGCAGCACGCCCCGGTCCAGCATCTCCTGCAGGTCGTCCACCAGCACCCGGTGCTTCACGCCGCTGACCTGGCACATGGTCTCCAGACTGACCTGGCTGCGCTTGCCGATGAGGTTGAGGTAGGTGCGGAAGCGCCGGCCCATCTTCCGCTGCTTCAGGCCGTAGAGCAATACCCCGAGGCTGGCGCCCAGGAAGCAGAGCACGGCCAGGGTGTCCTCCAGGAACCACCACAGGTTGTCGGGCAGCCAGAACAGGCTCTCGGAGATCACCGAGAGGGAGGCCAGGCCGAACACGGCGGTGGCGATGCCGCCCCAGAGGATGAGGGAGCGGCCGTCGGGGATGTTGTCCTGCCCCTTTTTCCGGGTGGACGGCCCGGCGGCGGCCTGGGGCGCGGCCCTCTGAAGGTCGGCGGGGTGGCGCTTGACGGCGGTGTTCCCCCTCCGGCGGCTCAGGCCGAACAGCTTGATGACCAGCAGCAGCACGCCCACCGGGGGAAAGACGAACAGAAAGAGGATGGGCGGCAGCCAGCTGAGCAGTTCATTTCGGTTTTGGGTATCCCTGTTGGACAAGACAGTCGCCTCCCGACGCAGTTCAAAGGTGGGCCCGCCTGCGGCGGGGCCTGAACAGAGTATAGCACAGTTGCGGGCCATTGGGTGAAAAAAAGGATTAAAATTTCCTGAAATCATTGGCAAGACCGGAATCTGCCGGGGATGAGGACATGTAACCAAACTGTAATTCATTTCCCCGCTGACGGATGCTATAATAGGTAGCGTCGAACTCCGTCCCGGCGGCAGGGCCCGCCGGGGAAACGATAGATGGAGCGCGTCGGGCGCGTTCATGAGGTGAACAGGAATGGATGAGAACAACAGAGAGCCGGCCGTGAAGGGCGGCGGACATAAGAAAGTGTGGATCGCCCTGGGGATCGCGGCGGGCGTATTGATCGCGGCGTATCTGGCGCTGTGCGTTTACGCGGGCGCCAGCGGGACCGTGTTCCCCAATGTGACCATGAGCGGGGTGGACCTGAGCGGCATGACGGCGGCCCAGGCCGAGCAGGCCCTGGCCGGGGCGGTGGGGGAGAAGGAGGGACAGGTGTCCCTCACCCTCACCTGCGGCACCTGGACGGGCACCCTGGAGGCGGGCTGCCTGCAGACCGACTGTGCCCAGGCCGCCCGGCAGGCGCTGGACTGCGGCCGGGAGAACTTTTTCACCCAAGGCGGGCTGCTGCTGGCCCACCTGATGGGCCGAAGCGCCCGACTGGAGCTCCAGGCGGGGCTGAGCCAGGCGGGGGAGCAGCGGCTGGAGGCCCTGCTGGACGAGGCCCAGGCCGAGCTGCCCGGCGCGGCGGTGCAGCCCACCTGGCGGGTGGAGGACAACAAGCTGTTCTTCACCGTGGGCGTGCCCGGGCGGACCATCGACCGGGAGCAGGCGTATGCGCAGGCTCTGGAGTCTCTGACCCAGGGGCTGAACGGCCTGCTGACCGGCGCGGGGGACGGACAGGAGGAGATGGTCCTGCCCGCCCAGGAGACCCAGCCGGATGCGCTGGACTTCCAGGCCATCTATGACGAGATCTACACCGAGCCAAAGGACGCGGAGTTCGACCTGGAGAGCCGGGAGATCCTGCCCCACGTCACCGGGGTGTCCTTCGACGTGGCGGCGGTGCAGGCCCGGGCGGAGGCGGCGGCGGAGGGGCAGCAGATCATCGTGCCCCTGACGCTGACCGAGCCGGCGGTGACCCAGCAGGCGCTGGACGAGGTGATGTTCGCGGATGTGCTGGGCGAGTGCACCACCAACGTGGGGGGCACCGCCGCCCGGCTGGGCAACGTGACCCTGGCGGCGGAGAAGTGCAACGAGTATATCCTGATGCCCGGCGAGGTGTTCAGCTATAACGACGTGGTGGGTCCCCGCACCATCGCGGCCGGCTTCCTGCCCGCCCCGGCCTATGTTCAGGGGCAGACGGTGAACGAGGTGGGGGGCGGCATCTGCCAGGTGTCCTCCACCATCTACCTGGCCACTCTGCGCTCCAACCTGGAGATCGTGGAGCGGCGCAACCACTCCTATATCTCCGACTACATCACCGCCGGTATGGACGCCACCGTGGCCTATAACAGCACGGACTACAAGTTCCGGAACAACACCCAGTATCCCATCATGATCGAGACGTGGGTGAGCAGCCGGAAGCTCACCGCCCGCATCGTGGGCACCAAGACGGACGACCTGACGGTGAAGATGACCTACAGCATCGTCTCCACCACCCCCTATGAGGTGATCTACCAGCCGGACGAGTCGGTGCCGGTGGGCACCACCAAGGTGTCGGTCACCCCCTACCAGGGTTACAAGGTGGTGGTCTACCGCAACCTGTACGACGGGGAGGGCAACCTGGTCAGCTCCACCCAGGAGAGCGTCAACACCTATAAGAAGCGGGACAAGGTGATCCTGTACAATCCGGCGGACGCGGGCAGCCTGGGCCTGCCCACCGGCGGCGGCACGGAGACCCCCGCGCCCTCGGACAGCCCGTCGCCCTCCGCCACGCCGTCGCCCTCCGCTACTCCCGCGCCGTCCCCGGCCCCGTCCCCCTCCGTCGCACCCACCCCGTCGCCGTCCACGGCTCCTTCGCCCTCTGAGAGCCCCGCGCCCTCTGCCGGCGCGCCGTCGGAGAGCGTGCCGCCGGTCCAGAGCACCGCGCCCGGCCCCGCCGCCTCCGGGAGCGCGGCATGACACATTCCAAGGAGACATACCCATGACCGGACCGATGTATCATTCACAGCTGAAGAATTTTTCCCGGCAGGCCATCGGCCTGAACGGCAAGCTCTGCCTGCGGGCGTCCACTGGCGTGGTGGCCATCACCCTCATCCTGGCCAGCATCCAGATGAATTTCGGCCATCTGCTGATCTATTACCTGCTGGATGCCGCGGCCAATCCGGCGGTGAGCACCGGCGCCCAGGTCACCGCCCAGGGGGTGGCCGCCGCCCTGCGGCTGGACCCGGCGGGGATCATCCTGGCCATCCAGATGACCTGGGGGGAGCTGGGGCTTTTTGCGCTGGAGTCGCTGATCGTGCTGCTGCTCACCGTCCCGGTGACCTACGGCGCGCTGGAGCATCTGCTGAGCATCCTGCGCCGCCGGGTGCCCACTCTGAAGTCCCTGTTCCGCTGGTATGGGGACCTGGGCCTGACCCTGCGGGCCATGGCGCTGGAGCTGGTCCTGGCGCTGGTCCACTGGGGCCTGCGGATGCTGGGGATGCTGCCCGGCCTGCTGCTGTTTGTGAACGGGGGCGGAGCGGGGCTGTCGGCCTATTCCGGGCCGGTGATGATCCTGGGGGCCGTGGCGGCCTACGCCCTGTCCTGCCAGCTGGACCCCGCCCGCTATTTTCTGGCCAATGACCCGTCCCTGGGCGTTGCGGGCGCGCTGCGCCGCGGGCTGGGCAGCCTGAAGGGGCGGCGGATGGACTTCTTCTGGTTCTCCTTCTCCTTCATCGGGTGGGAGGCCATCTCCCTGTTCACCTACGGGATGGGGGACATCTACCTGCTGCCCTACCGGGGCATGGCCACCATCCTGTATGTGGGCATCGTGGACCCCGCCCGGGACGAGGGGGTGGCTCCCCGTGTTTGACGGTTTCCGGCAGGAGAGCCTGGACTTTCTCTGGGGCATCCGGTTCAACAACGAGCGGGGCTGGTTCGAGGAGCACAAGCAGCAGTACCTGGACGCGGTCTACCGCCCCATGGCGGAGCTGGGCGCGCAGGTGCAGGCGGCCCTGGGGGAGAAGTTCCCCCGGGACGCGCTGAACCTGAAGGTCTCCCGGATCTACCGGGACGCCCGGCGGCTGCACGGCCGAGGCCCCTACAAGGACCACCTGTGGTTCGTCCTGCGCCGCCCGGAGGACCCGGAGGTGGACCTGCCCTGTTTCTATTTCGAGCTGGCCCCCGAGTATTACAGCTGCGGCCTGGGCTACTACTGCGCCCGGCCGATGACCATGGCCAAGTTCCGGGCGCGGATGGACGCGGACCCTGTCCCCATGGAGAAGCTGGCCCGCCGGCTGGGGCGGATGGCGGGCTTCAGGCTGGAGGGGGAGCGGTACGCCCGGCCCAAGGGGGACCCGGGGCCGCTGCTGGAGCCCTGGTATAACCGCCGCACCCTCATCCTCAGCTGCGACCGGGAGCCGGACGAGTTGCTGTTCCGGCGTGAGCTGGCGGACTTCGTGGGGGAGGGCTTCCGGCAGCTGATGCCCTTCCACCGCTACCTGTCCACCCTGTACGCAGACCCGGAGCCGGGCAGGGACGGCTGAAGGACGAAAAGGAGAGCCGGACTCAGCTGAGTCCGGCTCTCCTTTTCTGCGCGGCTGTCGGGGGTGTGGGTTCAGACCGGGGCGACCTGCTTTTCAAAGCACTTGAGCACCTCGGGAATGGCGCCCTGGAACAGGAAGTGGGCGCTGCCCGCGTACCGCCAGCCCAGCTTGGTGTAGAGGGCGGCGGCGGGGAGGTTGCCCTCGTAGGTGTCCAGCCGCAGGGCGGTACAGCCCCAGCGGGCGGCCAGATCCTCGGCAAAGGCCACGAACTGCCGGGCCAGCCCCCTGCCCGCGCGGGAGGGGGGCACGCACAGGGTGTGGATGACCAGCACCCCGTCCCCCTCACCGGGGAACTGCCAGGGGATCTCGGCGTATTCGGGCAGCTGCACGTGGTTGAGGATGGCGGTGGCCTGGATGAGGCCGTCCTCCTCCAGCACATAGAGCCACCCCTCCTTCAGGGCGTTCCGGGCGGTCTCGGCGGTGGGGTAGACGCCCCGGACCCAGTTAGTGTAGTTGACGGACTGCTCCTGGCTGGTGAGGATCTCCTCGTAGATGGCGGCCACCTGGGGGATGTCGGCCGCTGCGGCAAGTCGGATCATGACAGATGTACTCCTTTGTTATGGTAGTCCCGCGCGGGGGAGAGGTCAGAACAGGCTGGCGATGAACTGCCGGGCGGTGCGGGGGCTGCGTCCGTGGTGGCGCAGCTCCCACTGCATGGCCTTGTGGTGGAGCTGCTCGGGCTCCATCTCCAGGCCGTAGAGCGCGGCCAGCCGGTCCACCAGGGCCAGGTACTCGTTCTTGTCCAGGGACAGGTAGGGGATGCGCAGGCCGAACCGGTCGGCCAGGGAGGTCTTCTCCTCGATGGTCTCGCTGGCGTCCACCTCGTCCCCCGCCCGGTCGGAGAAGGTCTGGCGCACCAGGTGGCGGCGGTTGGAGGTGGCGTAGATGGCCACGTTGGCCGGGCGCTTTTCCAGCCCGCCCTCCAGGATGGTCTTGAGCACGGAGTAGGTCCGGTCGTCCTGGTCGAAGGCCAGGTCGTCGATGAACAGGACGAATTTGTGCCGCTTGCCCGCCAGGCGGCGGATGAGGGCGGGCATCCCGGCCAGGTCATCCTTGCCCACCTCGATCAGCCGCAGCTCGTCGAAGCCAGGGACGGACAGCAGGGACTTGACGGTGGCCGACTTGCCGGTGCCGCTGTTGCCATAGAGCAGCACGTTGTTCACCAGGTTGCCCTCCAGCATCGCCCGGGTGTTTTCGATGACCTGACCGCGCTGCAGCTCGTAGCCGATGAGCTCCTCGGGACGGGGGCTGTCGGGATCGGCGACGGGGGTCAGCTGCCCGCCCTGCCACAGGAACGCGCGGTAGCGGGCGTAGATGCCGGCGCCGTTGGCGTCGTAGAAGGCGGTGAGGCTGTCAAAGTCGAAGGGCGCATCGCATTCCCACCGGGGCAGGGCGTCCAGCAGGGGGGCATACTCCGTTCCGGGCAGCAGGGCCCGAAGCTCAGCGAGCAGCGTCTCGCAGTCCAGCCGGGCCAGCTGGGCGAGCGCCTCGATGTCCCGGCGGGCGGCCTGGGCAAGGGCCGGGTCCTCCCGGCGCTCGGCCCGGAGGATGGGATAGGGCTCCTCTCCGTACCGCAGCCGCTCCAGCAGCCACTGCCCCAGGCTCTCAAAGTCGCCGGCGCGCAGCAGGTAGACCAGCTGGGCGTCCTCCTGGGCGGCCCGCTCGCCTTCCCGGCGGACCAGGGCGTCCAGCAGCCGGCCCGCGCAGGCCAGTTCCTCTGTTTCCAGCAGCCCGCGGTAGGCGGACAGGCCCAGCAGCGCACCGCGCAGGCAGGATAGGTTCATAGAAAATTCCTCCCCATACGCCTCCTCCGGGAGGCAGGTTGACAGTTCCTATTGTAGGCGCACGGCCCGCCCCTTGTCAACCGTGGAAGGGAGATGCTATAATGATGCCTGCTGAACAGACCGCCGCGCGGCGGCCTGTGGAAAAATGCCGGGAGCGTCCCGGGAGAGGAGGGAGCGGGATGTCGGACGTGAAGATCGGGGGGGTGGAGATCCCCAACCGGCTGGCCCTGGGCCCCATGGCGGGGGTGACCGACCTGGCCTTCCGCACCATCGGCCGGGAGCAGGGGGCGGGGCTGACCTGCACCGAGATGGTCAGCGCCAAGGCGCTTTGCTATCAGGATAAAAAGTCCATCCCGCTGCTCCAGCTGGGGGAGGGGGAGCACCCCGCCGCCGCCCAGATCTTCGGCAGCGACCCGGTGTGCATGCAGGAGGCGGCCGCCATCGCCCATGAGGTGTCGGGGGCCGACTTCATCGACATCAATATGGGCTGCCCCGTGCCCAAGATCGCCAACGCGGGGGACGGCTCGGGGCTGATGCGCACCCCGGAACTGGCGGTGCGGGTTGCCGAGGCGGTGATCCGGGGGGCGGGCTGCCCGGTGACGGTGAAATTCCGCCTGGGCTGGGACAAGGGCTCCATCAACTGCCTGGAGTTCGCCCGGGCCATGGAGCAGGCGGGGGCGGCGGCGGTGGCCGTCCACGGGAGGACCCGGACCCAGATGTATGCCGGCACCGCCAACTGGGACTATATCCGCCAGATCAAGCAGAGCCTGCATATCCCGGTCATCGCCAACGGGGACGTGTTCTCCCCCAGGGACGCGGTGCGCATCCTGAGCTATACCGGGGCGGACATGGCCATGATCGGCCGGGGCGTGTTCGGCAACCCGTGGATCTTCGCCCAGTGCCTGGCGGCGCTGGAGGGCCGGCCCGTCCCGCCCATCCCGCCGCTGGCGGAGCGGTGCGACACGGCGGTGCGCCAGTTCGAGATGGCCGCGGCCAACAAGGGGGAGAAGGTGGCCTGCCTGGAGGCCCGCAAGCAGTACGCCTGGTACCTCAAGGGGGTGCCCCACGCGGCCTATTATAAGGAACAGATTGTGAAAATCACCACCCTGGAGGACGTGTACCGGGTCACCAGGGGGATTAAGCGGGACCTGTGCTGAACCGAGAGGGTAAAAATGTACCGGG
>CALXCT010000122.1 GCA_944386865.1 uncultured Oscillospiraceae bacterium | reverse complement strand
CGCTCCTTGTCCGGGGGGATGGTGCCGTCCAGAATACCGTCGGAGAAGCCGGCGATGGTGGTCATGGGGGTCTTGAGCTCGTGGGAGATGTTGGCCACGAACTCGCTGCGGCGGGCCTCGCTCTTGGCGATGGAGTCGGCCATGGCGTTGAAGGCCTCCGCCAGTTCCCCCACCTCGTCCTTCCGGTTCTCATAGCCCTGCACCCGCACGCCGTACTCCCCGTGGCCGAATTTGCGGGCGGTCTCGGCGATCTCCTTCAGGGGCTTGGTCTGGTGCAGGGAGGTCACCGAGCTGGTGATGAAGGCGATGCACAGCACCACCACCGCGGTGAAGAAGAAGATGGAGGTGAAGGCCCGCCACAGCTCGGTGATGTCGGACACCTCCGCGGCCATGTAGGCCACCCCCAGCATCACCGTGTCGCTCTCGCCGGTGAAGAGGTTCTGGCTGGAGACCAGGATGGGGGTGCCCGCCACGAAGCGCTTCTCCGGGAACAGGCCGCCCAGGGTGGTCATGCCCTTGTAGTCCCCCTGCTGGGCCACCGCGTCGGCGATGGCCTGGGGGACATACTGGCCGCCCAGGCCGCTGGTGACGTTGACCCCGTCGGAGCAGAGCACCATCTCCCCGTCGGCCTCGGTGATGAGGACGAAGGCGTTGGAGATGCGGGCCACGTTGGCCACATAGGCCTGGTAGGCCACGCTGCGCACGTCCACCCCCTCGGAGCGCACCTCCGCGGTGAAGCGGGCCACGTCGTCGGCGTTGCTCTCCATGGCCTGGCGGGTCTCCTGGATGGTGTAGCGGTAGGACAGGGCGATGAAGGCGGTGCCCAGCAGGGCGAAGGAGATGAGGATCATCCCCGCCGTCAGCAGGAACTGCCGTCCGTACAGGCTCTTCATGCGGGGCTCACGACCTCGAACTTATACCCCACGCCCCACACCGTCTTGAGGCTCCACTGGTCCGAGACCCCCTCCAGCTTCTCCCGCAGGCGCTTGATGTGCACGTCCACCGTCCGGGAGTCGCCGAAGTAGTCGAAGCCCCACACCTCGTCCAGCAGCTGGTTGCGGGTGAACACCCGGTTGGGCGAGCTGGCCAGATGGTACAAAAGCTCCAGCTCCTTGGGCGGGGTGTCCACCCGCCGCCCGTCCACCAGCAGCTCGTAGGAGTCCAGATTGATCACCAGCTTGTCGAAGGTGAGCTTCTTGCCTCCGGTGCCCTCCCCCTCCGGGGCGGTGCGGCGCAGCACCGCGTGGATGCGGGCCAGCACCTCCTTCATCTCAAAGGGCTTGACGATATAGTCGTCCGCCCCCATCTCCAGGCCGGACACCCGGTCGGTGGTCTCCCCCTTGGCGGTGAGCATGATGATGGGGGCCTTGCTGCTCTCCCGGATCTTGCGGCACACCGCCCAGCCGTCCATCACGGGCAGCATGATGTCCAGCAGCACCAGATCGGGCTGGAAGGAGCCGAACAGCTCCACCCCCTTGCCGCCGTCGTTGGCCACGGCGGTCTCGAACCCCTCCTTCTCCAGATAGAGATGGAGCAGCTCCGCGATGTTGCCGTCGTCCTCAATGATCAGTACCTTGTGCGCCATAAAGTATATGCACCACCTTCGTCAATGTAAGCCGTTCTCTGAGGCTATCTTACCACCGGAGGGATGTTTCGTGGGTGAATAAATTGTAAAACTTGTCACTCCCGGGCCCGGGCGGTGAAGGCGTGGTCCACCTCCACCACGGTATAATAGGTGGGGGAGAGGGCATGGGCCTTCTCCTGGATGGCGGCGCGCAGCTGGCTGTCCGACAGCCCCAGCCGGTAGGGGGCCACCACGTCGAAGATCAGGTTGGTCCGCTTGGGTCCGGCGGTCATGCGGAAGTCGTGGATGGACAGCTCCGGGTCGATCTCCCGCACCAGTCCCGCCATGGCGGCGCGCATCTCCACGGTGGCCTCGTCCTGGGCGATGGGGTCCATGTGGATCACGGTGAGGATGCCGTACTTCTCCTTGATCTCCTGCTCGGCGCTGTCGATGGTGTCGTGGGCGGCCATGATGTCGCAGTCGGCGGGCACCTCCGCGTGGAGGGACATGATGGCCCGGCCGGGGCCGTAGTCATGGACGATCATGTCGTGGATACCGATGATCTCCGGATGGGCCAGGATGTCCCGCTGGATGGCGTCCACCAGCTCGGGGTCAGGGGCCTTGCCCAGCAGGGGGTCCAGGGTGTCCTTGGCCGCCCCCCAGCCCGCCCGGAGGATGAACAGGGCCACCAGCAGTCCGGCCACCCCGTCCACGTTCACATGGAGGAAGTGGTCCACCAGGGTGGCCAGCAGCACCACCGTGGTGGCCACCGAGTCAGACAGGGAGTCGGCGGCGGTGGCCGCCATGGCGGCCGAGCCGATCCGGCGGCTCAGGGAGCGGTTGAACCAGAACATCCACAGCTTCACGCAGATGGCGGCAGCCAGGATGGCCACCGACAGCCAGGAGAAGGCGATGGTCTCCGGATGGATGATCTTCTCCACCGACGACTTGGCCAGCTCGAAGCCCACCAGCAGGATCACCAGCGAGATCAGCAGCCCGGTGAGGTACTCCATCCGCCCGTGGCCGAAGGGGTGGTCCTCGTCCGCCTTCTGCCCCGCCAGGCGGAAGCCCACCAGGGTCACGATGGAGGAGCCGGCGTCGGACAGGTTGTTGAAGGCGTCGGCGGTGACCGAGATGGAGGCGGTGAGCACGCCCGCCAGGAACTTCCCGGCGAACAGCAGCAGGTTGAGCAGGATCCCCACCGCGCCCGACAGGGTGCCGTAGCCCTGGCGCACCTGGGGCAGGTGGGTGTCCCGGTAGTCTTTCACAAAATGACGGAGAAGAAATTCGATCATGGCGGCTCCTTTCCCCCTATGCCCAAACAGTCTCCCGCAATTATCCCACGGCGGCGTCCCCCCGTCAAGGCGGGACCTGTCCTGAATTCACAAAAAGTTCATTTTGCGGTCACGGTTTCGCCGTAATTGTGCGGTATCTTATGAGTGTCATCAGGAAGCAACACCAAGAATCATTCCAAACCTCTCTCCTCCCTTTTGCAAAACCGAAACACAGCCAGAACGTCCCGGCCCCTTGGGCCGGGACGTTCTGGTTTTCCGCCCGCGCCGCTCTGCAGTCCCCCTCCCGCTCCGGGCGGTACGCTCCCCGTCCGCAGGCGCGCCCCTCTCCCCCCAGGGCGGGCAAATTTTTAATTTTCTATGAATAGCGGAACTTTCTCTTGTGGCCCAGCGTCGGATTTAGTATACTTTAGGCTGTTGACATAACGCGTCACACCGCGGTCCTCCCCGCCGGACGGGGTCAGGCCGCTTCATTCCGGATCTCCCCGCGCCCCGCCGGGCGGCGCGGTCCGACAGGGGCTGAACGAACATGAGCAGCAGAAGAAGAAAAAAATACGCAGGCGTCCCCCGGGGCCTGGTCTACCTCTACCGGGCCGTGGTGGTCTTTTCCGCCATCGTGGTGGCCCTGTACCTGGCCTGGATCATCCTGGTGCCCAAGCCGGCCATGAGCTCCGATCCCGTCTCCACCCAGCCCGTCTCCACCGCTCCCGCCCAGGAGGAGCCCGGCAGCGAGCAGGACGCCGGCCCCTACCAGCGCAAGGAGGACTGCTGGACCTTCCTGCTGGTGGGCACCGACGACGGCAACGGCAACACCGACACGCTGATGTACCTGACCTACGACGTAAAAAACCAGACGGTGAGCGTGGCCTCCATCCCCCGGGACACCCGGATCGACACCGACCGGAGCAGCAAGAAGATCAACGCCGCTTACGCCTACGGCGGCATGGACGGACTGAAGCAGACGGTAGCCAACACCTTCGGCATCCCGGTGGACTACTACATCAAGGTGGACATCGAGGCCTTCGTGGCCCTGGTGGACAAGGTGGAGGGCATCGACTTCTATGTCCCCTGCGATATGGACTATGACGACCCGGCCCAGGACCTGTCCATCCACTTCAAGGAGGGCATGCAGCACCTGAACGGCCAGCAGGCCCTGGAGGTATGCCGTTTCCGCCACGACAACAACATGGTGGGCTACTCGGACACCGGCCGGATGGAGACCCAGCGCAAGGTGCTCACCGCCGTGGCCCAGAAGGTGCTCTCCTGGGGCAACGTCACCCGGATCAACGAGTTCATGGGCATCTTCGCCGACTACGTGGACACCGACCTGAGCCTGACCGACCTGGTGTGGTTCGCCGGACAGGCCCTCTACTTCGACATGGACGGGCTGAACACCATGACCCTCCCCGCCGAGTGGCACAGCCCCTATATGTACCTGGACCCGGAGGAGGCCCTCTCCATGGTCAACCAGTACCTCAACCCCTACACCACCGACCGCACGGCGGACCAGCTGAACATCCCCACCCGGTCCTGACCGCCCGGCCATCCGGCCCCCGCCCCGGGGGCCGGAATTTTTTTCGAGCCCCCTCTTGACTTTAGCCCTTATAAAGTGCTAAAGTGTCCATCAGAACTGAGAGGAAGGAGCGCCGCCCATGTTCCTGGTCCGCCTGTATGGGAATACCGGCTATTACCGCTATTGCGATAGCGGCGTTTCGGCGTGCCCAGAAAGCGGACCCGGGTGAAGGCGTTCACCGGCGCGGGAGGCTTTGGGGCCTCCCGTTTTTTGTTGTTCATCTGTCTGTGCCCGGCCCTGTGCCGGAGAGGAAAGGAAGCGTACAAGTCATGGTCGTTATCATGAAGCCCCAGTTCACCCAGCAGCAGCTGGAGACCGCCATCCGGGAGATGGAGGCGGCGGGGGTCAAGGTCATGGTCTCCAAAGGCAGTGAGACCACCATCCTGGGCGCGGAGGGCAACGCCTCCCGCATCGACCAGGAAAAGATGGAGCAGCTGCCCGGCGTGGACCGGGTGATGCGGGTGTCCGAGCCCTACAAGATGGCCAACCGGAAGTACCACCCCGACGACACGGTGATCCCCCTGCCGGGGGGGCGGACCATCGGCGGGAAGAAGCTGGCGGTGATCGCCGGGCCCTGCTCGGTGGAGACGGAGGAGCAGATCTGCCAGGTGGCCCGGCGGGTAAAGGCGGCGGGCGTGACCGCCCTGCGGGGGGGCGCCTTCAAGCCCCGCACCTCGCCCTACTCCTTCCAGGGGCTGGAGTGCCGGGGGCTGGAGCTGCTGGCCCTGGCCCGGGAGGAGACCGGCCTGCCCGTGGTCACCGAGATCATGGGCACCGAGTACATCGACCTGTTCGAGGAGCAGGTGGACGTGATCCAGGTGGGGGCCCGGAACATGCAGAACTTCGACCTGCTCAAGCAGCTGGGCCGGCACACCACCAAGCCCATCCTGCTCAAGCGGGGGCTGTCGGCCACGGTGGAGGAGTGGCTGATGTCCGCCGAGTACATCATGGCCAGCGGCAATCCCAACGTGATCCTGTGCGAGCGGGGCATCCGCACCTTCGAGACCTTCACCCGCAACACTCTGGACCTGTCCGCCGTGCTGGCGGTGAAGCGGCAGTCCCACCTGCCGGTGGTGGTGGACCCCTCCCACGCCTGCGGCAAGGCCTGGATGGTGGAGCGGATGAGCCTGGCGGCGGTGGCCGCCGGGGCGGACGGACTGCTCATCGAGGTGCACAATGACCCGGAGCACGCCTGGTGCGACGGGGCCCAGTCCATCACCCCCGACCAGCTGGACGAGCTGATGCCCCGGCTGGCGGCCCTGGCAGCCTGCGTGGACCGGGAGCTGTGAGAAAGAAAGGCGGCGGGCAGCGATGGAAAAGAAGATCGTGATCGTGGGCCTGGGGCTGATCGGCGGCTCCCTGGCCCTGGCCCTGAAGGGCTTTGAGGATTACAAGGTGGTGGGGGTGGTGCGCCGTCAGGCCACGGCAGACTACGCCCTGGCCCACGGGGTGGGGGACGAGGTCACCCTGGACGCCGCCGGGGCGCTGGCCCAGGCGGACGTGACCTTCCTGTGCATCGACCCGGAGGACACGGTGCGCTATCTGGCCCAGCACCGGGACCACTTCCGGCCGGGCAGCCTGGTCACCGACGTGTGCGGCGTGAAGGGGGCCATTCTGGAGGCCTCCCGGGTGCTGCCCCCCGAGGTGGACTTCATCGGCAGCCACCCCATGGCGGGCACCGAGTTCTCCGGCATCGAGCACGCCCTGGAGGGGATGTTCCGGGGGGCCCACTACATCGTCACCCCCCGGCCGGACAGCCGTCCGGAGCACCTGGCGCTGCTGGAGCGGATGGCGGCCTACATCGGCTGCCGGGACGTGGTGCGCACCTCGCCGGAGGAGCACGACGCCATGATCGCCTACACCAGCCAGATGATGCACATCATCGCCGTGTCGGTGTGCGACGACGAGGGGCTGTTCGACTGCCAGGGCTTCGAGGGCAGCTCCTTCCGGGGCTGCACCCGGGTGGCCGACCTGGACGTGGAGCTGTGGACCCAGCTGTTCACCCTGAACCGGGAGGCCCTGTCCGGGGCGCTGGACCGGCTGGCGGCCAACCTGGACGCCTACCGCGCCGCCCTGCGCAGCGGGGACACGGAGCGGCTGAAGGCCAAGCTGGCCTGGTCCGCCGCCCGGAAGCACCGGCTGGACCTGGGCGCGCGCCCCGCCGACCCCTACTATGTGTAACCGTTCTGTTGCGCTGCAGGAACAGAAAAGAACAAGCAAGGAGGTTCGTTATGAAGTTCACACTTAAAAATGAAGACATTGCATCTTACAACGACACTGAGGGCCGCGATTTTCCCAAATACACGTCTCAGCTCATCAACTGGGCCAACCAGAATGCCCAGGGGACCCGGCCCGCGGTGGTCGGGCAGATGTCCGAGCTTTTTCCGGAGTTTACGGCCTCCGGTGAGGAGGCGACGATTGAAAACTGGCGTGAATGGTATGTTGAACGGCATCCCGAGGCTCTGGACAAAGCCGCGGACAGGATCTTTGCCCAGGTGCAGAATCTCCAAAAGGCCATCACCCTGATCGACCGGGACATGGTCCAGGACTGGGTGGAGGACCTGGTCATCAGCAAGACCTTCAACGGCCTCTATGTGCAAAAGGCCATCCTGTCCTCACTGGCGGAAAAGACGGAACGCTCCTACCGCCCTGCCACCGCCGAGGAGGAGTCCAAAGGCATCGACGGCTTTGTGGGGGATATCCCTTACTCCGTCAAGCCAGACACCTACAAGACCATGGGAAGGCTGTCCGAGGAGATCGGCGTCAAGATGATCTACTACGCAAAAACAAAGGCCGGCCTGAAGGTCGAGGTGGAGGACTGACTCCTCCCGTCAGGCGGAAACAAAGAAGCGGGCACAGGGAACTCCCTGTGCCCGCTTTCTTATTCGTATGTACAGACCGTCACGCCGTCCCTCTGGGTCACCGACGCCACCCGGTCGATCCGGATGGCGGTCTCCTGCCTGGTCTTCACCCGGAAGCCATGGGGCTTATTTTCATAGCATCGTTCCCACTGCTCCGCCGGCAGGCCTTCAACAAACGCGGCGTGGCGGGCCAGGCGGGCGTCGATCACCCGGTTGAGCGCGTCCGGCGCGGCGGCCAGGTTCCGTCGGGCCAGGGCGGCGATGGCCGGGTCAAGCTCCACCCCGATGCTGTTTCTCCCCGACGCCATGCAGGCAAGGCCGGTGGTCCCCAGACCCGCGAAGGGGTCCAGGACGGTATCCCCCTCTGCCGAGTACATATTGACCAGCCGGTAGGGGATCTCAAAAGGGAAGGACGCGCTTCGTTCCCTGCCCGCCGCCGGGACGGCTATCTCCTGCGCCGTCCCCCTGATGTCCCAGAGATCGGAAAACCAGACGTTCCGTTCCTCCCAGAAGTAGGCGCTTTTCTGCCGCCTTTTCTTTGCCTCGCCGGAGAAGGTCCGCTTCCCGCCCTTCCGGAAGATCAGGATGTATTCGTGCTCGTAGGTCACATACGCCCCCGCCGGGTACATCCCCGAGCCCATGAACTTATTGGGCGCGTTGGACGGCTTCCTCCAATGGATATCGGGCAGCACACAGTAGCCCCTGTTCTGGAAGCAGAGCAGGATCCGCGCATGGTTGGAAAACAGCTGAAAGTCTCCGCCGACCGTTCTGGTGGCGTCCCCGATATTGATGCAGAGGAACCCGTTGTCCATCAGGACACGGTCACACTCGGCCCACACGCTGTCGAGGAGCCGGTGCATCCTCTCGTATGCCGCCGCGCCGTCTCCCGCCTCCAGCGCCGTTTTGACTGCCGGGTCCTGCCCGCTGAACACATCATCCCACATCTCGATCATGGGATAGGGGGGCGAGGTGACGATCAGCTGCACCGACGCCGTGGGAATGGCGCCGAGATCCCTGCTGTTTCCGATGATGAGCTCATGCCTTGTCATGTCTGTACCCCTCTGTGATTGGAGTGCAGGCCCCGGACCGGCCGCCATCCCCGCGCAGCGTCCCGGGCCTTTCGTCATTTCCTCAAGCATACCATGCCGCCGCCGTTCCATCAAGGCATTTTGAGT
Source organism: uncultured Oscillospiraceae bacterium (assembly GCA_944386865.1). Taxonomy (GTDB): domain Bacteria; phylum Bacillota; class Clostridia; order Oscillospirales; family Oscillospiraceae; genus CALXCT01. The sequence goes on along the minus strand of CALXCT010000122.1, from coordinate 9,965 downwards.
TCCTCCCCCGACACCCGCCCGGGAGAATGCGGAGGACCGCCATGCCGGCCGGATGGGGCGGCATGGCGGTCCTCCTGCGCCCAGCCGGGCATCGGGCTGGGCACGGCACCGTCACTTGTGGGGCACGTTCCAGATGGTGTCGGCGTAGTCCCGGATGGAGCGGTCGGCGGCGAAGATGCCCGACCGGGCGATGTTGATCAGCGCCCTCCGGTTCCACTCCTTCTGGTCCAGGTAGAGCCGCCCCGCCCGCTCGTGGGCCTGACGGTAGCTCTCGAAGTCGGCCAGCAGCATATACTCGTCCGGCAGGCAGCCCTGGCCGAACAGCAGGCGGTTGACCAGGCTGTGGTAGGACACCCCGTCGTCAAAGCCGGCAGACAGCTTATCCAGCACCGCCTTGAGCAGGTCGTTGCGCAGGTAATACTCATAGGGGTTATAGCCCCGCAGCTTCAGCTCGCCCACCTCGTCGGCTTTCAGGCCGAACAGGAAGATGTTCTCGTCCCCCAGCTTCTGGTGCATCTCCACATTGGCCCCGTCCAGGGTGCCGATGGTCAGCGCGCCGTTCATCATGAACTTCATGTTGCCCGTGCCGCTGGCCTCCTTGCCGGCGGTGGAGATCTGCTCGGAGATCTCGCTGGCGGGGATGAGCTTCTCCGCCAGGGACACCCGGTAGTTCTCCAGAAAGTACACCTGCAGCTTCCCCCTGCAGGCCGGGTCGGCGTTCACCGTGGCGGCCAGGGAATTGATCAGGTGGATGATGTCCTTGGCCACATAGTAGCTGGGCGCCGCCTTGGCCCCGAACAGGAACACCCGGGGAGTGAACTCGAAGTGGGGGTCCTCCTTCAGCCGCAGGTACAGGGAGGTGATGTGCAGCACGTTGAGCAGCTGCCGCTTGTACTCATGCAGCCGCTTCACCTGCACGTCGAAGACGGCGTCCGTGTTCAGGACGATCCCCGCCGTGCGGGAGAGGTAATCGGCAAAGCGCTCCTTGTTCTCCCGCTTGATCTCCTCCAGCCGGGAGAGCACCCCCGCGTCTCCGGCGTACTTCTCCAGGCCGGCGATCTGCTCCGGATGGAGCAGGTACCCGTCCCCGCCGGTGCACTCCCGGATCACCCCGTCCAGCCGGGGGTTGATCTCGCTGAGCCAGCGGCGGTGGTCCACGCCGTTGGTCACGTTCTTGAACTGGTCGGGCCGGCGCAGCCACGCGTCCCGGAAGACCTCCTTCTTCAGGATCTCCGAGTGCAGGGCGGACACGCCGTTGACCGCGAAGCAGGCGCAGATGCACAGGTTGGCCATGCGCACCTCGCCGCCCCAGATGATGGCCATGCGCTCCACCTTGGCCATGTCCCCGTGGAAATAGTCGGTCAGCTGGGCCTGGTAGCGGTTGTTGATCTCCACGATGATCTGCCACACCCGGGGCAGCAGGGACTGCACCAGGCTCTGGGGCCAGCGCTCCAGCGCCTCGGCCAGCACGGTGTGGTTGGTGTAGGCCACCGTGCGGGTGACGATGTCCCACGCCTCGTCCCAGTTGTACCCCTCCTCGTCCAGCAGCAGGCGCATCAGCTCGGGGATGACCAGGGTGGGGTGGGTGTCGTTGATCTGGATGACGTGCTTTTCGTGGAAGTTGCGCAGGGTGCCGTACTCCAGGCGGTGCTTGCGCACGATGGACTGCACCGTGGCCGAGACGAAGAAGTACTGCTGCTTGAGCCGGAGGGACTTGCCCTCATAGTGGTTGTCGGCGGGATAGAGCACCTTGGCGATGACCTCCGCCATGGCCTGCTGCTCCACCGCCTTGAGGTATTCGCCGGTGGAGTAATAGTTCATGTCCACCGGTGCGGGGGACTTGGCGTCCCACAGGCGCAGGGTGTTGGTGTGGTCGGTGGCGTAGCCGGCGATCTTCATGTCCATGGGCACGGCCATGACGGCGGTGTAGCCCGTGTGCTCCGGGTGGTTCACCCCGTTCTCCCACCGGTCGGTGATCTTGCCGCCGAAGCGGACCTCCTCCGCCTCGTCCACCTTGGGGATGAGCCACGCGTCGCCGTACTCCAGCCAGTTGTCGGGCAGCTCCTGCTGCTGGCCGTCGATGATCTTCTGCTTGAAGATGCCCAGCTCATAGCAGATGGAGTAGCCGGTGGCGGGGATCTCCAGGGTGGTCATGGAGTCCAGATAGCAGGCGGCCAGGCGGCCCAGGCCGCCGTTGCCCAGGCCGGCGTCCGGCTCGCTCTCGAACAGCTCGCCCGGGTCGAAGCCCAGCAACTCGATGGCCTGCTTCAGCGGCTCCAGCACGCCCAAGTTGTAGGCGTTCTTCTCCAGGGACCGGCCCATGAGGAACTCCAGGGACAGGTAGTGCACCTGGCGGGCGTGGGTCTTTTCCACCTGCTGCTCCGTGGCCACCGAGTGGGTGGCCATCATGTCCCGCAGGACCAGGGCGCAGGCCTTGAACATATGGATGGGGTGGGCTTGGGCCACGGTGCGGCCGTAGTTTCGCTGCAGCTTGCCCACGATCAGCTCGGCCAGCTGCTGCTTGGTGTATTCAGCCATTGTGCTGCCTCCCAGTCAAAGATTGTCTCAGCGTCCGCCCGGAAAGGCGGTCCTTCATTGTATCAGATTTTCCGGGGAGCGTCAACGGAAACGGGCGGGCGCTTTCAAAAGGGCGGGCGCGGCGGAGCCCGCCGCGCCCGCCCGGGACGCCGTGCCTTTGCTCCTATGGTCAGCCCAGCAGCTGCCGGTAGAGCTCCAGGTATCTCTCCGCGGAGGCGCCCCAGCTGAAGTCGGCGGTCATGCCCGCCTTCTGCAGGGCCTTCCATGCCTTCTTGTCCGTGCGGTACAGCTCCACCGCCTCCCGCAGCACCCAGAGCATATCCTCCGGGCTGGTGCGGGAGAACGTGAAGCCGCGGCCCTCGCCGGTATACTTGTTGTAGGGGATGACGGTGTCCTTCAGCCCGCCCGTCTCCCGCACCACGGGCACCGTGCCGTAGCGCATGGCGATCATCTGGGACAGGCCGCAGGGCTCGGAGATGGAGGGCATGAGGAACAGGTCCGCCCCGGCGTAGATGGCGGTGGACAGGGGGGCGGAGTACATGATCTGGGCGGAGAACCGGCCGGGGTACAGCCCCTGGGCGGCCCGGAATGCCTCCTCGTACCGGGCCTCGCCGGTACCCAGCACCACCATCTGCACATCCAGGTCCATGATGCCCCCCAGAGCCTGGACCACCAGGTCGAAGCCCTTGTGGTTCACCAGCCGGGAGATGCAGGCGATGACGGGCACCTCCGGGTCGGGGGTCAGCCCCACCATCTGCTGCAGGGCGGCCTTGCACTCGGCCTTGCCCGTCATCCGGGTGGGGTAGAAGGACTTGGCGATGGCCTTGTTCCCCTTGGGGGAGTTGCGCTCCACGTCGATGCCGTTGAGGATGCCCTGGAGCTTGTAGCTGTTGGCCCGGACCACTCCCTCCAGCCCGTGGGCCCAGAAGCTGTCCTGCAGCTCCATGGCGTAGGTGGGGGAGACGGTGGTGACCGCGTCGGCGGCGAAGATGGCCCCCTGCATCAGGTTCACATCGTCGTGATAGGCCAGCATATGCTCGTTGAAGTAGCTCTCGTCCAGGCCGCACACGTCCTTGAGCACGAACTTGTCATACCGGCCCTGGTACTCGATATTGTGGATGGTGAACACCGACCTGGCGCCCCCCAGCTGGGGGATGCGGTATTTCTCCTCCAGCAGGTAGACGGGCACCAGCGCGGTCTGCCAGTCGTTGCAGTGGAGGATGTCCACCGGCCAGTCCACCATGGCGGGCAGCTGGATCACCGCCCGGGAGAAGAAGGCGAAGCGCTCGCCGTCGTCAAAATGGCCGTAGATGTCCCAGCGGCGGAAGTAGTACTCGTTGTCGATGAAGTAATAGGTCACGCCGTCCCGCTTCAGCTCGAACAGGCCGCAGTACTGGTCGCGCCAGGCCAGGCGCACCCGGGTGTTGGTGAGGTAGGTCATCTGGCTGCGCCAGTCCTCCCCGATCTGCTCATAGAGGGGGATGACCACCCGCACGTCGTGCCCGGCGGCGGCCAGCACGGCGGGCAGGGAGCCGGCCACATCGGCCAGGCCTCCGGTCTTGATAAAGGGGGCCGCTTCAGACGCGGCAAAGAGAATGTTCACGGATTGACTCCTTTCAGGCGGCAGAAGATTGGCTCCGGGCGCGCCGGGGCGCGTTTCCCGGGGAATGGGACGGGCTCAGACCTCCGTGTTCTTGGCGATGGCCAGGGGATAGGTGGAGTGGCCCATCAGGGTGCGGTTGCCCCGCACGCGCACGTTCTTGTCCCCGATGGTGTAGGCCAGGATGGAGTTCTCCCCCACATAGCAGCCCTGCATCAGCACACAGTTGGACACCTTGGCCCCCTTGGCCACGTGCACGCCCCGGAACAGGATGGAGTTCTCCACCTCGCCCTCGATGACGCAGCCGTCGGCCACCAGGGAGTTCACCGCCGAGGCGCCCGGCCCGTAGTAGGTGGAGGGGTTGGACTGGTCCTTGGTGCGGATGGGCAGGGCGGGATTGAACAGGTCGGCGCGCACCGCCGGGTCCAGCAGGTCCATGCTCTTTTCAAAGTACTGCCGGACGGTGTGGGTGCGGGCGGCGTAGCCCTCGAAGATGTACGGGGAGATGCGCAGGGTGCCCGCCATGCCCTGGAGGATGCCCCGGCTGAAGGAGGTCACCCCGTGGGAGGCGGAGTGCTCCACCAGGCTCAGCAGCAGGGACTTGGACAGCACATACACCTGCAGGCACTCGCAGCCGTCGGGCTGGTTGGGGTGGACGGCTGCGTCGGTGATCAGACCGTTGGCGCCGATGGTGCAGTAGATGCAGTCCCGGGGCTCGCTGCCCGTGGGAGTGCGGGTGCACACGGCGGTGATGTCCGCGCCGCTCTCCAGGTGGTGGCGGAAGATGTCGGCCACCGGCAGGTTCACCACCAGGTCGCCCCCCGCCAGGATCACATAGTCCTGGCGGATCTTGTGCAGATAGGAGGAGACGCAGGACAGCGCCTCCAGCACGCCGTGGTACTCGCCCCCCTGCTCCGCGAAGCTGAAGGGAGGCAGGATGCGCAGGCCGCCGTGCTTGCGGCTCAGGTCCCAGTCCTTGCCGGAGCCCACATGGTCCAGCAGGGACTGGTAGCTCTCGTGGACGATCATGCCGATGTCGGTGATGCCGGCGTTGACCATGTTGGACAGCATGAAGTCGATCAGCCGGTACCGCCCGCCGAAGGGAACGGAGCAGGTGTTCCGGGGCTGGGTCAGCTCCCGCAGGTGGGGATTGGAGCGGTAGGCGAAAATAATGCCGTGCAGGTCGTTCATCTCACTTGCCCCCCTTCACATCTTCGGTCAGCATGGCTTTGGGCGCCACCACGGCGCCTGGCCCCACCGTCACGTTGGAGGCCACCACCGCGATGCCCCAGTCGTCCCCGCCGGGCGCGGCGCCGATCCGGGCGCCCTCCTCCACCACGGCGTTCTCCGCCAGGATGGCGTATTCCACCACCGCGCCCGCCTTGACCACGGTGCCCGGCATGAGGATGGAGTAACGGATGACCGCTCCCTCCTCCACCCTCACCGAGCGGAAGAGCACGGAGTTCTCCACCTCGCCGTAGATCTCGCTGCCCCCGGTGACCAGGGAGTGGGAGACCTTGGCCGTCGCCCCCATGAACTGGGGCGGCGCGCCGGTGGTGCGGGCATAGATGGGCCAGTCCCCGTCGTCCAGATTCACGATGCTGGTGGGGGAGAGCAGGTCCATGTTGGCGTCCCACAGGGAGTCGATGGTGCCCACGTCCTTCCAGTAGCCCGAGAAGCGGTAGGCCGACAGCTTCTCCCCCGCCGCCAGCATGGCGGGGATGATGTTCTTGCCGAAGTCGTTGGCCGAGGCGGGGTCGGCCTCGTCCGCCATGAGGTACTAGCGCAGCTTGGACCAGGTGAAGATGTAGATGCCCATGGAGGCCAGGTTGCTCTTGGGATGGGCGGGCTTCTCCTCGAACTCATAGATGGTGTCGTGCTCGTCCACGTTCATGATGCCGAAGCGGGTGGCCTCCTCCATGGTGACCTCCAGCACCGAGATGGTGCAGGCCGCCTCGGTGCGCTTGTGGTGGGCGAGCATCTCGGAGTAGTCCATCTTGTAGATGTGGTCGCCCGAGAGGATGAGCACATAGTCGGGGTCATAGAGCTCGATGAAGCTCATGTTCTGGTAGATGGCGTTGGCCGTGCCCTTGTACCAGGTGCCCTGCTCCCCCGAGGTGACGTAGGGGGGCAGGATATGCACGCCGCCGTCCAGCCGGTCCAGGTCCCAGGGCTGTCCGTTGCCCACATAGCTGTTCAGCTCCAGGGGCTGGTACTGGGTGAGCACGCCCACCGTGTCGATGCCGGAGTTGACGCAGTTGGACAGGGGGAAGTCGATGATGCGGAACTTCCCGCCGAAGGGGACGGCGGGCTTTGCCACATGGCTGGTCAGCGCGTACAGGCGGCTGCCCTGTCCGCCGGCCAGCAGCATGGCGACACATTCTTTCTTCATGGTATCATCTCCACAGTTTCAGATTGGAACGCGCCGGGAAAGGGGGATCAGGACTCTTTCCTGGGCGGTTTGGTCTTGGACTTGGCCCGGGCGGCCCGCCGCTCCTGGGCGGCCAGCTGGGCGGCGCTCTTTTTCCGGGCGCAGCGGTAGATCACGCCCGACAGGGGAGGCAGGTCGATCTGGATGGATTCGGCGCACCCGTGGCAGGGCGCCGGCTGGGAGAGCACCGGCCTGCGGTCCCCCCGGCCCTGGCCGCCGAACTCGGCGGCGTCCGAACTGAACACCAGCTCATAGCTGCCCGGGATGGGCACCCCCACCCGGTAGCCGTCCCGGTGGACCGGGGAGAAGTTCACCGCGATGAGCAGCGGCTCCCCCTTCCGGTTCTTGCGCAGATACAGCAGGGTGTTGCCCGAGTTGTCGTCTGCGTAGATCCACTGGAAGCCCTCCCAGTTGAAGTCCAGCTCCCACAGCTGGCTGTGGGCCAGGTAGAAGGCGTTGGCCTGCCGGAAGAACTGCTGCAGCTTCCGGTGGGGCTCCTGCTCCAGCAGGTGCCAGTCCAGCGACTGCTCATAATGCCACTCGTTCCACTGCCCGAACTCGCTGCCCATGATCATCAGCTTCTTGCCGGGATGGGTGAGCATATAGGTGTAGAAGGCCCGCACGCCGGCGAACTTCATCTCGTCGTCCCCGGGCATCTTGTTGAGCAGCGAGCCCTTCATGTGCACCACCTCGTCGTGGGAGATGGGCAGCACGAAGTTCTCCGAGAAGGCGTACATCAGGGAGAAGGTCACGTCGTTGTGGTTGAACTGCCGGAAGTAGGGGTCCAGCCGCTGGTAATGAAGGATGTCGTTCATCCAGCCCATGTTCCACTTCAGGTTGAAGCCCAGCGCCTTCTTGTCCAGATCCAGCATACCGGTGACGCAGGGCCAGGCGGTGGACTCCTCGGCGATCATCATGGCGTCGGGGTGACGGGCGAAGACCACTCGGTTGAGGTGGCGCAGGAAGGACACCGCTTCCCAGTTCTCGTTGCCCCCCTCCCGGTTGGGCAGCCACTCCCTGCCCTGCCGGCCGTAGTCCAGATAGAGCATGGAGGCCACCGCGTCCACCCGCAGGCCGTCGATGTGGTATTCCTCCAGCCAGAACAGGGCGGAGGAGGTGAGGAAGGAGCGCACCTCCGCCCGGCCGTAGTCGAAGACCTGGGTCCCCCACTCGTCGTGGCACCCCTTGCGGGGGTCGGCGTACTCATAGGTGGGGGTGCCGTCGAACTGGTACAGGCCGAAGGCGTCCCGGGGGAAGTGGGCGGGCACCCAGTCCAGGATGACCCCCACCCCGGCCTGGTGGAGCTGGTCCACCAGATACATGAAGTCGTGAGGGGTGCCGAAGCGGCTGGTGGGGGCGAAATAGCCGGTGCACTGGTAGCCCCAGGAGGCGTCCAGCGGGTGCTCGGTCACCGGCATCAGCTCCACATGGGTGTAGCCCATCTCCTTCACATAGGGCACCAGATAGGCGGCCAGGTCCCGGTAGGAGAGGAACTCCCCCTCCCCGGTGCGTCGCCAGGAGCCCAGGTGGACCTCATAAATATTCAGCGGGGCGTGGTACACCGGATGGCGGGAGCGCCAGGCCATCCACCGCTTGTCCCCCCAGACGTACCCCTCCAGGGGGTAGAGCTTGGAAGCGGTGGCGGGCCGGGTCTCGCAGTGGAAGGCGAAGGGGTCGGCCTTGTCCAGCACCCGCCCGTCCTGGGTGTGCACGGCGAACTTGTAGGAGTCGTACCGCTCCAGGCCGGGCATGAAGCCCTCCCAGATCCCGCCCTCCAGCCGGACGAGGGGGTCCTTCTCCCGGTCCCAGCCGTTGAAATCGCCCATCACGTGCACGGCCTTGGCGTTGGGCGCCCAGACCCGGAACCGGTAGCCCTGCGCGCCGTCCCGGCAGTCGGGATGGGCGCCCAGGTGCCGCCAGGCGTGGAGGGAATCCCCCATCAGAAAGGCGGTCAGCGGCTGAAACAGGGCGGTTTTTGTCGTCTTATGTACCATAGTGGGCCTCCAGTCGCAGGGTGTTGTCTGTTTTACACGGATTTTGCCGTCGTTTAACACGAATGTGTCGAATTCCTATCCAAATTTATTGTGTAAATTATACAACTTCTGTGCATCCCCGTCAATATAAAGAACAGATAAGATGGAAAGAAAATTCCCATCTTTTTTATGAAAAACACAGACCCCGCCCTTTCGCGCCCCCGGAGGCCTCACCGCAGGGCGTCGGCCACCTTGAGCAGGGTGGCGGTGTGGAGGTCGTCCACCAGGTGGGTGTAGATCCGGCCGGTGGTGGAGGGGGTGCTGTGGCCCAGGGCCTTGCCGATCTCAAAGAGCGGCGCGCCCTGGGCGTTGGCCACGGTGGCGAACGTGTGACGCAGGCCGTGCAGGGTGATCTGGGGCAGCTGGTGCTTGCGGACGAAGCGGGTGAAGGCCAGGGAGACGGCGTTGGGGGAACAGGGCCGTCCCAGCCGGTCCACCGCCACATAGCCGCTTTCACAGTAGGCCTCCCCCAGCTCCGCCCGGGCCTGCTCCTGCCGCTGCCGCTCCCGGCGCAGCAGGCGGCACAGGTCCTCCGGCAGGTAAAGGGTGCGCAGGGAGGAGAAGTTCTTGGTCCCCTTGCTGACGATGGTGGCACCGGCGGCGGTGCGGGCCTCCTTGATGCGCACCGTCTGCCGCTGCAGGTCCACGCTGGACCAGCGCAGGCCGCAGATCTCCTCCCGCCGCAGGCCCAGCCCCGCCGCCAGGTGGACGATCAGCTCCAGCCAGTGCCCCTCCACCAGCCCGTACAGCCGCTTCAGCTCCTCCTGTCCGTAGAACCTGGCCTCGTGGGGGATCACCCGGGGCGGCTCCACCCGGTCGGTGGGGCTGAAGGGCAGCAGGTCCTGCTTCACCGCCGTGCGCAGGGCGCTGGAGAGCAGGTCGTGGTGCCGGCGCACCGTGTTGGCGCTCAGCCCCCGCTCCCCCATCATGTAAGCATAGTACCGCTGCAGGTCCACCGGACGCAGGTCCTGGAGGGCCACCTCCCCCAGCCGGGGGATCAGGTGGTTGTCGATGATCTTCCGGTAGCCGTAGACGGTGGTCTGGGCCCGGTTGGGCACGATCACCTGCTCCATCCAGGCGCCCAGCCACTGCTCCAGAGTGAGCCTCTGCCGGACCGGGCCCCGCCGCCGGTCCGCCCGCTGGGCCAGATGGGCCCGGAGGATCCTCCTGGCCTTGGTCAGGGTGGGCGCCGTCCGGTACCGCCGCACCCGCCGCCCCTGCTCGTCCGGCTCATACTCCAGACTCACATAGTACAGCTTCCGCTCCGTGTCGTAGGAGATGTTCCGCTCCACTGCCTTTCTTGCCATCGCGCGTTCCTTCTTTCTCTTTCTGTTCTCCGGCGGCGCGGTCTCCCGCGAAACCG